>ONDB01000017.1 GCA_900316485.1 uncultured Eubacteriales bacterium
AGGAAAAGACAATTATAAACAGCCGTGTTTGCTGCGGCAAATCAAAAAATAATATTTGTATCGGGAAGAAGGTGCTTAAAATGACCAACCGTATAAAAACGGTGAATAATCCCAGGCTTATCATGATAGCTTGTGAAAACGGAAAAAGGATAGGCGATATCGTGTCTGATATACTTAACTTCTGTTCATATAATACCTGTATAGATGATTTTTCACTGAATACGGATTTCGTGATTGAAACCCCGGATTATCACGGGGATTGTCCTGAAAACATCATTGAGGATACTATACTTTTTGACGGCAGCTATGACAGCCAGGCAAAAAGCATGGGAGGCTTCCGCACTAAGGTGACATCCTATGAAAATGCACTCAAAGTATACGGTGAGGACCCACATGACGTAATGACATTTTCAAGCGAGAATTACGGCGCTGATGTTGCATGCAGAAATATTTCAGAGAAAAACGGCACAGCGGCATTTGATATAGTCGGAAACGGAATTTTAAGCAGGGTAAGCATTATTGACGGAAAATATTCTGTCGAAGAGGTTCTTGCCTGCACAGGTGTCCTTCTTGCAACAGGTCTGCCCCTGGCAGCAATTATCAATTATTTTGAGGCTTAAACAAAGAGAACAGAAATATTGAGATTCTGACAGGCAGCTTGTCAGGAGCGGCTGGATACAAAAATACCGTGACCTCTGCGGTCACCGCAGAGTTATCTGCAGAAAGGTGGAAGATAAATGTCAGGGATATGGACTATAGTTTCGGCAATAACATCATTTGCTGTTGCGGGACTTCTTGGAATATGGCTTGTGCCTTTTCTGCAGAAAAAGCATTTCGGTCAGACTATACTCGAGGAAGGCCCAAAATGGCATAAGGGAAAACAGGGTACACCTACAATGGGCGGTTTCATGTTCATTGCTGCGAGTATTATTGCTACTCTTGTATGTGTAATCATTTTTCACGTGACAGGAACAGACAGCAGGGGAATAGCTCCTGAAACAGCATTGCAGAGCGTTAAAATATATGCAGGTCTGTTTATGGCTGCAGCATATGGTGCAATCGGATTTATTGACGACTATGTTAAGGTGGCAAAAAAGAGAAATCTGGGACTTACTCCCAAACAGAAGCTTGTACTTCAGTTTGCAGTAGCTGCTGCTTATCTTTTTACACTTTATCTTTTCGGAGAAAAGACCGATACTTATATTCCTTTCTACGGAATGCTGGATATAGGAATTCTTTATTATCCGATAGCAGCTGTTCTGATTGTCGGTATTGTCAACGCTGTAAACCTTACAGACGGTATTGACGGTCTTGACGGTTCAGTTACATTCTTTGCTGCAATATTTATCATGCTGATGGCAGGCTATACTGCAAGAACTGGTCTTTCTATAATGTCAGCTTCACTTGCCGGAGGATGCCTTGGCTTCCTTATCTGGAATTTCAATCCTGCAAAAACATTTATGGGTGATACCGGTTCGTTGTATCTGGGCGGATTCCTTTGTGCCCTTCTTTTCGGACTTGATCTTGAATTATTCCTTATTCCGATAGGTATCGTATATATTGCCGAAATGTTCTCTGTTATCCTGCAGGTAACATATTTCAAGCTTACTAAGGGAAAAAGACTTTTCAAGATGAGCCCTATCCACCATCATTTTGAAATGTCCGGATGGTCAGAGGTAAAGATAGTAGTAGTGTTCAGTATTGCAGAGGCAATATTCGGAGCAATATCACTGCTTTTGCTTTTAGGAAACGGAAAAAGCTTCTGATATGAACCAGAGGAAAGATTGCAGGCAGTACCGCTGAATAATATTCCCGGTAAAACGCTGTAAGTATTATTAAAATACAGTATCAGCTAAGATAAAGCAAACCAAGCTGTTACAGCAGCACCGCTGGAAGCCAGAAAGTCAGGCGCAATCAGAGCGTAACGTAGTGAAGCGACACCATCGCGTTACGGCTCCGGCGGCTCGCCTGGCTCGCCAGCGGCAGCGCCGGGGCAGGGTATTGCAAAAGAGGGAGAATTATGTTATTATAAGATGTACTGCATATGGTATTTGTTTTTGAAAGCATTTGAATTATGTTAAGCATGTTGTATCTTTGAACAGATAATGTTCTGAGATGTTGATTGCTTTTCTGACAGACCGGCAGTTTTTACAGCCGGTCATTGTTGTTGTTAAAGAGATTATTAAGTTGTTCCGACCAGACAGATAAAACCGGCGGTATTATCATCTGTCATTAAGAAAGGGAGTGGGAGAATGCCGGGAGGATCACCTGCGAGAAAACTTCCTCAGCATCGTCCTGAGCCGTCGCCTTTAAGAAAAAAAGACAATGTCACAAAAATAGACGGTTCCAAGCAGACAAAGGCTGTAAAGAACAGGCTGAAATTGTTTTCTATACGACTCGGTATAGATATGACCTTCCTGTTCCTTGTTGTTGTGCTTGTAATTATCGGAGTTATAATGATGTACTCCGCAAGCTACCCTGCAGCCCTGAGATATGAGGATAAAAGCTATTACTACCTCGAAAAACAGGCAATATTTGCTGCGGTAGGTATTACCGTTATGATAGGTATATCCTATTTCGATTATCATCACCTGCATCTTATGGCACCGGTGTTCTATGTTTTTGCACTGCTGCTGCTGATAGTAGTTTTGTTTATGCCGGGTAACCCGAAAAGATGGATTTCTTTGGGAGATTTCGGATTCCAGGCGTCGGAAATAGCAAAATTTGCTCTGATATTGGGAATAGCCGACTGGTCGTCGAAGCATTTCCGGGAAATGCATACATTTAAGATGGGTGTGCTGCCCTGTTTGCTTATGTACGGCGTGTATGCGGCATTGCTTGTTCTTGAGCCTCATTATTCAGGCGTTGTTATCATTACACTGCTTGCTGCTGTAATGATGTTTGTGGGCGGAATCAGAAAAAGATATTTCTTTATTGCAGGCTTACTTATAGTGGGAGCTGTGCTTATTCTTGTTGTTACTGATAAGCTTGGCTACGCTATGCAGAGACTTGACGGCTGGGGTCAGGCACTGACCTATACCACACAGGAAATGTGGGATAATACCTACCAGACAAGAAATTCCCTTTACGCCATCGGATCAGGCGGAGTATGGGGTCTCGGACTGGGACAGTCAAGACAGAAATTCATGTATATCCCCGAAGCACAGAATGACTTTGTATTTGCAGTAGTATGCGAAGAGCTTGGACTTGTTGGCGCAGTGCTGATACTGGGACTTTTCATTCTGCTTGTATGGAGGGGAATAACTATATCAATGCGGGCGAAGGATCCCTTCGGCTCCATGCTTGGCACCGGACTTTCAGCTCAGATCGGAATACAGGCAATACTTAATATCCTTGTTATCACCGACTGGCTGCCTAATACCGGTATCAGTCTGCCGTTTTTCAGTTACGGCGGTACCTCGCTGATAATCCTGATGGCACAGATGGGAATCGTACTGTCTATTTCCCGTACCTCTAACCTTGAAAAGGTATAGGGGTCTGTCTGCAGTATTGTCAGAATGTCAGAATAATAACTACCGAGCTGCTCAGGTATGATTACCTGAATGAAGATGGGAGAGAAAACTATGAAAATAATATTTGCCGGAGGCGGAACAGCAGGTCATATCAATCCTGCTCTTGCTATTGCAGGCTATGTCAGACAGCAGCAGCCCGATGCGGAAATATTATATATCGGCTGCAAGGGCGGAATGGAGGAAAGACTCGTTCCGCAGGCAGGATATGAATTCAAGGGCATAGTAGTTCAGGGCTTCAGAAGGAAGCTGACACCCAAGGGACTTGCGGAAAATGTTGTAACCATAAAAAAAGCTATAAGTGCCGAAATGGATGCCAAGACAATTATAAAACAGTTCAAACCGGATATCTGCGTAGGCACAGGCGGATATGTAAGCGGTCCGGTTATAAGAGCAGCAGCAAAGCTGGGAATTCCCACAGTTATTCATGAACAGAATGCTTTTCCGGGAATTACAAATAAGATGCTTGCAAAAAAGGCGGACAGAGTAATGCTTGCGATGCCTGCTGCAAAGAAGCATTTCAAATCAGGCTGCCGCTTTGTTGAAACAGGCAATCCTGTGCGCGGAGAGATTCTTACGGTAGAAAAGGATGAAGCAAGAAATCAGCTGGGACTTGATGAAAGACCGGTAATCCTTTCCTTCGGCGGAAGTCTGGGCGCAAAGATCATTAATGAATCACTCGCAGATATTATTGCAAGGAGCGCAAAGGACGGCAGATATCAGCATATCCATGCTTACGGTCAGTACGGCAAATGGTTCCCTGACCTTCTGAAGGAAAAGGGCGCAGATTTTGATAATGCTAAAAACCTTGATATCAGGGAATATATAAATAATATGCCCACCTGCCTTGCAGCTGCTGATGTTGTTGTTGCAAGAGCCGGGGCAATTACGCTGAGCGAAATACAGGTTAAGGGAAAGCCGTCTGTACTTATTCCTTCTCCGAATGTTGCTGAGAATCATCAGTATCATAATGCGATGGCTCTTGTTGAAAAGAATGCAGCTGTTATGATCGAGGAAAAGGATCTGACGCCTGAAAAGCTGACTGAGGAAATAGATAAGCTTGCAAGTGATCCTGAAAGACTTGAGCGTTATTCCGAAAATGCAAAGAAAATGGCAGTAAATGATGCAGCAAAGAGAATATATTTAGTGATTACAGATGTTCTTGCTGAAAGATCCCAGGGCAAAAAGGACTGATATTGAAAGTCAGAATAATGCGAAAGGGGTGGTTAAATGGAAAGAAAATCTTCCGGAGATGATCGGCAGAACGATCAGACAAGGAAAAAAAGACCTTCTGCGTCAAATAATAATTCAAAAGATAATAACGGTAAAACAAAATCTGATAATATAAATCAGAGCAGGCGCAGCGGAGCTTCTGCACGCAGCAGAAACGGCAGCGAAAAAAAGCCTGGTCGTCCTACTCCGTCAAGACAGAACGGAAGATCCCCTTCGTCAGATGACAGAGCAGAAAGCAGAAAAAAAGCGGCTCCTGAAAACAGGAAAAAGGGAACGCCGGATAATAATCGCAGCCAGGGAAACCAGAGCAGCCAGAAGCAGCAGTACAGACCGCCGAAGGGTGGCAAACGCCGCCAGAAGCCTGCCGAGGAAACAACAGGCGGAAAGCTGTTGAATAAAGCTCCTGCAAGGAAAAGACAGATGAAGCAGCAGGAAGCGGATGACGCAGCGGAAAAGGTGCTTATCAGAAATAATGATGAAGATAAGGAATACGGCGCACCGAAGCCTCTTGATCCGCCAAAAAAACCGGACAGCCCCTATATAAGGAAGCTCAAGAAGGTTCTTCTTGCGGTGCTTACAGTTGTAGTTCTGCTCACAATATGCACAATATTGTCTTTTACGGTGTTCTTCAAAATTGATGATATCACAGTAGAGGGCAAGACCAGATATGAATACAATGATATTATTTCTGCTTCAGAAATAAAGCTTGGCGATAACCTGCTTCTTTGCAATACATCACCGGGTGCAGAAAAGATTAAGAATAAATTTCCGTATATTGAAGGTGTTGAAATAGAAAAGCATCTTTTCAATAAAATTAACATTAAGGTTACAGAGGCTAAGCCAACCTCGATTATTGAAAGTGACGGTAAATATATCGTCCTTGGAAAAAGCGGAAAGGTTATTGAGATAGGCAATAAGAAACAATATGATGTTCCTACAGTGCTTGGTGCAAAGCTGGAAAATGTCAAGCTTTCCTCAACTATCAAATATAAGGACAGCAATCTGAAAAAATATCTTGATAAGGTAATTGAGGCAATAAGTGCAAACGGACTTAAGGATGATATTATTACCGTTGATATTTCCAATACTTCAAATATTGTTTTAGAAAAGAAAAACGGTTTCAAGATTCTTCTCGGTAATTTTGAAAACATAGATTATAAAACGAAAACTGCCGCTCATATTCTTGATTCCAGCGTAAAGCCAACTTCTCTCGGAACCCTTGATGTTTCCCTTGCATCCTCAGAGGGCGGAAAATCCTATCTCAAGATAACCGGAGATACGGAGGAAATCGCCAAAAAGAAGGCAGAGGAACAGAAAAAGATAGAGGAAGAAAAAAAGCGCAGGGAAGAGGAGAAAAAACAGAAGGAGCAGGAACAGGCAGCACAGACTGATGATACCAATGATTATGATACCGGTGTTTCCGACACTGACGATACGGACAGCGATACATATCAGGATGATACTACAGAAGATCTGTACAGTGATCAGTATACTGCTGACGACAGTACAGATTATTCAACTGATGATCAGTCGGATTATTCCTACGACCTTAATGATGATACATATTCATATGATTCTGATTCATTCGATACTGATACATATGATTATTCACTTGATGACAACACAGATCTTTACAGCGGTGATACTTACGATTATGATACAGGATATACGGATGAATAATACAAAAAAATCATTCAAATATTTGTATTTTTATGCAGAGTAAGACTGCACAAATTTCAACTGCTGTTTTTGTGCAGTTAGATTAAGAATTAAGAATAAACCGAAAATTTCAACGAATGTATTGAAATTAAGATCGAAAAGTGGTAAATTATTAATAGTCGTATTTTAAGGTGATTTCTTGTCTGCATTTTCACACAGGAGAAAAATGCCCGGAAAATGAGGGTTTGTGCTGATAAATGCAGGGGATAAGCCTTCGATATCAGGGGACAGGCGGCTTATGGAATGCCGCAGCAGGGACAGAAAAGTCTGTGCAGTGTTTCCCCTTTACAGGCACCGGAAATATTATGATGGTCTGGTGTAATCTTAAAAATATTTTATCTGCCGCGGATACGGCAGGATGTTAATTTGAAGGGAGTATAAACAATGCCTTACGAATTTGAAAATAACGAGATTGACAGCGTTGTACAGATTAAAGTAGTCGGAGTCGGCGGAGGCGGCGGAAACGCTATCGACCGCATGATCGACTATGTATCAGGTGTAGAATTTATTTCTATCAATACGGATCAGCAGGCGCTTAACCGCTCCAAGGCTACAATGAAGATGCAGATCGGTGAAAAAATCACCCACGGCAAGGGCGCAGGCTCCAAGCCTGAGATTGGCCAGAAGGCAGCCGAGGAAAGCAGAGAGCAGATCGCAGAGGTTCTTAAGGACACAGATATGGTGTTCATAACCGCAGGTATGGGCGGCGGAACCGGTACAGGCGCAGCTCCTGTTGTTGCTGAAGTTGCAAAGGAACTGGGAATTCTCACAGTCGGTATCGTTACCACTCCTTTCCTTTTTGAAGGCAAAAGAAGAATGGAACAGGCTGAAAGCGGCATTGCTAACCTTAAGCAGCATGTGGATTCACTTATTGTTATCCCCAACGAAAGACTTAAGCATATCAGCGAGGAAAAGATTACACTCCAGAATGCATTCTTTGCAGCTGATGATGTTCTCCGTCAGGGTGTACAGAGCATTACAGACCTTATCGTTATTCCTGGTCTTGTAAATCTGGACTTTGCAGATGTTACTTCTGTTATGAAGGATGCAGGTTATGCACTTATGGGCGTAGGCGTTGCTTCCGGCAAGGACAAGGCAAAGATCGCAGCTCAGAACGCTATATCAAGTCCTCTTCTCGGCACATCTATCCAGGGTGCAAAGGGACTTATCGTAAATATCAAGGCTTCTCCCGATATCGGACTTGACGAGATTCAGGAAGCATCCACAATGATCTCAGAGCAGGCTGATGAAAACGCTATTATTATCTGGGGTGCTGCCCTTGATGAAGCAATGGAAGATGCTATCAGCGTCATTGTTATCGCAACCGGTTTCCCCACTACAGACAGCTATTCACCGATGGCAAAGAAGGATGATAAAAAGGCAGCGCCTTCACCCTTTCAGTACGGTGCACCGGTAAGACAGGAGCCCAACCGTTTCGGCGGTGTTTCAAGACCTCAGCCGAAGCCCCAGCCTCAGCAGAACAGCTATAATCCTTTTGCTCCCACACCTGCAGCTGCACCTCAGCCTCGTCAGGAGGAGGCACCTGTATTCCCTAATGCGAATACAACTGTACCTCAGCAGAACAGCAGACCGGCACCAAAGCCCCAGTCTTCTTCAAGCGGTGATTCTGACGAATCATATATGGATATAATTTCCCTTTTCAATAATAAGTAATGTCTGTGAATCAGCAGGCAGACAG
>ONDB01000103.1 GCA_900316485.1 uncultured Eubacteriales bacterium
GATCTCCCCTTGATCCAGATCATCAAACATATCATAATATTCCTGCATACTCATATCTTTACCCTCAGAACATCATAAGCTTATACAGGTTCTCATTAAGTACCTTCATCTCATTATTGAGAAGCGGAAAATGCCCGGAAAGCAAAGCCTGTACATAAAGAACTTCTATATAACAGCTGAGCTTTTCCTCATCATCGCAGTCTATAAGCTTCCTTATAAGAATATTATTAGTATTGAAATACAGGCAGGCTACTGCACCTGAACCTATATTATTTTCAAAAGAATCCAGCATACCCATGAATACATTATTTGCATTCTGCTTTGAGCGTCTTATCTGACGTGCCTGATATGCCTTTTCATTTATGGTATAAAGCGTAGGTATCTCAAAGGGACGGAATTCCTTGAGAGAAGCCTTGCAGTCATATTTTCTCAGTATTTTTGAGGCAAGCCTTATAAGCTTGTCTGCGCAGGGATCACCGTCCAGCTCACTGTCGTCAAGCATGAAATCTATATCCGCATCTGTAAGCCTTACGATATCAGTTTTTCTGCTTACATCGGCAAGCTTTGCGATAATTGCGCTTTCATAAACATATCCGGCATTTATAAGAAGCTCGTTTCTCTGTATATAAAGCGGTGCAAGCTGACGGAACTGATTTTCATCAATAGTATAGAAAGCTGTTGACCCGAAATCCAGAATATCCTTTCCAGTCATATCTCCCATTGATGTATGGAAGATTATATACGGCAGAAGAAGCTCATCAAGATCATCGCCGGACGCTATAACAGACTTTACCGAAAGATTATGTATACTTACGATCTTATACAGAAGCTCCTTATTATTAAGGTCAAGATCCTCAAAATAGTCGGCAATTATCTCTCCCAGTTCCTTTCTTGCAAGCTCCAGGGAATCATTTTCATAAAGATCCTCTCTTGAAGAAGTAGGGCTGAGCTTATCCGTATTGATAATACATCTGATAAAGAACGCCCAATCCGGAAGAAGTCTTTCTCCGCTTTCTGTCAGAAGCATATTTTTCAGATAGATCCTGTGCATATTATGTGCGCTTGCCGAAACAGGATAAGGCAGAACATAGGCTATTCCGCTGAAAAGTCCGCTAGGAGAGCGCAGAGTAAAGCAGTCAAGGAAATTCTCCCCCAGGAAGGTTTTTCCCATGGTCATGCATAGCTCCTTATCCTTATGAGCATCAAAATCAAATTTAAGATTGAGTCTTGTTTTTTCTCCTTCACTGAGTATATATACCGGATATTTCAGAAACAGACCGTAATAATACACAAGATTTGAAATATTATCACTGTTATAATAATCGTCAATACCCTCTGTCTTATCCGTTTTATTATTTTCAATAATAATCTCTGTACCAACAGCCACAGACTGCTCACATTGAGTTATTGTATATGTTCCGTCTGCCATGCCCTTCCATTCAAGAGTTACTGACGGATTCTTATAGGAGCAGGTCCTCACGCATATATGGTCTGTTACCATAAAGCAGGAAAGCAGACCTATTCCGAAGCGTCCTATGTAGTCACCGTTTTCCTGTCCGTTTTCAATATCATATTTTGAGGACTGCCCGATAACTGAAAGAAACTCATGTATTTCTCCCTCGTCAAGACCTGTTCCGTTATCACGGAAAACTATTCTCTTTCCCGGTTCAACCTCAATTTCCACCTTTGCATCTGCCTGTGTGAAGCCTTCATCAGCATTAAGCCTGGCACTGATGGCATCAGTACCGTTCTGAAGCAGTTCCCTGACAAAAACATCAGATGAGCTGTAAAGATGGTTTGACAGAATATCTATCATTCCGCCCAGGTTTACTTTGAACTTATAATCCTTATCCATTATATCCTCCGTTTATCAAAGCGTTTTTATTCCGACAATCAGCTGAATTTCGGCATTGATGATTCTTCAGAGTCTGCCCTGTCATCCTCCGGCACAGGTATCCTGAAATTCACAGGCTGTTTATTCTGTCCGGCATACATCTGCTGAGGTTCCCGATAGCTTGTATTATTCCAGGAGCTTTGGGTGCCGAAGTTTTCAGGCTCAGAATGTATTATCTGACGGAGCTGTTCTGTCATATCATGAAGCACCTCTGCACCGATAACAGGGTGAGATTTTATTGTCATATATTCATCATCGGTAAGTCTTTCCGTCTTATTAATGATATAGTCAGGCACACCTATCTTTCCTATATCATGTAAAAGACCCATATAGTATATTTCCTTCTGGAATTCCTCATCCTTATTGCAATCTCCTTTGCGTAATCTGCCACACGCCGGGAATGACCGTTTGTATATGAATCCTTTGCATCCACAGTTCTTGCAAGCGCCAGTACCATCTGCAAAGAAAGCCTTTCAGACATTCTGGTCTGCTCAACGTGTTTTTCAATTATCTCATCCCTGTAGGTTTCGGACTGGAAGAACATGAAATAGAAAATCAGTCCGGCAACCTTATGCACCTCCTCAGAAAAATTTTTTTCAGCTGGTAGTAAAACTCAAAAAAAATATATTTGTAAAGCCATCTATTCTTCATCAAAGCATAAATCCTGCATTATAACAATAAAAGAATCATATTAATTATAGCATATTTTACCTATATATGGGAACAAAAAATAAAAAATATTGAATAAATAACGTGTTCACTTTTTAGTTATTTTAATAAATATTCAGGTAAATATTTTTCAAAATCAAAAAGAGTTACATTTTAACAGATGAAAATAAAATAAAAAAGGGGCTGATACATTGTGATAATGCATCATACCTCATAACAGCACAAAAAAGCCGATGAATATTTTAGTTCATCGACTTTTGTTATTATTTTGTTTGTCAGGGAATCAGTCGTTCTCTTTTTCGTTCGCCACCGGTTTAATCAGAGCTTTTCAAAGTCTGCTGCGCCATGCTTGCAAAGCGGACATATGAAGTCCTCGGGAAGCTCTTCTCCCTCATAAACATAACCGCATATCTTGCATACCCAACCTTTCTTGCCCTCTGTTTCCGGCTTTGGCTTGACATTATCCTGATAATATGTGTATGTCATTGTTTCCTTGTCTGAGATAACTCTTGCCTCGGTAACACTGCAGATAAACATACCGTGAGTATCAAGATCAACATAGTTTTCAACCTTAAGGGACATAAAAGCATTGATGTATTTCGGCAGAAATACAAGTCCGTTATCAGAACGAAGTATCTCGCAGCCTTCAAACTTATCTGTATTTCTTCCGCTGCGGAATCCGAAGCTTTCAAATACACTGAAGGGTGCCTCAACAGAAAGACAATTTACATTCATTTTGCCTGTCTGTTCAATAATGTGATGTGAATAATTCTGCTTGTTGATGCATACTGCCACCCTGTTGGGGGAATTGGTAACCTGTGTTACGGTATTTACAATAAGTCCGTTATCCTTTTTACCGTAATTTGATGTTACAACATACAGACCGTATCCGATTTTGAAAAGAGCAGAAAGATCATTCTTGTTTGCAGTTTCGTTATTCTGAGCCATATAATCCTGGCAAAGCTCTTCTGCAAGGCTTTCAAGCTGTGCGCTGCTTTCATCATTGAGAGCAGACATAATTTTAACCGTTGTATCGGTAAATGTTAAATTCTTGCAGCCCTCCAGCATTTTCTTCATGGTTTTTGCAGCCATGGGTGCCCATGAACCATTTTCTATAAGACCTATAGTCCTGTTCTGGAAATTTCTTTCTGTCAGATGCTCTATGAATTCACGCATAAACGGGAATATATCTGCATTGTATGTTGTTGTTGCCAGTACAAGTCTGCCATAGCGGAAAGCATCCTCAACACACTCAGCCATATCCTCTCTTGCAAGGTCATTAACAACTACCTTGGGGCAGCCCTTTATGCGAAGCTTTTCTGCAAGAAGTTCAACAGCCTTTTTTGTATTGCCGTAAACTGATGTATAAGCGATCATTATACCTTCGCTTTCAACGCCGTAGCTTGACCATGTATTATAAAGATCAAGATAATATCCCAGATTTTCGGTAAGTACGGGACCATGAAGAGGACAGATTATCTGTATATCAAGTGCAGCTGCTTTTTTAAGAAGTGCCTGTACCTGTGCGCCGTATTTTCCGACAATTCCAATATAGTAGCGTCTTGCCTCACAAGCCCAGTCTTCATCAACATCAAGGGCACCGAATTTGCCAAAGCCGTCAGCAGAGAAAAGAACCTTGTCCTTGCTGTCGTACGTAACGATAACCTCAGGCCAGTGTACCATAGGAGCGGCAACAAAATTAAGAGTATGCTCTCCCAGTTCAAGAGTATCGCCCTGTCCCACAACAATGCGTCTGTCAGCAAAATCTGTGCCGAAGAAATTCTTCATCATTGTAAATGCCTTTGAGCTTGATACGATCTTTGCCTCGGGATACAGCTCCATAAAATTCATGATATTTGCGCTGTGATCAGGCTCCATATGCTGAACCACAAGATAATCTGGTTTTCTTCCGTCCAGTGCATCCTCTACATTATTAAGCCATTCATGGGTAAAATTACGATCGACCGTATCCATTACAGCTGTTTTGCTGTCAAGTATAACATATGAATTATATGCCATACCGTTGGGAACTGTGTACTGTCCTTCAAAAAGGTCAATTTTGTGGTCATTAACTCCCACATAGCGGATATCATTGGTAATATTCATAATATGCCTCCTTGATTATATACTATGTGCTGATTCAACGGATTCAATAAATTTTTCCCCTGTTTTGCAGCACTATGTGTTCATTTTATCATAATTTTTATTCTTATTCAATTGTAAAAGCAAAAAAAACATTATTCTTCAGGTTTACTGCTTTCTCCGGCAATATTTCCAATTGCTTCGCCAATACCGCTTTGTCCGGTAATATTTCCCACTGCCTCGCCCACTCCGCTTGCAGCTTCCTTAAAACCGCTTGCAGCTTCTTCAAATTCGCTTGTATGTTCTTCTATTTCTCCCTTTATTTCATTTGCTTCGCTCATTAATCCGTTCATATTATTTGCAAATTCATCCTGAGCTTCCTTATATTCACCGCAGGCACAAAGGGCAAGAGAAGCTATTACTCCCACTGCAGCAATAATGATCCATTTAGCCGATTTTTTCATAATATGCAACCTCCTCAAAAATTCTGCACATCCCGACACTGAACAATACAAATAATCAATGTCTCCTTTACAATAATATATCACATCTGAACACAAAAAACAACCAGTGTGACGCTGGACCCGTAACGCGCCGGCGAGCCGCCGGTGCCGCAACGCGATGGTGTCGCTTCACTACGTTACGCTCTGAATGTGCCTGACTGATTGGCTGCC
>ONDB01000130.1 GCA_900316485.1 uncultured Eubacteriales bacterium
AGAGCTTTCATCATCAACGCCCTCCCCATCGTCATCATTATATGAGTAGCCGCTTGTGACTTCTGCCTGAGCTGCAGATGCTACAGAATAGTCAGTTGCCTGATATGCGCTTGACGGAGGTGCAATATTTGAAACGCCTGCGCTGTCAAATGAGTATGTAACTCCGTCGATTGTTCTTGATGTGCTTACTACATACTGGCCGTTTTCATAATAGAAGGAATCGCCGTCAAGAAGCACCCATCCGTTTTCAGGATAAGAAACGCCTGCAACCTTGAACCATTCTACCCAGCTTGCATTGTATACATTGTGGTATACAACACCCCAGTATTCATCTCTTGCATCAACAGCCATGCCTGAGCCGATGTATACGCCTACATGACCCGGTGTGTGAAGTCCAAGTCCGTGTATACGGGGAACTCCATTGCTGACATAGCCCCATTCACTTGAGGAACCGAGCATATCAACTCTGTTTCCGCCTACATAGTTATAAGTATAAATAAGACCTGAGCAGTCAACTGTACCATATGAGGTTCCGCCCCATACATACTGCCAACCCTCTCTGTACGCCGTAAGTGCATGAGCTGCAAGGCCAACGCCTGTGCTTGATTCTGCTGATGCCGTCATTGCACCTGTTGTAAGCATTGTTGCGGCCACGCTTACTGTCAGTGCAGACGCAACGACCTTTTTCACTACTTTCTTCATCAGTGTAATAACTCCCTTCGATTTATCATAAGCTTTTAAGCTTACTATAACCGATTTGCCCTGAGCATCCGACTTCAAATTACAATTTTTTAACTTTGATCAGGTGATGCTCGTAAAAATTATTTCAAACTTGTAACAAATCTGTATAGATAATAACATCTATTACAGGAAAAATCAAGTCTTTTTCCGATTTATCAAAAAACCAAGCGCCATTTTCAGCACTTTGCACAAAAGATTTAAGCCGGATAATATATGTTCTCATGTCAAAAACGTTACTATTCGGAAAATTCAATTGCACAAGCGCAGAATGTGTGATAATATATGTAAGGATACACCGTATCGATCGTATTTACGATCCTTCGGGCAAAAAGACGGGTTTTTGAGATGCTGTCCATCCATAGCCCATATATTATATAATGTAGGAGTGGTCATTTTGCAAAAGAAGCGCATTGCTGTAATCTTCGGCGGAAAGTCCTCAGAGCACGAGGTATCAAGAGTATCTGCATCTTATGTTATCAGCCAGATACCCACAGAAAAATACGAAATTGTAACAATTGGTATCACTAAAGAAGGAAGATGGTTCCTTTATGAGGGCGATACTGCTTCCATAGCAGACGGCTCATGGGAAAATAACGCAAATAACCGTACCGCATTCATTGCCCCTGCACCATCTGTCGGCGGTATTATCATTATCAACAAGGACGGCAGCACCGAAAAGGTAAAGCTGGATGTTGTTTTCCCCGTGCTTCACGGCAAAAACGGCGAGGACGGCACACTGCAGGGACTGCTGGAAATGTCAGAGATACCCTATGTAGGCTGCGGAGTCCTTGCTTCAGCGGAATGTATGGATAAGGTATCAACAAATATCATGCTGG
This sequence comes from uncultured Eubacteriales bacterium, assembly GCA_900316485.1. Taxonomy (GTDB): domain Bacteria; phylum Bacillota; class Clostridia; order Oscillospirales; family Acutalibacteraceae; genus UBA1213. The sequence goes on from ONDB01000130.1 coordinate 1,578, forward strand.
AGCATTCAGGCATTGACCAGGCTGCTTTTACCTGGTTCTATTCATCAGATTTCAGGGCAGATCCGGATAAATGCATCGCCAGAGTCGAAAAGGATCTGGGCGCCTATCCGTTATTTGTAAAGCCCGCAAATGCCGGCTCGTCAGTTGGTATTACAAAGGCTCATTCCAGAGAGGAGCTTGTGCCTGCTATTGAAAAAGCTCTGAAAGAGGACAGCCGCATACTTATAGAAGAAAACATCATCGGTAAAGAAGTTGAATGTGCGGTTCTGGGAAATGAGAATCCCTTTGTTTCAACTCCCGGACAGATCGTTCCTGCCGCTGAATTCTACGACTATGATGCAAAATACAACAATGCCGCATCACTTCTCTATATCCCGGCAAAGATCAGCCCGGAGCTTACAGAAAAGGTAAAGCAGATCGCTGCAAAGGCATATACATCCTTAGGCTGCGAAGGTCTTTCAAGAGTCGATTTTTTTGTTACAGACGAGGGCCGCATACTCCTCAACGAAATAAACACACTTCCGGGCTTCACAGCCATCAGTATGTACCCGAAGCTTATGGCCTCAAGCGGTATAGAGGGCAGCGAGCTTATAGAAAAGCTTATTGATCTTGCATTTGAGAGGGCTGGTAAAAATGTCTGAACAGGCCATTGGTGTATTTGACAGCGGACTCGGGGGCCTTACAGCCGTCAAGGAGCTTATAAAGGTTCTGCCCCAGGAAAATATAGTTTATTTCGGGGATACTGCAAGGGTTCCCTACGGCACAAGAAGTGACGAAACCATAAAAAGATATGCCCGTCAGGATTCGGATTTTCTGCTTTCAAAGGGAGTAAAACTCATTATAGCTGCCTGCGGAACCGTCAGCTCCGTTGCCACAGAGCTTTATGATACCCTTCCGGTACCTTTTACCGGGGTTGTATATCCTACCGCAGCAGCAGCAGTAAAGGCTACACGCTGCGGAAAGATCGGAATAATCGGAACCTCAGCTACAGTAAAAAGCTGCTCATACAAAAAGGAAATTCTTCGTCAGGACGACAGAATAAAGGTTTTTCAGCAGGACTGTCCCCTTTTTGTTTCACTGGTAGAAAACGGCTTCATTTCAGCCGATGACGATATAGTAAAGCTCGTTGTGGAAAGATACCTTAAGGAAATGAAGAACGAAGGCATAGATACTCTGATACTGGGCTGTACTCATTTTCCAATAATCGCCCAGGCCATTTCAGATTACCTCGGCGGAAGCGTTACGCTTATTGACTCCGGAAAGGAAACTGCCCTTTACGCTGCAAATATCCTGGGCAGCAAAGGACTGCTCAATACCAGCAGCACACTGGGAAGCTGCACATATTATGTAAGCGATACAGTTGAAGGCTTCCGAAAGACAGCTGATCTTTTTCTCGGAAGAAGCGTGGGTCAGGAAGCAGAGCATATCAGCCTTGATGTACTCAGACACTGAAAACAGCAGTTTATCATACACAGCATAATAAGGAATAAAGGAAAACACCTGCAGTCGATTGAAAAGCTTCACAGACAGGCCGCTTGAATCGGCTGTATATCAGAATAACAAGGAGAAAGAAAATGGAAGAAAACTATCTTCTCTCGGTTTGCGGAAAGCAATTTGTCAACGGTAATTCCGATAAGGTGGAACTGCAGACCAATGCTTCATATGTAATGAGAGGCAGCAGCAGATACATCACCTATAAGGAATACGATCCCCAGGACCCCCAGGTGCATTACCGCACGACGGTAAAGGTGGACGAAAACAATGTAGTAACCGTCATAAAAGGCGGAGAAATGAGTCATAACCTTATTCTTGAACAGGGTCAGCGCCACCGCTGCGAATACCGAACCCCCTACGGAAATATGACTCTCGGAATTTATACGGAACGTGTAGAAATAGAGCTTGACGACAACGGCGGAAGCATTTCGGTCAGCTACAATATAGATATAGAAAATGAGCTTGCAAGCTCCAACGAGCTTGTACTTAATATTAAGGAGGCAAAAGGTCATGTCAACGGCACAGATGACAGTACAGAAGCTTGAAGCTGCAATAAAGGAAGCATTCAACAGCGCAATAGAAAAGGGACTTCTTCCCCAGGGTGAAATCCCCCAGTTCAATATAGAAATACCGGCAGACCGCTCTCACGGCGATCTGGCTACAAATGCAGCCATGGTTTCTGCAAGAACCTTTCACGCAGCCCCCAGAGCTATCGCTCAGGCACTTACCTCTGAAATAAAGCTTGAAGGCACAGGACTCAAGGGCTTTGAAATTGCAGGCCCCGGCTTTATCAATTTCTTCTATGCACCTGAGTTCTATTCGGCTGTTATCCAGGAGATAAATTCAAAGGGCGAGTCTTACGGACGTTCTGATTTCGGCGGCGGAAAGAAAGTGCTTGTAGAATTCGTATCCGCTAACCCAACCGGTCCCATGCACGTAGGCAACGCAAGAGGCGGCGCTCTCGGCGATCAGCTTGCAAGCCTTCTGGACGAAGCAGGCTACCAGGTATCCAGGGAATTCTATGTAAACGACGCAGGCAACCAGATAGAAAAATTCGGTCTTTCACTGGATATCAGATATCTGCAGCTTTATAAAGAAGGTATCGAAATGCCTGAGGATTCATATCACGGACAGGATATCATCGACCACGCAAAGGCATTTGCTCAGATAAACGGTGATAAATATGTGGATGCCCCCCAGGAAGAAAGAAGAAAAGCACTGGTTGACTATGCTCTTCCACTTAATATTGCCGGACTTGAACGTGACCTTCTGAAATACCGCATCAAATATGACAACTGGTTCAGAGAAAGCACGCTTCATAACAGCGGCGCTGTAAAGAAAATTGTTGATATGCTTACAGAAAAGGGTCATACCTACGAAAAGGACGACGCAGTATGGTTCAAGGCTGAACAGTTCGGAGCTGACAAGGATTTCGTTCTTATCCGCTCAAACGGTCTGCCCACATATGTTGTTCCGGATATTGCATATCATTATGACAAGCTGGTTACAAGAGGCTATGACAAGGCTATAGACGTACTGGGCGCAGATCACCACGGCTATGTTCCCCGTCTTAAAGCAGCTCTCACCGCCCTGGGGGTTGACGCATCAAAGCTTGACGTTGTTCTTATGCAGATGGTAAGACTTATCAAAGACGGCGAACAGTACAAGCTTTCCAAGAGAAGCGGCAAGGCTATTACCCTTGTAACACTTCTCGATGAGATTCCGATAGATGCAGCACGCTTTTTCTTCAATCTGAGAGAAGCAAACACCCATTTCGACTTTGATCTGGATCTTGCAGTTGAAAAATCCTCTCAGAACCCTGTATACTACGTTCAGTATGCACACGCAAGAATCTGCAATATCATTAAAAGGCTTGCACAGGAGGGTATCAGCCCCCGTGAATGTACGGCTCGGGAGCTTGAAAAGCTTGATGCCCCTGAGGAAATTGAGCTTATCAATAAGCTTGCTGCCCTTGAAGACGAAGTCGTTACAGCAGCAAAGTCCTATGATCCTTCAAGGATAACAAGATATGTATATGACACAGCTGCACTTTTCCATAAGTTCTATAATGCCTGCAAAGTAAAAAGCGAAGACGAAGCTCTTATGCAGGCAAGGCTTTCACTCTGCATAGCAGCAAGAACCGTTATTGCAAATATTCTTACCATGTTCAGGATAAACGCACCGGAAACAATGTGATAAAATCATTTCAGCAGTATTTCAGGAGACAAAACTATGAAACTTGATATTAGCCTTCCCCTTGCCGGGAATATCAGCAGCGCAGAAGGTTCAGACAGTTCAGACGTACACTTGTGCAGCCCGGGTTATGATCTTATTTTCGCAGATACCAAGGGCATTACTCACCTGAGCCTTGAGGAAACCGATGACGACGATGAGCTTGCCCTTCGCTATAAGGAAGCTCTTGATGCTGCAAAGAAAAAAGCCGCAAACAGCTCACATATCTGCGCAGTATTAGGCTGCGAGGACTGCACGGCAGAAGAATACGACTGCGGCGCATTTGAAGCTGCTGTATTTGACTATCTTGAAAAAATGACACTTTTGCGTGATCTTGGCGCAGAGCTGATACTTCTTTACGGCTGTTCACGCCTCTGGCAGATGAGAGCCGGAGTTATCGCCGGAGAACAGGCAGAAATACCTGTAATGGTAACTGTAAACGCAGATGAGGACGGCAAAAGCGAAAACGAAATTGATTATATTGCCGCACTAATTACCCTGCAATCCCTGGGCGCAGCTGCCTTTGGAATAAGCAGTACAGACGGTATAGACAAGCTCCCGGAACTGCTGGAAACTGCCCTTCCCCACGCTGAAATACCGCTTATTGCCGTTGCAGACCTTAACTCTCTTGACAAAACAGAGCTAAGACGCATGGCTTACAGCGGAGCGTCTGTATTTATCAATACGGCTCCCGATCCAGACGGCAGCACAGCAGACAGCCTTTCGGAGCTTGCTGTAGTATTTGAACCGGAAAGCGAAAAGGACAGCTATGCAGCAGCAGTGGAAAGCGAAGTGTTTTTTCTGCCGGACAATATCGAGCTAAGCCAGCCCATAGAATGTGACTGGGGAATGAGCGATGATCTTATTGATATGGATGACGAGAATATCAATTCAGTATGTATAATTCTGAAATCAAGCGATGATGTATCCCTGCTTGCAGTAAATTCAAATATGTCACGCCTTCCTGTCACAGTTCATGCAAATGAAACCAATACACTGGAAGCTGCTCTCAGATATTTCACAGGCAGACTGATAGTAGACAGCCGCTGCGCAATAGATAAGGACCAGATCCGGCAGCTTTGTGATAAGTACGGCGCGATATTATACTGATCTTACTTTTCTTACTTTCTGAAAAATAATGTTTAATTTGGAGCTGCAGCTTTAAATATTGCATTATATCTCATAATAACACAAAAAAGTCGATGACTATTTTGGTTTATCGACTTTTTATTTGTCAAGGAGTCAGTCGTTCCGCTTTTTGTTTTGCTGCCTTGTGGCAGCAGGACTATTTCTTGATGGACCAGACACCCCTGCCGAGGGATTAAAGCAAAGAGATTTCGCACTCTGCGAAGTGCGACGAAGGCGCTGACCTTTGAAAAGGCTTGAGCGAAACTTTTATAGCTTGAAGCGGCGAATTAATTTCACTATTACGGGTGCAGCGTCACACTGCCCTTTGAAAAAGCGGGCGAAACTTTTGCGTTTTGGAGCGGCGAATCAGCTCACTATTACGGGTGCAGCGTCACGCTGCCCTTTTAAATGACAGGCAAAACATTTAATGCGACAGCCCCATTTTGTTTATTTGCAAGCAGCTCTATTCAGGATTCAGGTATTTTTATTTTGTATAATTTCACTTTGATATACAAATTGTATAATTATTTTCTGATAAATTGCTTGTAAAAGAATCGGAGATATGATATAATAACTAAGTCGTAAATAGTTGGTGTTGATGACGTCGAGGGTCCACCCGTTCCCATGCCGAACACGGAAGTTAAGCTCGATAGTGCCGAAAATACTCGGATG
>ONDB01000169.1 GCA_900316485.1 uncultured Eubacteriales bacterium
GGTCCACCCGTTCCCATGCCGAACACGGAAGTTAAGCTCGATAGTGCCGAAAATACTCGGATGGTGACGTCCCGGGAAGATAGGAAGGTGCCAACATCTAAAGCAGCCGCCCAATAGGGCGGTTGTTTTTTTGCTCAGTATGTTGTATAATGAACACATAATACGAAGAGATTTCCTGTCTGAAGAAATAATACTAAACCGGGATATTTTTCTGAATGTATTATGAGGGCAGAAAAACAGCAGAGGTTTTTACAGAAAGGAAGTATTAATATGAACAATCAGATTCCACCACAGGCTCAGTTCGGGAGTTACAGTTATAAGGCAGAAAAACGCAAATCGGATCATTCTTTGCTGGTGATAATTTTAAGTATTGTTTTTTCAGTTATCATTGCACTTGTGGGCGCTGTATTTCTTATAATAACGGCTGTGATGAACTATTCCTCAAAAACAATAGAAAATTATGACGAGGTAACGGCTACGATTGTAAACCGTGAAAAGCATTGGTCATCTTTAGAAGACAAGTATGTCACAGAAAACGAGATTGTTTACAAGGATAAAGAGGGCATGACCTATTACGCTACGGTAGAAGGTAATTTTGACTCTGATACGATTACAATATACTGTGATAAGGATAATTATTCTACAATGGCATATATCGGTGATCTGGAGATATTCAATACTGTAGCCGGCGGTATGACCGGAGCTACAATTGCCTTGTTCTCTGTTTCAGTAATAGTTCTTGTTGCTGGAATTATCATAGGAGTAACAATGAAAAAGCGTTACAAGGCGAGAGTTGCGGAATATGACGCTAAAATGCAGCAGCAGTTCCGGAACGAGTATCAGTCTACTGTGTCAGTAAACCCATCAGAAAACAAAACTGAATAATTTATTATCCCTGTCAAAAATCAGGACATCCGTGTCATGCCTGATCAAGTGACAGGGGTATTTTTTATCTGGAATATGAAAATAATTTCCTTATCGAATTAAAATCCAACCAAATTAAGTTTAAGCTATTAAAATTAATAAAATCTATTGTAAAACAGGTATATTATATGGTAAAATATATAATGTCTTTAAGAAAACACTGAAAAAGGCAGGGTTTTCTTAATATTATCTGGGCTTATCGAAGGGCAGTGTGGAATGGATCTGTCCCGCCCTTTATTTCAGAGCTTTACGACTGCCGGCGGTATTATTCAAGGGTTAATACCGGACGGTATGCAGGTCCGGTCTGCCGGGATTTTTTAAAACGGAGGGATAAGCTTGTTGAAATGCAAGAAATTAATCAGCTTTATAATTGCTGCATCAATGCTGATAGGAGGAAATTTAATGACGACACAGGCTGTAGGAAATGAGAGCGAAAAGAAAAATGAAACGAAATATGCCCATGCTCTTGATGCACAGGCATATAGCGGAAACGATCTGGGAGCAACCTATTCAAAGGGTATGACTACCTTCAAGGTATGGGCGCCCACAGCAAGAAGAGTGGCTGTGAAGCTTTATGCAACAGGCAGCTCGGATGAGGAGGGCGCAAGCGATATCTCCACCACCACCATGACAAAGGGCGATAAGGGTGTATGGACTGCAAAGATCAGCGGAGATCATAAGGATCAGTATTATACTTACCTTATTACCAATAACGGAGTAACAACTGAAACTCAGGATGTATATTCAAAGGCAGTAGGTGTAAACGGCAACCGAAGCATGATCGTAGATCTTTCATCCACCAACCCTGAGGGCTGGAATCAGGATAAGCATGTTCTTTATGATGATCCTACTGATGCTGTTGTATGGGAAATACATATGAGGGATTTCTCTGTAAATAAGGTATCCGGTGTTTCTGACGAGCATAAGGGCAAATTCCTTGCCTTTACTGAAAAGGGCACAACACTTGACGGCAAGGGCGAGATTCCTACCTGTGTTGAATACCTGAAAAAGCTGGGGGTTACCCATGTGCAGCTTCTACCGGTATATGATTACGCTACTGTTGATGAATCAAATGTTGGTTCAGATGAATATAACTGGGGTTATGATCCTAAAAACTATAATGTTCCTGAGGGTTCATATTCAACAAATCCCTTTGACGGAAATGTGAGAATCAGGGAATTCAAACAGATGGTAAAGGCTCTGCATGATGCCGGTATAGGCGTTATCATGGATGTCGTTTACAATCATACATTTACAGCAAAGGGAAGCTGTTTTGAAAATACGGTTCCGGGCTATTATTTCAGACTCAAGGATGACGGTTCGCTTTCTGACGGTTCCGGCTGCGGAAATGAAACTGCAAGCGATCATCTCATGTACAGAAAATACATGATAGATTCAATTCTCTACTGGACAAATGAATATCATATAGACGGCTTCCGTTTTGACCTTATGGGCGTTCATGATGTTGAAACAATGAATCAGATCCGCAAGGCTCTTGATACAAAGGTTGAGGGCGGCGAAAAGATCATTATGTACGGCGAGCCTTGGACAGGCGGTTCCACAAGCACAAGCGCAAAGACAGCTATCAAGGAAAATATCAAAAGCCTTGATCCCCGGATAGGTGCCTTCAATGATACCTTCAGGGATGCTGTAAAGGGTCATGTATTCAATGCACAGGAAACAGGCTTTGTACAGTCAGGAAAGGGTTCAGGCTCCCTCAAGGAAAGCATTGCTGCCAATTCCCTGGGAGGCTGGATTTCACAGCCGTCACAGTCTGTAACATATATTTCAGCCCACGACAATTATACTCTTTACGATAAGCTTGTAATGTCAACGAAAAATGACGGCAGCTTTGATACAAGGGATGAAAATCTTGTTAATATGAATAAGCTTGCTGCGGCTATTACTCTTACATCTCAGGGTATAGTTTTCATGCAGGCAGGCGAGGATTTTGCAAGAACAAAATTCGGAGATGAAAACAGCTATATTTCTCCTGACAGCATTAATATGCTTGATTGGAATAATCTGGTTAAATATGCAGATCTCAGCTCCTATTATCAGGGACTTATCGAAATAAGAAAGAATTATAAGCCTTTCTGTGATCCTACCACAAAGAGCGCAGAAAAGATTGCATTCTCAGATACAGAAGAGGGTGTTGTAGCATATACACTTGAAAACAGCCTGACAAAGGATAAACAGTGGGCATATGCAGCAGTTCTGTTCAATGCTTCCGGCAGCGCCAGGGAGGTTACACTTAAGCAGAGCAGCAGCACTCCGCTTCCTCAGAAATGGGAAATTATTGCCGATAAAACTCAGGCAGGACTCAAGGGTCTTGGCGAGATTGAGGGCAGCACAGTTACAGTTGATGCAAACAGTGCCCTTATCCTTGTAGATAAGGCAAGCTTCGATAAGCTGGCTGTAAGCTCTGAAATGTGCAGTGTAAAGATCGAATACAAGGATGCTGACAGCGGCGAGATCCTTCAGACTCAGGTGCTCAAAGGCAAGGAAGGCGAGGGCTTCAGGTCTCAGAGAAGCACCGACTTCGATATTGACTATGATTATACAGGCATTGAGGGCAAGGAAACAGGAAGATTTTCCTCACAGGAACAGACTATAACCTACAATTACAAGAAATTTAACGGCAATATATATACGCTTACAGTAAAATATCTTCGCAAGGGAGATGCTGATTTCGGTACGGAGGATTCCGAGATGTCAGCCTCTGTCAGTGAAAGAGTAAGAGAAGGTCAGTCATATACAGCAAACATCAAGAAAATTGAAGGAATGAAGCTGGATATGGATAATTTCCCAGGTAATGCTGTAGGAACAGCATCCGGTGATACTGAGGTATGCTATTATTATATCCAGGAGCCGGCCGGTGACCTTGTGCTGCATTATTTCAACGATAAAAACTGGACAAAGGTCTGCGCATATGTATATACACAGACTGACGACGGTACTGAGGATATTTCCGGCAAGAACCCGGGCAGCGAAATGAAAGTGGATTCTGCTCTTGGTGAAGGCTGGTACACTCTCACAATAAAGGATAAGGGTACTCTTTCTGGAATGAAGGCCATTTTCAGTGACGGCGGAGATAAAAACAAGGATGATATCGAATATTCCGTAAGCCGTGAGGTATGGATTAAGGAAGGCTCCTTGAAACGCAAGGGCGAAGTCCATGTTATTTACATCAACAAAGACGGCACACTCCTTGACAAAGAGGTTATAACCGGACAGGAAGGTGCTGAATACAAGACAGAAAAGAAATCATTTGACAGCTTAAGATTCATAGAATCAACAGATAACGCAAAGGGAAAGTTTTCCGCTACACCTGCATATGTATTCTATACATATGAAAACCCTGCTGCTGTGATCGAACAGAATGACGGCAAGGGTCCGATAATAATAGTTGCAATAATACTCGGTGCTTCAGTGCTGACACTTACAGCAGCAGGAATAATAGGAAGTATCTATTCAAAGCGTAAAAAACGCTGGGAAGTAGATGACGACTGATAAAAACATTAAAGGGGCTGTCGCATTAAAATAATGCATCCTTCCTCATAATAACACAAAAAAGTCGATGAATTTTTGAGTTCATCGGCTTTTTTATTTGTCAGGAAGTTAGTCGTTCCGCTTTTGCTATGCTGCCCTTTGAAAAGGCGGGCAAAACTTATTTTGATTTCAGTGAGTAATATAATTCAAAAGAGGATGATACTATTCTGTAAATCATTCTCATGATGGTTAATTATCGCATATTTATTGAGTGCGGAGTCTTTCGCTTTGTAGCTTTTACAGATTGACAAAGAAGAAAATACGTTATACAATATAAAAGTGTATGTTAACATGGATGATGTGTGTTTGTATACAATAATTTGCATGGTTTTGACTCTTATGTATAAATTTATCTGCAAAAAACTGATTAGTGTTTTCCCCGGGAACAGATAATTCCGCCAATTCATAAAAACTTGGTGCCAGACTTTCCGGCATAAATCTAAGGACTGAACATTATGGGAAGAAATGATAAGATAAACAGCAAAATATCAGATGCAGCAGGGGATTCCGTTTGCGTTTCTCCTGGTGACGGTTTTATATATATTCCGGCTGGTGAGTCGGGAGCGCTTACTGATGCTTCCGGCAGCTTTCTGCTTGCCCTGAAGCTTACAAAGTCTGCTTTGTCATACGGAGAACCGGTGCTTCTCGGACTTCTGGAGCTTGACGGAAAAAACAGATTCTATGAAATAGGAATGACTAAAGCCTGTGAGCAGGTTTCCGGCTGCTGTGCCCAGTGGCTTGGAAAAAAACACAGTATTATTTACAATGATATAAAAGAAGGCAACCCCTGTGCTGTTGTATATAATATGGAAGCAAAGAAACCGGAAAAGATTCTGCCGGGAATAATCAGTGCAGTTTCGTCTGACGGCAGCTTTGCGCTGGGGTTTGATGCGGGCTGCAGAAAAAGGCTTTCTCCGGATAAGCCTGCAGTGGTAAGGTATGATATCGAAAGCGGAAAAATCAGCGGTATTATCAGCTTTGATGATATTGCAGACAGCGGAAATGACGGTGCAGTACACAGTATAACCGGTCTCAGGATAAGTCCGGACGGCAAAAATATAATGTTTGTTCACAGGATTAATGAGGGCGGTAAAGAAACCAGCAGGCTTATGACAGCAGATATCTCAGGCAGAAAGGTCCGCAGACTTGGTGATGAGCTTGATGTACGTTATGCTGATTGGAGCGCTGACGATGAAGTGACCGGCAGCTTTTCAAAGAATGGCGGAGTATGTCATTATTACAGCATAAGGCTGTTTGATAATATTCCGCATTTGCTGTGGGCGGAGCTTGATAATGCCGGACGCCTGATTCCTCTCAGCGAAAAGGGAGTTTTCGCCGGAGAAATATATGATGAAAAGAAAAAAATTATTCTTCTTTATCTTCTTACAAGGAAGGATAAGCGCTCAAGGCTGATTGCTGCCGATACGGCAATGCATTCTGTGGCTTTGCCGGAAAATGGCTGTTTGCTTCACATCTGTACAAAAGGCGGCAAAAAATCAATATGCCGGCTTGAATATAACCTGCCCGACCTTGAAAGATATGACAGCGCCGCAGAAAGAAATCACAGCGTTACTGTTGTGCTTGCCACCTACAACGGAGAAAGATTCCTTAAAGAACAGCTTGACAGCCTGCTTGGACAAAAGGGGGTCAGGGTCAGCATACTTGTAAGGGATGACGGCTCCGGTGACGGCACCCAAAATATACTTGATGACTATCAGAGCCGGGGACTTTTGAAATGGTATACCGGAGAGCACCTGAATGTGCAGAAGGGATATATGGAGCTTCTTAAAAATGCTCCGGTATCTGATTATTATGCATTCTGCGATCAGGATGACGTATGGGATGAGGATAAGCTGCTGGCAGCAGTAACAGAGCTTGATGATATGGATAATACCAGACCGGCAATGTACTACTGCGGACAGAAGCTTGTGGATGAAAAGCTGGAGCTTCTTTCTGTGCATTGTGTCTATACAGCAAGAAATCCCCACACTAATTTCTTCTTCAGCAATGTTGCAGGCTGTACTGCAGTTTTCAACCAGAAACTGCTTGATGAGCTTAACAGTGCTGAGCCTGAATTTATTCACAGTCACGATAACTGGGCGCTTAAGGTATGTCTGGCTATGGGGGGCGAATTCTTTGCTGATCCGGTTGCCAGAATATGTTACCGTCAGCACGGCGGAAATGTGGTAGGTCTGAATGTGGGTATTAAGGGCAGATACAGACAGGTAAAAAGATATATGAGTATAAAGCTCAGAAAACAGTGTGAAAATCTGCTTATCTGCTACGGCGGAAGAATGACTCAGGAATACAAGAAAATAGCAGAGGATATCTGCAATTATGATATATCGCTGAAAAACAGGTTCAGCCTGCTGAAAGATAATGATGTAGATTTCAAAAACAGAGGCTTCAATGCGGTGATAAAAATGAAGGTTCTGCTGAGAAAGCTGTGATTACCAGATAGTGCAGAAAGCTTTCAGAAAAAGAGGTTTTTCTAAATGAAGGTCTTATATATACCAAATAAAAGTGAAGACGGCGGTGCATTCCGTTCTCAGAAGGAGGTTATCTCCACCCTCAGGGAAAGCTACGGAGTAACTCCTGTGGTACTGACCTACCAGGACAGGAATATGAGTGCGTGGTGCAGGGAAAACGGTATAGAGACCCATACCATAGGATATGAACCCTTTATGATAGGCGGAGGCTGCACAAAGCTGAGAAGATTTGTAAAAACAATGCTCATACCCCATTATAAGCTCAAAAGAACCAGGCGTAACAGAAGTGCATTTGAAAAAATAGAAAGATTGGTTGATTTCTCCGATATTGATATCATACATACAAATGTAAACCGTGACGATTTCGGTCAGCAGCTCAGCAGAAAATATGGTATTCCTCATGTATGGCATATAAGGGAAACGGGCAGCGGAGATTATGACTGTATATATCTCAGAAAGAATTCCATCGGATATATGAATCAGATCAATGGGTTTTTTATTGTTATTTCTGAGGCTGTAAAAAATTCCTGGGCAAAAAGAGGACTGGATAAAGCTAAAATGCGCAGGGTGTATAACGGTATTAACCTTTCTGTATATCCTGAAAACATAAAGCATGATTTTAACAGGTCTGTTCTGCGCTTTGTTTTTACAGGTACGCTATGCGAAAACAAGGGACAGATACAGGCAATAAAGGCGATTGAGGCTTTGCCGGAGGAAATCAGGGAGCATATACGGCTTGATTTTTACGGCGGCGGAGCACAGAGCTATATAGATTCACTAAAAAGATATGTTTCTGCCCATGGACTTGATAAGACTATAAGCTTCTGCGGATACACAGATAAGCTGAATGAGATACTTCCGGAATATGAGGGCGCGTTCGTATGCTCAAGGAATGAAGCCTTCGGCAGAGTTACCGTGGAGCATATGTATACAGGGCTAGCTGTTGTTGCTTCGGATTCCGGGGCAAATTCCGAGATAATCACAGACGGCGAAAACGGCTTTTTGTACCGCTCGGAAGATTTAAATTCACTGAGGGACTGCATTATAAGGGTTCTGGATAGCAGGGATAAGCTGCCTGATATTACAGCAAGGGCAAGAAAAAGAGTAGAGGAAAACTTTACCAAGGAAATAAATGCGAAAAACATCTATACCGTATATAAAGAAGTGATAGAAAAATATGGAAAAAAGAAAACTTGATGCAGCCTTTGTGATTCTTCATTATATGGCGATGGACGATACGGTTGAATGTATTGAGTCAATCATTGCTCATAATGATATCAGCAGGATACATATTATTGTTGTGGATAATTCATCCCCTGATGGTTCAGGTGCTTTGCTGGAGGAAAAATACAGGGGCAGCAGCACCGTAACTGTTATTGAAAGCAAAGAAAATCTTGGTTTTGCAAGGGGAAATAACCTGGGCTTTAAATATGCAAAGGAAAACTTTGACTGCAGATATATCATTCTCAGCAATAATGATATAGTTCTTTTTGAGGATAATATGCTGCAGAAAATAGACAGGGAATATGAAAAAAGCGGCTTTGCTGTGCTGGGACCTATGATACTTACAAAGGACGGCAAATATACGTCAAACCCCCAGAGAATGAAGGCTCTGACAAAAGAGCAGGCTGAGGCAATGAAGAAGGATTTCGAGGGCTTTCTTCTTTCACAGAAAATGTATGTAAGACCCTGTTATATAATGTACAGAAAGGTATTTCTGAAAAAGAAGAAGCGCACCAGAATATGCGACCACTACAAACGATATGAGGATGTAACCCTTCATGGCTGTTTTATGGTTTTTTCAGAAAAATATATTGATGAATTTGATGGTCTTGATGACAGGACCTTTATGTACGGCGAGGAGGATATCCTGCACAGAAGGCTGATAAAAAACGGCATGAAAAGCGTTTATCTGCCTGATATTGCCGTATATCATAAGGAAGATGTATCTACTGACTCTGCTTCTGGAAGTGCCAGAAAAAAGAGGGAGTTTTATTATAAAAATCTGATAGCTTCTCTTGAGGTGCTAATCGGAGAATTTGAGAATGAGGGATAATGGTGAAAAAAATCACAGTAGGAGTTCTTGGACTTGCGTTTCATTCCGGAAATCTGGGCTGCAGCGCGCTCTCATACTCCTTTATGTATATGCTTGATGACATAGCGAAAAATAATGATATCAAAACGGATGTCAGAATAATATTTGGTTCTGATGACCAGCGTCCGCTGAAAGCGGATTTTCAGGCGCTGAGCTACAGCTTTGTGCGGATGGGCTGGAAAAACAGCAGCTTCCGAAAAAAGACAATAGCTGCAATAAAAGAATGTGACGTAATTTTCGATTTTACAGCTGGCGACAGCTTTACTGATATATACGGAATGAGCCGTTTTCTCAAACGCTCATTTGTAAAAAAGACTGTCCTGAGAAATAAAACGCCGCTGGTTCTTGGCAGTCAGACCTACGGCCCATATAATAAGGCTCTCAGCAGAAGCTGGGCTGCCGATATAATAAAAAGAAGCTATGAAGTTTTTGCGAGGGATGAAAAATCTCTTGCTGTTGCAGAAAAGCTGGGCAAAAGGAAGCCTGTGCTGACAACTGACGTTGCCTTTTTCCTGCCATATGAAAAAAGCAGTGTGGAGCATGACAGGGTAAATATTGGAATAAATGTTTCAGGTCTGCTCTGGAACGGTGGTTATACAGGCAATAACCAGTTTGGTCTTACAGTGGATTATCGCAGTTATATTGAGGGACTGCTGAAAGAATTTTCGGCAGACGGAAAATATCGTATTCACCTTATTCCTCATGTTCTGTACAAAACTTCAAAGGAGCTTGCCGACAATGACTGGTATGTTTGCAATGAGCTTGCTGAAAAATACCAGGGTGTCTGTGTTTCTCCGTTTTTTGAAAGTCCGATGCAGGCAAAGTCGTATATAAGCGGAATGGATGTTTTTGTTGGTGCAAGGATGCACGCTACGGTGGCTGCGTATTCATCAGGTGTTGCGGCAATACCGTTTTCGTACAGCCGGAAATTTGAAGGACTTTATGAAAGTCTTGAATATCCGTTTGTGATCTCAGGCACAAAGATGACAACGGACGATGCACTTGAAAAGACGGTTGAATATATCAGATCTCCTGAAAAGCTCATGGCTGGGATTGAAAACTATCTGCCGGTGCTGGAAGAAAAAAAGCAGAAAATGATGAAGGATTATACAAGGATAATTACTGATCTTTGTAACAATGATAACTAATAATAGTTTCACAATCAGATCAGACAACAAATAATGCATTGTCCCGTTAATATTTCTGCCAGGGATCAGGCAGGCTGTAAATCAGAACTTCTGTTTTATAAATCACAGGAAAAAGGAAAAAATGCGGTCTGAATAACAGTGAATTCTGTACGGGATAATAACTAATAATCAGAAAAATCCAAAAAGATTGGGGTGATCAGATGAAGTTGAGGATACGGTTAAAAACAGATGATTTTATGATATGCATTCTTCTGCTTATGCAGCTGGGTTTTCATACAAATACCGGATATGACGACTATGTGTCTATGGCAGTATCATTTGTTGTGTTCCTGTACTTCTTGATGACTAAAGCAAATCTTGCTGTTTTCAATTTCACAAAAAATGCCAGGAATTATATAGTATGGTATACATTGGTTGTTCTGTTCAGCTGCATATCAGTTATGTGGGCAGAAAAAAGCAATTTGCCTCAGGTAAGGCAGCTGATTATAAATACTTACATACCGGTTGTATTCTCAGTGTTCTCGGTATCGGAATACCTGAGAAAAGGTAATGACGGTCTGCGGCTTCTGGAAATGATGATCGCAGCAGAGGTACTTGTAAGTATACGAGCCTTGTTGAATACCCCCTTCAATGAATTGCTTTCAAAATTCAATACCAGACTCTACGGAACAAATCTTGGCGTAAACTACAATCATTTTACAACACAGTTTGCACTTGTGTTCTGCGTTGTACTGTTTCTTTTGTATAATGTCAGCAGGATGTATTATATCCCGGGCTTGTTTCTTCTGGCAAATATCATTATCTCCGGCAGCCGTAAGGTGCTTTTTGTATCGGTTATTGCATTTGTACTGCTGTATATTATTTCATCATCAAGGACGAAGCTTAAAAGCAGACTTATCAGGGTGCTGATAGTTGTAGTCGTTCTGGGTGTAATGATGTGGGTAGTATTTAATAACGAATTCCTGAATAATCTTCTGGGAAGAAAAATCATAGCCGGATTCTCGTCTATGTTCAATCTTGATCTTGCATCAGACGACAGCGAGGATGTTCGCCGTGAACTGCTTATTGTAGCAGGTGATGTATTCAGAAGTCATCCTGTAGCTGGTGTTGGATATTATTCCTTCTTGTTTTATAACAGATTTGCCCTCTATGCTCATAATAACTACATGGAGGTGCTTGCAGATCTTGGTATTATTGGTTTTATTCTGTACTATTCCTACTATTTCATTCAGATAGTTTCATATTTCAAAATGAACAGCAAGAAACCTAAAGAAAGATTCAAGATCAGAATAGGTACTGATTTTTCAAGATCAAAATGGAATCATCTTGGATTTGTATTTATGTTCACGCTGATGCTTATGGAATATGGTCAGGTAACATTTTTCAGACCTTACGTGCTTATTCCTCTGCTGGTTGTCACAATGGCAATTGAGAATATGAAGAACAGTGAGGAAATGAAAAGGAGATTAGACAATGTATTACAGTGATGAAAAAACCAACAGGTTTTATATTGAATATATGGAGAATCTTAAAACTCTTGTAAAAGAGAAAAATGAATTACTCCAGAGCAAGATATATCTTACCGGACTGCGCACTCATCTTCGCAAAAGCAGAAGCTTTTCTGAGGTTGTGGCAAGAGCCGGAGATAAGCTTGCAGGAAAGGGACATACAGCTGCAGTATATCCGGATCTTCCTACAGCAGTGAATGACAGAAGCGACACCAACTATTTCAGTAAGGATCGTGTGGCTGTATACACCTGCATTACAGGTAAATATGACAGTATTATGGAGCCTCTTGTCCATCCGGACAATGTGGATTATTTTGCTATAACTGACTTTGAGTTTCCTGAGGATTGCTCATGGAAAAGAATAGACGCTGATTCCTTCGAGGAAGCAAAGGATCTTCCCCCTGCAATGAAAAACCGCTATTTCAAGATAAATCCCCATAAGGTTTTTTCAGAGCATAAGTATTCGATATATGTAGACGGCAATATAAGGGTTTGCACCGACTTTACCGAGCATATCAACAGAATGTCGCCCTATGGCTTCAGTCATTTCAGACATTCAAAGCGTACCTGTGCCTATGAGGAGGCAAAGGTATGCAAGATACTGAAAAAAGACAGCGATGCAAATATTGATGCATATACATCCTGGATACGCTCACAGGGCTTTCCGGAGAATTACGGTCTTATCACCTGCGATATACTTGTCAGAGAGCATAATAATCCCATGTGTATCAAAATAATGGAGCAGTGGTGGGAACAGTTCAGAGATCGTGTTAAAAGAGATCAGGTTTCTCTGCCCTTCGTTCTGTTTAAAAATGGTATTGCTATAGATGAAGTCGCAACACTTGGAGGAGATGTGCATAAGGAGTATTCCTTTGAAATAGTAAAGCACACCAGAGTAACCGGGGAGGAAAAAAGTTGAAGGCGTGTATAGTAACAGTCTATAACAGCACAAACTGCGGAAGCTTTCTGCAGGCATATTCTCTTAAATACGCTCTGGAGAAGCTTGGTGCAGAAGTTACCTTCCTTAAAACCGGAGTAAAGAAAAACCGCAGGATAATGCTGCGAAAATCTATCAGACATATAAAAAAGGGCAGATTTTCAAAGGTGCGCCCTGAATACAGAAAATACAGGAATTTTGAAAGCTGCCTGAAAAGTTTTGATATCTGCCGTATGAATAAAAAGGAGCTTTCCCGGCAGGATGTATTTATCCTGGGCAGCGATGAGATATGGAATGTATCAAGGAATATAATGAGAAGGGCAGATGTTTTCTGGGGCTGCGGACTTGACGGAAAGATCATTTCCTATGCGCCCTCGGTAAATACAGCAACAGAGGATGATATGGCTCTGGTGCCTTATGCGGAGCTTGCTCTTGAATGTATGAACAGTATATCCGTGCGTGACAGCTATTCAAAGGAGCTTATCTCAAAATATACAGACAAGCCTGTAGAGATACTCTGCGACCCTACCTTTTTGCTGCCTGCTGAGGAATATGACAGACTGGCAGGAAGTTGCCCCTTTGATGATTTCATACTGATATATTCTGCAGGTACAAGGTTTACTGCTGAGGATAAAAAGGCAATAAAAGCATTTGCTGAAAAAAAGGGAAAGAAGCTTGCAGCATTTCCTCATGATCTTGACTGGTGTGATGTTCACGGAGAACCCCATCCACTGGATGCGATAGCATATTTTAAAAAAGCGGATTATGTTATTACGGATACCTTCCATGGAACTGCTCTGTCGCTGATATTCGGAAAATCCTTTCTTGCTCTTCCAAGGGAAAACAAGAAGGTAGAGGAGCTGCTTGAATATTTTGATCTGCCTCAGCTTATGCGCAGCGATGCCTCGGGGGTAGAGGAATATTTTGAAAGCACCGATTATTCAAGGGAAAAACTGTCTTTAAGAATAAATAAGGAAAGGGAAAAGTCAGAGACTTTTCTTAAAAATGCGCTTGGCATACAGTGATGCCGGAAATGATCCGGATAATGCTGAATACAGCGCCGGAACACTCGTGTTCTGATTATGAGGTGGAGTAATTGAGAAGTAAAAAAGCGCTGATAAATACGGTATCGGGACTTGCATATGAGGTTGTAGCTGTAATATGCGGGCTGATGCTGCCCTATCTTATAATTAATAATGAGGACTACGGCTCTGCGGTAAATGGTATTACCCAGGCTATAGCCCAGTTTCTGTCCTGCATTGCGCTTATGAAGGCAGGTATCGGCGGAGTTACCCGTGCAGCTCTTTACAAGGCGCTTGCAAAAAATGATATAGATAAAATAAGTGCCATTATAAAGGCCACAAGCAGCTTTATGAAAAAAATTGCATTGATATTCATTGGGCTGACTATACTGTTTGCTGTGGGCTTTGGCATATATATGCAGAATTTCGTCAATCCTGATGAAAGCTTTGACTTCTGGTTTACAGCTTCACTGGTTGTTATCATAAGCATAGGAACCTTCGGAGAATACTTCTTTGGATTCACATATGAAATGCTGCTCAATGCAGACCAGAGACAATGCGTATTTTCAATAATCAGGATATTTACCACCATACTCAATACTGTGGTGGCTGTAATACTTATCACAAATCACTGCAGCATACATTGGATAAAGCTGGGGGCTGCTCTTGTTTTCCTGATAAACCCCATAGCAATAAACCTGTATGCAAAGCATAAGTATAAGCTCAAAAAAGATATTGCTCCGGATAATACTGCGCTCAGACAGCGCTGGGATGCTCTTGGTCATGAGGTGGCAAATTTTGTCAATACCAACACGGATATTATGGTACTGACTCTTTGTGCAGATAATATTGCACTTGTTTCTGTATATACAACATACAATATGATAATAATGGGCATGAGGAAGCTTATCAATACATTCATAAACGGCTTCGGAGCTGCCTTTGGAAATATGTATGCAAGAAAAGAATATGACCTTATGGAAAAGAATTTCCGCATATATGAGCTGATTGTTTTTTCTCTTGTATCTATATTATATCCGGTTATGACTGTAATGTTTGTTTCATTTGCAGCTATGTATTCCCACAGGGATCCTGAATTTTCATATCTGTATCCGCAGCCTGTCTTTGCAATGGTTATTTCCATAGCAGGAGCATTCAGCTGTATCAGAATTCCCTATCAGAATATAGTTACCGTTGCCGGACATTTCAAGCAGACGAGGAACGGCGCATTCATGGAAGCAATTCTCAATATTATTATTTCCGTAGCCTGTGTATTTACATTTGGTCTTGTAGGCGTAGCCATAGGTACACTTGCGGCAAATGTTTTCAGAACGATACAGTATGTATTCTATATGTCAAGAAATGTGCTGAAAAGGAAGGTATGGCATTTTGCAAAGCATACCATAATTTTCCTTTCCATACTTGTGCTGACGAATGTTATTGCAAGGCTCTGTTTCAATATCAATACAGAGAATGTATTCACCTGGATAATAGCGGCAATAGAAACAACATTCGTTGCTGCCGGGCTGACGATTGCTGCGGATATCATTTTCTACAGTGACGATATGAAGCGCTTCTTCAGCAAGAGTGTAAATATGTTCAGAACTATTGGCAAGAAAAAGAAAAAAACGGCATAAAACAGGGGCTGTCGTATAAAAAAGTTACGCCAGCCTTTTCAAAGGGCAGCGTGACGCTGCACCCGTAATAGTGAATCAATTGGTCGCTCCAAGCTATAAAAGTTTCGCTCAAGCCTTTTCAAAGGCTTGCAGGTCGAGGGCAGAGCCCTCGTCGCACTCCGCAGAGTGCGAAATCTCATTGCTTCAATCCTTCTTTCCCAGGGTGTCCCCTTGTCTGGTTCATGAAGAAATAGTCTTACTGCCGTAAGGCAGCATAGCAAAAGCGGAACGACTGACTCCTTGACAAATAAAAAAGTCGATGAACCAAAATATTCATCGACTTTTTTATGTTATTATAAGGTGTAATGTGGTTTTTTAATGCGACAACCCAATTTTCAGAGGTGAATAATGAGAAGGCTCAGCTATACAGTATATATTTTTCTGCAGTGCACCTGGGGGATAATACAGACTCTTATGGGCCTGTGTTATTTTATAATATCCATAAAATATCCCCATGAATTCTATCACGGAGCCGTACTTACAAGACGGCCGGGGATAGGGGGAGTATCACTGGGACTGTTTATTTTTGCAAATGACGACAACAGTGCCGGTATGTCCGGCAAAATAGCGGTGCACGAATTCGGGCATACTATTCAATCACTTATATTAGGCCCGCTTTACTGCCTGCTGATTGTCCCGGAATCCATGCTTTGGTGTGCGCTGCCCCCGTTAAGACGTTTCCGTCAGGACAGGGGAATATCATATTACAGCTTTTACACAGAAAGCTGGGCAAATAAGCTGGGCCGTGCTGTGCTTGGAGAGGAAACACCGTAAAACGGGGAATATTAAATTATTCTGCAAATATTGAATTTACGTGATATAATGGTATTGACAGGGCTTATTATTCTTCGTCTGCCGGGGGATTCTCGTTTGCAGTACGGAAGGCATCTTCTGCCTGTTCAATATCACATATGGGAATCTGGGTTGTATCGAAGCCTTCTTCTTTTTCCATACGGTGAACAGCGGCATCTTCAACAGCAAAATCTGCAACAGGCTTTATTGAAAGCATTTTTGCGTGAAGGGGCAGACCGGTATTGATATTCAGATTGGTGGAATAAGCATTTCCCGGTGCAGTAAATGTGTAGATATAGGGGATGTTATCAATAAGACCGTAAACAGAATGCACAATGTCCGTTACATTTACCGAGCCGGTATAATCTGCTTTTGTTACGGTAAGACCGTCCGTCTGGACAAAGCTTTCCTTGTCTATTGAATAGGTGTCATAAGATACTGTTTTTGATTCCCCTTCGATTACTGATGTGGAAAGCACAGCAAGCCTGTTGTTTTCGTCAATATAAAGTTCATCAACGGTTTCATGGGGAATGTATTTGTCAGATGAGGTATTTATGTATGAGGAATAGTCATCTGCCTTCTGATAGGTAATAAGCTCGTTTTTTTCATATCTGAGTATTTCAAGCAAAACTCCCTGTTCGCTTTTTTGCTCTGATGTACCGATATAATACTGCAGAACAAGCTCCGGGCTGCCGTCCTTGTTAAAATCATCCACCTTATATTTATTCAGCTTCCATACAAGGGGTTTTCCGCCGTTCAAGGTATCCTGACCTTCAAAATTCTGCGTACCGCTGGTTTTAAGCTTTTTAGCGTAATCCTCCAGCATTTCTGCTGCGCTTTTCTTTGGTTCGGGGCTGGTCTGGGTCTGAGAGCTTTCTGCAGGGTTTTCAGCAGCTGATGAAGCAGCAGATGTATCTGAGCTTTCAGAGACTTCTGAGGAGCTTTCTGCACTGCTTTCAACGGAATATGAAGTGAAGGACGGCTCAGACGGCATGTCAGAACAGCCGCAGAGTACAGCGGAAAAAGCCGCAAGGGAAATAAATATCAATATACTTTTTTTCAAAACAATTACCTCCGTAAAGAAATACTGACCTGCAAATATTGTTTGCAAAGGTGTTTCCTCAGTATTATACCACAAAACCATGTACAATCAAAGGAGGATATAATGGATTTTACTTCAAAATATACAGACGATGCCCAGGAAAAGCTGCTGCTGAGAAAAACAGCAGATATTATCAGCCGCAGTGAACGTACATATTCGGTGTTGTATTCTCATTTCCTGACTCCTGCTGAACAGCTTTTGCTTGGCAGGGTGGATGAATTCATGGGAAAGATAAGCTTTGAGGGCGGGTACGAGGAAGCTGAAAGACGTATGTGCCGGGTCAGAACAGATGAATATCAGCCTGATGAGGGTGCTCCCATGGAATTGCTGGGAATTTCTGCAACGGCGCCGGATGCAGAAATAAACCACCGGGACGTATTAGGCTCCCTTATGGGTCTAGGAATAAAGCGTGAAATGATAGGGGATATTATTATCACAGAGAAGGGAGCACTGGTTTTCTGCGACAGTACGGTTTCTTCCTATATTGAAATGAATCTGGAAAGAATAGGAAGGTACAGGGTAAGCATAAAGCCCTCTGAGCTTTCGGATATTCCTGAGCCGGAAATGAAAAAGGTTTCAATCAATATCAGCAGTCCCAGACTTGACAGTATTTGTGCTGAATGCTTTGGTCTTTCCAGAACAAAAGCAGCAGAAGCAATTAAAAAGGGACTCGTCAGCATTAACTGGCAGATATGCGATAATGTTTCCCGGGAGCTTACAGGCGGAGAAAGGATATCTCTCCGGGGTAAAGGAAAGGTACGATTTTCAGGAATAACCGGCAAAAGCAAAAAAGGCAGACTATTCGCACAGATAGAAAAATACTGAATTATCAGAGGATAATAAATGCTATTAGATAAAGAAAAAGCTGTAAAGGAGGCTGAAAAAATGAACGGAAATGAAATGCTGAGCAGTATATCATCCTATATTTCAGAACAATCGGATACAGTATTGTTAACTACAGGATCACTGATAAAGATGTGTTCTGCTATTCTTGTATCCATGGGAGCAATAGTTCTGCCCTTTGCGCTGATAGTTTTTGTAATAAAAACATCAAAGATAAAAAAGGCGGAGGATGAAAAGATTATTTCAACGCTGAAAACAAGCCGCAGGATGACTCTGATAATTATTATATCAAGTATTGCCCTGATAGCAGCCGGAGTTTTTATTTCTGTCTGCGTAACACCCATGTCCTTTAATCCGACAAGCTGAGATAATAAATTATACATATAACTACTGACTTTTTTAAGTATTGTACAAAAAATTCTATTAACAACTTTGTTTCTTGACATATATGCTTATAAGTATTAAAATCATATTGTGATATGAAATATTTTTGACTATTTTAATAGGTTCGGGTTATAATGACTGGCAATAAAATGCAGATTGATAATGCGGTCTGACTCTGAATCCTGATAAATAGTCGTGCCGTTGCAGCAGCATATGGCAGACGGGTGGAGATATATATGGAAAAAGAAGAAAAGAAACAGTTACTTGAAGAAAAGAATATACATCTTTGGTTTGTGGGTTCTCCGATAGCACTGCAGTCAATGAAGCTTGAGCTTGATATGAATGTGGGGGCTATCTTTGCATACGGAAAGTTCATGAATGTACAGCCTGAAAGTATCCGCTCGGTAGTGTGCGATATTATCTGCTATGATTCCCAGAGACATCAGATAGATGTTATCAGGGACTGCCTTTATGACGGCTTCGAGATAAAAAGAAATGAAGATTTCGGAACAAAGACTCCTTTCAGGGTTCATAATCAGGCAACAAGAAATATAGAATTTGTATTGAAGTCAGTTACCACTGTTTCAGGTCAGACCTGGCAGAATAAAGATGCCAGAAGGTTCAATATGAGTCTTGTTCAGGACAGCATTTACAATGTCCAGGCGGATCTGCACAAACAGTTTATGGACAGCTGCACAAAAGCAAATCTTGACCAGACAAAGCTGATCTTTCATCCGAAGTTTGAAAAGACCTACTGGCTTTGTGCCTGCGGCACACTGAACTGGAACGATGAAAGCAGATGCTGTAACTGCGGAGCAGGAAAACAGTGGCTTAAGGATAATACTGATAAGGATTATCTGCAGAATGAGCAGGTAAGGCAGCAGGCTCAGGCTGATAAGATGAGAAGAGAGGCTGCTGAGAAAGAACGTATAGACAAGGAAAAACAAAAAGAAGAATTCAGAAAGCGTAAGGAAACTTACGAAAAACAGCAGAAGCAGTCTGCAAATAAAAAGAAATTCGGAAAAATCATTCCGATAATATTGCTGATAGTGATTCTTGTCGGCGGAGGATATGCGGGAGTAGTTTACGGAGTTCCGTATTTCAAATACAGGAGCGCAATGAGTGATTACGAAAAAGGCTCCTATGACGAAGCAAAGGAAAAATTTGAAAAGATGGGCGACTATGCTGACAGCAGAGATATGGCACAGAAATGTGTATATTCAAAGGCTGAAAGCTATGCTGCCAGCGGAAGCTATAAGGCGGCCTCTGAAATGTATCAGAGTATAGAAGGATATCTGGATTCAGCAGATAAATATAATGAGACAATGAAGCTGTATGCTGATAAGCTGTATGAAGAGTCAAAGTATATTGATGCTATGACGATATTCAAAGATATCGGTATGACAGATGAACCAAATTACGAGAATTGTCAGAAGAATGTATATTCTATGGCAGGCAGAGATTTCAAAAAGGGCATATACAAGAGGGCATACGATAAATATGCATATCTTGACGGTTATAAGGATAGCAAGGAAAAAGCAAGCGAATGTCTTTATAAACTTGCCGTAACTGATTATTCCAAGCCGGACTATAAGAGTGCGCTTGAAAAATTTGAGCAGATAAAAGGCTATAAGGATGTTGATCAGAAGCTGAAGAGCTATTCAACTCTTATGAAGCTTATCAGTGCAGTCGGTGAGGATGGTTCTCCTGCAGTCTGGAATGCATATGGAGTAAAATGTCCGAAATGCGGAGCAGATGCGGAATATATTCTCGAATTTAACGACAATGGCAATTGCAAGCTTGGCGTAAATTGCTCAAAGGAAGGCACATTCGTAGTAAAGGAATGCCGTTTCAAGGTGGAAAACAATGTACTGTACGAGGCATACTATGTTGACGGAAATATGAAATTCAAGAAGCTGGCTGATATCAAGAAGATCAATGAAAACGATAACAGCCGTGAAGGAAAGAATATTTCTATCGAAATGACAGATCCGATAAATCCCAAGAATAAAGATATAATCAGGATTTATGGCAATGTCATCCCCGAGGATACCGTACCGTTGGGTTAATTGGATTGTGGTGGATAAATAATGGTAGTTCATTTGAATCATGTTGAAAATGTGTTTTCAGATCCGCTGAAAATAATATCATTATTCATTTTATCACCAGTGTGTGTAACCAGCGTGTTAGCACTCCCGGTGACTATTGCAAATTATGTGTCAGTCAGAAAAAAGGCTAAAACTGCAAAGAATAAAAAACATGGTGCTCTGAAGAAAAAGTATGCATTAAAGGTGATGCTTATTGATCTGGTGCTGGCTGTACTGAGCAGTTTGCTGATTGTTCTGTTTGATTTTGTGCATTGAAAATGCCTTAGCAGGAATTAAAAATTAAAATGCGCCGTCTGCGTTTTGCAGGCGGCGCTTGATATTACTGGAATAAAAATCAAAAAGAGCGATTATATTAAATTACTATTTGTAAAACAATTTATTACAGTAAAGCGGTAATGGGGTTTTTGAAGAATAAAATAATACAATTTGTAGAAAGAGAAAAAAGATAGAAAAAAGGTGTTGACAATTGGAGTCGGGTGTGGTATTATAACAAAGCTGTCGCA
>ONDB01000104.1 GCA_900316485.1 uncultured Eubacteriales bacterium
CAGGAAAGCAAAAAGGAAGAAAGCAAGCAGGAGAGCAAGAAGGAAGAAAGCAAGAAACAGGAAAGCAAGAAACAGGAGAGCGAGCCTAAGACAATTGTTGTAAAGGCTGATAACTCACTTAAGATCACAGACGATACTGCTTTCGGTCAGGGCGACGAAAACGACGATATCAAGAAGATCCAGAAAAGACTTAAGGATCTTGGATACGGCGAGTTTGAGGAAGGTATAACCAATTACTTCGGTGAAATGACAGCCGAGGCATTCAAGGCATTCCAGAAGAACAACGGGCTTGACCCGGATGGTTACGCAGGCGCTGATGCTCTCAGACTCCTGTTCTCAGATAAGGTAAAGCCTGCAACAGTATCCGGCAGTGAATCCTCAAAGCAGCAGGAAAACCAGTAATCAGCGTTTCTGAAAAAAACTGATTGTCAGCGGCGGGCTTATCTCGCCGCTGTTTTTGTATATCGTGCTATGACGCTGTTAATAGTCCTGCGTCATACATCATAAGGGAGGAAAAATCAATGCCTGAAAATATTATTTTGACTGCCGGAGGCACAAGCGAGCCTATTGACAGGATAAGAAGCATAACTAATACCAGCACCGGAATGCTGGGCAGTCTTATTGCCAGGGAGCTTTCAAAGAGTGATAAGGTAGGCAGGATATTCTATATCCACGGCAAAAAGGCGGTAATGCCGGATTGCGAAAAAGTAACTCCGGTTCCTGTTGAATCTGTTGAAAACCTGCTTGATGCAGTAAATAAGCTTTGCTCATCATATAAGATAGACGCTGTAATTCACTGTATGGCGGTCAGTGATTTCCGTGTACGTTCAGTGGTATCTGCAGAAATGCTTGATAAAAAGGCTGCCGGAGGCGCTTTCAACCCAAAGGAATTCTTTGACAGTGAAAATCTTCTCAATAAATATAACAAGCTGCCTTCATCTTCAGGAGAACCGGTTATTCTGCTTGAAAAGACGCCGAAGGTTCTTCCCATATTCCGTCAGCTGCTTCCGGATGCAGTGATAGTGGGCTTCAAGCTTCTGGACGGAGTAAGTCATGAGGAACTAATTGACACGGCATACAGACTGCTGGAGAAAAACGGCTGCGATTATGTTCTTGCAAATGATTACAGAACAGTGGAAGCAGGAAAACATGAGGGATTTCTGATTGACGGTGATAAAAAGGAGCTGCATTTCTGCGGCAAACAGGAAATAGCCCGTGGAATAGCTGCGGCGGTTGCAGGAGGAAAAGCAAATGAATAATATTTTACTGGGAATAACAGGAAGCATAGCTGCATATAAGGCGGCAGATATTGCAAATGACCTTACAAAAAGCGGTATCGGAGTTCATGTAATAATGACTAAGGCTGCACAGGAGTTCATTACTCCATTGACCTTCCAGACTCTTACAAAAAACAAGGTGCATACGGATATGTTTGCAGCCTATGACCCGGGTATTGTGGAGCATATTTCCCTGGCACAGATGGCGGATCTGGCTGTAATAGCTCCGGCAAGCGCAGATGTTATAGCAAAGCTTGCTGCCGGAATTGCTGATGATATGCTTACAACTGTAATGCTGGCAGTTGAAAACAAGCCGAAAATAATCTGCCCTGCAATGAATACGGCAATGTACGATAATCCTGTAACACGCAGAAATATTGAAACTCTGAAGGAATACGGATATATTTTCATAGAGCCGAGGGATGCTATGCTTGCCTGCGGTACAAAGGGCAGGGGCGCCCTTGCAGGAGTTGAGGTTATTGTAAATGCAGTAAAAGAGAAGCTGGAGCCGGAAGAAGCAGAGTAAAAAACCGGGATGTTTTCATACAAAAATATTGCATTGTAATATTGACAAAAAGTCGATAAATGTTGTAAAATGGGAATGTATTTTTTCGGGAGCAGAAGTCTGGTTTTTGCCCTGTCCGGCGGTAATGTACGGAAGGAGCATACTGCTCCGTATGAAAGATTTCCGGAGGAATGAATATGGAAAAGAAACCATTTATTACAAAAGAGCAGGCAGAAGAAATAATTAGCAAATTCCCTACGCCTTTTCATATATATGACGAAAAAGCAATAAGAGAAAATGCAAGAAAGCTAAATAAGGCTTTTTCATGGAATAAGGGTTTTCGTGAGTATTTTGCAGTGAAGGCTACACCTAACCCGACTATTCTGAAGATTCTCAGGGAGGAAGGCTGCGGTACAGACTGCTCATCCTACAGCGAGCTGCTTATGAGCAAAAAGTGCGGTTTCAGAAACCCGGAGATAATGTTTTCTTCAAATGATACGCCTATTGAGGAATTCCGCTATGCAAATGAGGTAGGAGCTATCATCAATCTTGACGATATCACTCATATCGAGGCTCTTGAAGAGGCCTGCGGTATTCCGGAAACAGTATGCTGCCGTTTTAATCCCGGCGGAAAGTTTGCAATTGCAAATACAATTATGGACGATCCCGGGGATGCAAAATACGGTATGACAAAGCCACAGATTATGGAGGCATATAAGATCCTTAAGGAAAAGGGCGCAAAAAAATTCGGTATTCATGCATTTCTTGCAAGTAATACCGTTACCAATGATTATTATCCCACTCTGGCAGGAATTCTTTTTAAGCTTGCAGTGGAAATCAGGGATGAAACAGGTGTTGAGCTCAGCTTTATCAATCTTTCAGGCGGTGTAGGCGTTCCCTATACTCCGGATAAGGAGCCGAATGATATCCTGGTTATCGGTGAGGGCGTTCATAAGGCGTTTGATGAGATTCTTGTTCCTGCAGGACTCGGAGATATCAGTATTTATACCGAACTGGGCAGATTCATGCTGGCACCCTACGGTCACCTTGTTACAACTGCAATTCACGAAAAGCACACACACAAGGAATATATTGGTGTGGATGCATGTGCAGTTAACCTTATGCGTCCTGCAATGTACGGCGCATATCATCATATAACAGTGCTGGGCAAAGAAAACGCCCCCTGCGACCATACATATGATGTTACAGGTTCCCTTTGCGAAAACAATGATAAATTTGCAATTGACAGAAAGCTTCCTGAAATCGACATGGGGGATATACTTGTTATCCACGACACAGGTGCCCACGGCTTTGCAATGGGCTACAACTATAACGGAAAGCTCAAAAGTGCCGAGCTTCTTCTCAGAGAGGACGGCACAGTTACAGAGATCCGCAGAGCAGAAACTGTTGATGATTATTTTGCAACGCTTGAAGGCTTCTGGGATGTTCTTGACTGAGCTTGCTGTCTGGAGTAGATACAGCCGCAGAAATTCTGGCGGTAAAGACTGTATTGTGCCGAAAGCTCAATAGAGCGCTTGTAGCCGCCGCGCTTTTTGAAATCAGAATAAAGATATGGCACGCCGTATTGATCGCTGAGTTCTCCGCCCAGCTGGTTCAGTACGGCGCTGTCTTTTTGCGGAGAGATACTCAGAGTAGTTGTGAAATAATCAAAGCCGTTTTCCCTGGCGAAAACAGCGGCTTCTTCCAGGCGCATGCGGTAGCACTTTAAGCATCTTGCGCCTCGTTCCGGTTCATTTTCAAGCCCTTTTGCCATTTCATAAAAGCGCTGAGGCTCATATTTCCCTTCAACAAAGGATACTGAAGGACACATTTCAAGTATAAGTCTTTTCATTTCATCAACTCTGTGCTGATATTCATGTTCCGGAGAAATATTGGGATTATAATAAAGCACAGTAATATCAAAAAAATTTGTCAGATATTCGAGCACATAGCTGCTGCAGGGAGCACAGCAGCTGTGCAGCAAAAGCCCCGGGCGTTTACCCGAGGCCGTTATTTTTTTAATCTCATTGTCAAGAACCAGCTGATAATTAACTTTAGGTGTTTGCTTCATGTTATTACTCCTTAAAGGTATTTCAGTATATCTTCCGGCTTGTCGGCAATATGTGCAGCTCCCGATGCTTCAAGCTCTGCCACAGGTCTGAAACCCCAGCTTACACCGATGCTTTCAATACCGGCGTTGGCAGCGGTCTGCATATCTATATTGCTGTCGCCGATATAAAGTGCCTGCTCAGGTTCAATACTGAGCTGGCTGAGAATAGCATTGACGGATGCCGGATCCGGCTTGCGGGGATATTCCTCACGCTTGCCCATCACGCAGGCAAATACCCTTCCCGGAAAAAGCTGTTTTACAATGGAAACAGTAAATTCGTCAGGCTTGTTTGAAAGAACACAATATGCAGTTCCCATGCGGTCAAGACAGTCCAGCATTTCATTGACGCCTTCATAGGGTGCAGTCAGATCGGTATTGTGTACATTATAATGGGAATTGAAATCATCAAGAATAGCCTTTTTCAGCTGGCTGTCAGTACCCTCGGGAACAACCATTGCCCGATCTGCCAGCACTGATATGCCGCTGCCCACCATAAACCGGTACTTTTCCCTGTCGTGAACTGGCATACCGTTTTTCTCAAGGGCATAATTCATAGCATCCGCAAGGTCGTAAAGTGAATCAATTAGTGTTCCGTCAAGGTCGAAGATACATAGCTTTTTTGTCATTATGTGTGCTCCTTTTATTTCTGCTTTTTATCCTTGTTAGCTGTTTTTTTGCGAAGAATGGATTTTTCGGATATCCTTTTTTTATTCTGACCGTTTTTGGGCAAAGCCGGACCATTACCCTCGCCGCTTTCAAGAGAATGAACCGGAAGCTTCTGTCTTGCAAGAATAAAGATAAATCCGGCAGTCACAAGAAGCATTATAAATGAAATCGCGCAGAAAATGATGATATCAGAGATATTCGGTGCCGAAACAGTCAGGCTGAGCTTTGAAGCTTTACTGCCTATCGTCAGCTTGTATACTCCCTTTTCATCAGGCTCGGCATAAACGTCATCATCATTGCTGCTGCCTTTCAGAATCAGCTGTTCTGCAATTTCACCCTCTGCCGGAATGATTGAATAGTTTACCGGGGTGTCCACATTCTTTCCTACCAGCAGCACTGAAAGGTCTACCTTGTCCTCGATATGCTTTTTGGTTCTCAGGGTCATAAACGGAACTTCATCAGAAAGAGTGATAAGGTTATTATCGCCGAAAATATCAGTGATCTTTGCATTAAGCTCGGCAGGAGTACCTGTTACTGTGATAGTACATACAGCGCTGCCGTCAACAACTGTCTGTGAAGGAATTATACCCAGAGGAGTAAAATACGATGCCGTATAATCCGAAGCCTCATAGCCTTCGGAAGCAATATCATATACGAATGAAAAGCTTTTCTTTATAGTGTCATTATCAAGGGGGGTTACGGCAATATCAACAGATGTAGGCGTATACTGCTTGCCGTCGTTTATCATTAATGTAAGGGTGGGAGAACTGCTTCTGATAGCAGCAATTTTTCCGGGATTGTTTTCCTTCAGCAGGTCGGTAGCGGTTACCCATTTCATTTCTGAATAGATACGGCATTCATCAAGTGTTGAATTGTTAATCAGTGAATAGCTGTATTCTACAGGAACGTCAGAATTTGAGGGGCCTACATAATTTGAAAAATCCAGAGTTTCAGAAAAACAGTTCTGATAAGCAAGAGCTGTGCTGCTTTCAGTTTTGTCTATGTAGGAAACATCGCCGTAAACAGAGGAAAGAAGATGATTTGTATAGCCTTCCAGCTGTTTCATGGTAACATCAGAGAAAGTTACAGTATATATGTAGCGGTTGTTGTCCAGAAGCCATTCAGAATTAGCTGCTGAATCCGTTACAGATGAAAAATACTGGGTCAGCTTGTCGCCGAGAGAATCGAAGGTTTTTTGTGTGACCGTGAAGGTAATGGTACGGTCGAATTTTGATTCGGTAGCAGTCGTTTTGTTCACCGTAACCACACGGATTTTTTCTATGGGCTGACCATTGAGCTTATTGACAGAAATAACCGCATCGGAAGCTACTGTGGTATTGCCGTAGGTAACTTTGGTTTCATGCTCTTCGTTTTTATGCTCAGGCAGAGCATGACCTTCTGCGGCAGACATTTCAGAGATCCAGCTGAGGAGCTGGCAGCTCTGGAAATCCTCGCTGATTCTCCAGCCCTTTGTCAGAGCCGTATTCGGGTTGGAAAATGTAACTACCGGAGCATTGCCCAGGATATCGGCTATCTTGGAAGTATAGTCAGAATATGAAGAAAACGAAAGAGTAAAGATATATGCCACATTTTCCGAAGTATTATCGGCTGAATAGGTCATAGATGAGGGACAGTTTTTGCGAATGACCGTTTCAAGATCAGCGGCAGCATCAGAACCAGGCTCGACGATAGAACGGGGGTAGGATACCTTTATCGTTCTGGAACCTGAGAAAGAGGATGAAAGATTCAGATAAGTTGAGAAGGCAACATTTTCCTCCTGCTTTTCACCGCAGGAGCACAGAAGAAGCAAAGCAGCCGCTCCTAAAAGCAAAACCGCCGCAAGGCGAAAATATCTATAGGATTTCAAGCGTATCACACCTTTTAGTAATTAAGATAAAGCCCTGTGATAATGCAGAGTCTACGAATTTATTTTACTATTTTTAGCAGATAAAGTAAAGAGTCTGCCGTAATTATTTGTCAAAGGGACAGAAATAACATCAGTTAATTAAGAAAAAAGCGTTATGGTAAAAAATAATAAAAGAACATAAAATTCATTGACAATTTTGTTAGTGTATGCTACAATAATAACTAAATTGATGTAACCATTTGTAACCGTTCTTTTTCTGTGATTAATAC
>ONDB01000106.1 GCA_900316485.1 uncultured Eubacteriales bacterium
CCTTAGATGGTTGCGGAGGCTGGACTTGAACCAACGACCTTCGGGTTATGAGCCCGACGAGCTACCACCTGCTCCACTCCGCGATATATGCTTTTTTCAAGTGCTATATTATTATAGCACTATAACACCTTATTGTCAAGTGTAAAATTGAATTTATGAGAATCACACAAAAAAGGAATATGCACGCTGGATATCATTGTTTAATTGGGCTTTGATGCTGTAATATACAGCCACAGCAGTATTGTTCCGTGTGTTTCCTTCGGGACTTTCAGTTCTATGTAATAATTATATGCCGGTTTTATGGCTTTATGACAACTAAAAATAAATTGTATGTATGCCCTTTGTTACAGCTGACGCTGGTTTTATGCAAATCCCTTTTCCTTAACTTACCCCTTCGTGGGGCGGCTTTTAGATGCTTTTTTCTGGTGCTGAACGTCAACCATAGTATGTGTAGCAGGGCAAGTACTGACCCCGATAATTTAAGCAAACCAAGCGATTACAGCAGCACCGCGGGCAGCCAATCAGTCAGGCGCATTAAGAGCGTAACGTAGTGAAGCGATACCATCGCGTTGCGGGTCCGGCGGCTTGCCGGGGGGAGGTGGTTGCAATATTTTTGAATTTGCTGTAAAATAGATATGGTACAGAGTGATGTGCAAAAATTATTCCGCAGGTGCGGAATGGAAAAGAGGAAAAACGCTTGAACGAAGAAAACTACAATGAAATAGCAGCACTAAGAAGAGAAATAATAGAAAACGAATTTTCAAACCTGAATGATATGCAGCAGCGTGCAGTATATACCGTAACAGGTCCTCTGCTGATTCTTGCAGGCGCAGGCAGCGGAAAAACAACAGTACTTGTAAACCGTATTGCCAACCTTCTCAGATGGGGCAGCGCCTACGAAACTGATAAGGTGTATGGATACTATGATGAAAATGAAATAGAAGAAATACGTTCAGCCGCAAGAGATAAAACACCGCTGCGTGAGGAACTGGTGCAAAGACTTTCTGTATCTGCTCCGGCCCCCTGGAGAATACTTGCAATTACCTTTACCAATAAGGCGGCTAATGAACTGAAGGAAAGAATCTGCAGAAGAGTGGGCGAAGCCGGACTGGATATATGGGCATCTACTTTTCACAGCGCCTGCGGAAGGATTCTCCGCAGTACAGCTCAGAATATAGGCTACAGCAGCCATTTTACAGTATATGACAGCGACGATCAGAAGCGCCTTGTGAAGGACTGCATGAAGGTGCTGCATATAGATGAAAAAATAATCAGCGTGCGTTCAGCAATGAGCGAGATATCTAACGCAAAGGATAATATGATGGATCCGGAAGCCTTTGCAGAATATGCTGATACAGACAGCAGACTTATCTCTATTTCAAAGATATATAAGCTTTATCAGGAAAGACTTTTCAAGGCTGATGCGATGGATTTTGACGATATGATATTCAATACAGTGGTTATACTCCGTGATTTCCCGGAAATAAGGGAAAAATACGGCAGTCAGTTCCGCTATATCATGGTTGATGAATATCAGGATACCAACCATATGCAGTATGAGCTTGTAAGGCTTCTTTCGGAGGTCAGCGGAAACCTGTGCGTTGTGGGTGATGACGACCAGAGCATCTATCGCTTCCGCGGCGCAACAATCAGAAATATCCTGGATTTTGAGGATACCTTTGAAAATACCACCGTTATCAAGCTTGAGCAGAATTACCGCTCAACCAAAAATATCCTTGAATCTGCTAACTGCGTTATCCGCAATAATTCAGCAAGAAAGGACAAGACCCTGTGGACGGATAACGAAAAGGGTGATAAGATCGTCCGTTTCAATGCTTATGATGAATATGACGAAAGCCGTTTTATTATAAATACAATAACCGAAGGCACCGAAAAGGGATTCAGCTTCGGCGATTATGCTATTCTCTACAGAATGAATTCCCAATCCCAGAGTATTGAGCGTTCCTTCGTCCGTGCTGGTCTGCCTTATAAGATTATAGGCGGCAGACGATTCTATGAACGCAGGGAAATAAGGGATATGATCGCATACCTAAGCGTTATCAGCAATCACAGCGATAATATAAGACTAAGAAGAATTATCAATATCCCCAAGCGCGGAATCGGTGAGAAAACAATTTCTCAGATTGAAGAAATAGGCAATATGCTGGGGCAGAGTATGTATGAAACCATGAAGCGTTCGGATGAATTTGAGGCTCTTATCAAAAGCAGCCGGAAGCTTGCGGATTTCTGCGGAATAGTTGAGGATATGGCGGAGCTTCTTGAAAGCGGTACACCGGTATCAGAAATGTACAGTCAACTGGTCGAAAGGATAGAATATATTGCCTTTATCAAGAAGGAAAGCGACCACGGCGAAGAAGCTGTGGAAAACGTGCAGGAGCTTAAATCCAGCATAATGCGTTATGAACAGGAAAATCCTGACAGCGCTACACTGCAGGGCTTTTTGGAGGAAGTAGCACTTTTCACTGATCTTGATACCTACAATAACGATGATGATTCCAGCTTTGTTGTAATGATGACGCTGCACAGCGCAAAGGGACTGGAATTTGATAATGTATTTATTCCCGGCATGGAGGAAAATACTTTTCCAAGCTATATGGCGTCAATGTCTGAGGAGGAAATGCAGGAGGAACGCAGGCTTGCCTATGTTGGAATTACAAGGGCAAAGAAGCGTCTGTATCTTTCATGCTCGAAATCAAGAACTTTATTCGGAAAGACTTCTCATAACAGACCTTCACGGTTTCTTGCAGAACTGCCTGCAGAGCTTGTGGAGGAAAAGGAAAAAACGAGAGTAGGTCTTAACGGTGCTGCAGGAGCTGCAAAGGGCGCAAAAAGAAGAGAGGATCTTGCACAGAGCAGAACCATCTCATATCAGCCCCAAAGGCAGAGCAATGCAGCAAGTTACGCTGTGGGTATGAGAGTAAGGCACAAAAGCTTCGGCGAGGGACTTATAATAGATGCAAGACCTATGGCGTCTGACACGCTTCTTGAAATTGCATTTGATACATCAGGAACCAAGAAAATAATGGCGAATTACGCCAACCTTGAGATTCTTTCATAAACAGAAAACTAAAGATATTGAAAAAGTCGATGAATTACGGTTCACCGGCTTTTTCTGTAAGCAAAATAGAACAAGTTTCTTTACTGACTTAGAGAGTAACAGGTTCTGACTAGCAGCGTAAATTTAAGTAAATCAAGCAATTACAGCAGTACCGCGGGCAGCAGAATAGTCAGGCGAATTAAGAGCGTAACGCAGTGAAGCGACACCATCGCGTTACGCTGGCCATCGCGTTATGGGTCCAGCGTCACGCTGGCTCGCTGGGGGCCGGGAGATGATTGACAAGTGGGCGGGAATAGGGTATTATATAAAAAATAATTGTTTTGTGCCGGGGCAGAGGGCTGCCGGTGCTGTTATGAAGCAGAGAAGGAAAGGTTTTGTACGGAAATGGCCTGCATGATACTGTAGAGTGTCAGTGGGTATTATCAGAAAGGTGTGAGGGTATTGAAAAGGAAAAAAATTGTTACTGCTGTACTTGCAGCAGTAATGGCAGTGTCTGTCATTTTCACTGGATGCGGCAAAAATGAAGAAGAAAGCAGCTTGCCGCCTGTTGTTGAAAATAATAAAACATCTTCCGCTGAATCGGAGATGTCAGCAGAAAGCTCGGTACAGAGTGCTTCATCCTCTCAGGAAAGCAGCGAAGTATCATATAACAGTAATACCATAACTCCCATGATCTGCGAAATAAGCGATGATGAGGGACATATCCTTTATACAATGGGAACTATCCATCTTGCTGATGAAAATGCATTGAATATGCCTGATTATTTTGAAACAGCTTTTAATGCAAGTGATGCGCTGGCTGTGGAATGCAACAGTAAGCTGGGCGGAATAGACCTGATGTCTGTAACAAAATTCATGTATACCGATAAGACAACTATCAGAGATCATGTGTCGGCTGAGGATTATGATAAGGTTGTAAATGTTGTAAAAGACTCTCCGCTTTATACACAGGTGTACGATTACGTTAAACCGATGATGTGGGTAAGCCTCGCTGAGGTCTGCGCCGCAAGCAAGATCGGTCTCAGCGAAAGCTACGGCGTGGATAATCTGCTTATGGACCGCGCTGAAAAAAGCGGAAAGGAAATACTTGAGGTTGAGGGTACGGAAAAGCAGTTCGCTATCATTGCTGATATGCCGGACGAGATACAGAATCTCCTTTTCCATGAGCTTGCTGCTACAGATGATTACCTGAACGAAATGGGTAAATCTCTTGACGAACTATATAAAAGCTGGAAAAGCGGAAACGCTGTTGAGGACGATAACAGTCTGAATGAGGAAAGCTTTACAGATGAAGAAAAGCAGCTTATTGATTCCTACTACAATATAATGCTGTACGACAGAAATGAGGGTATGGCTGACAAGGCTGAAGAATACCTGCACAGCGGACAGACCGTTTTCATGGCAGTGGGTCTGGCTCATTTCGGCGGAGAGAAAGGAATATACAAACTGCTTGAAAACAGGGGATATAAGGTCAGACAGCTTTCTCATGGGGATGCTGTGAAGGATCTTAGTTCAGTGATTAAGCCGGGAGAATCCTCTGTCAGTGTTTCTGAAACAGATCCGGCAATCCCCAGAGCAGCCTGATTATCTGCAGCAGGAAAACTTATAGACGGAAAGGAGAATGATCGTGAAATTAAATGCTGTCGGCATAATATGCTGGATAATGATAGTCCTGACCACGGTGTTTATTGTCGCTGCAGGGGTTGTTTCCATCATTTCTCCCCAGAAGGATTATCTGATATTGGGTATCGCTAAAATGACTCTGAGCCTGCCGCCTGTATGGTGCAGGCTGATGATAACCGCTGTAAGCGTTCAGGCGGTGGCGACAACTATAATTATCGGTGTGGATGTAAAAGAACAAAAGCATATGAAAAGGGATCTGGTTTCTACAACGCTGATAGGAATTGTCTGCATCATATTTCTTATCGTGCCTTTTATCAGCGGATTCAGGCAGACTGTGGCCGAGACAGCTGTATACTCGCCGAAATATTATGTCTTTGAAAACAACGGACGTCAGATAGTAATTGAGGAATGCTCCGGCAGGGTATCGGGTTATTTGCAGAGCTTTGGTGATGTTTACTGCACAGAGCCTGACGGTTCACTGAAGCTCAGAGGTACATATACAGTTTCCGACGGAACAAGATGCAATGGCAGGTACAAGCTTGACTGGTCAGATGAATATGTTGCCGTGACCTATCAGAACGGTTCGCTGGGCGAAGAAACTATAAAATGTTATTTCGGATAACAAAAAGGCTAAGCCTTTCAGCACGGGATATTATCCTGCATGCTTCTGGGGCTTAGCCTTTATATTATTTTATTACAGATCAGGAATTAAATGTATGCTTTTGAACGGGGAAGCAATCACGGTGCAGGTAAGTTCAGCGTTTGACTGAATCCGCTTTTACATGTTTTTTTTATATAAAAATTCAAGCTCTGCATCGTCCTTCATGTCGCCTTCAATAATACCTGCTGCCGGCTTCTTGCCAATGGGTATTCTGATGCCAGGAGGAATAGTTGGCTCCCTGTCAGGTTTGGCTTTTTATGCCATAGGATAGACAATCTTGTCAACAGCTGCCCCGCAAACACAAAACTATGTTTGACGCTAAGTAACATAAAGAATATCAAAAACAGCTGTACGAAGTGAGGATATAATGGATTCTGAATCTTAAAACAATTTTTTTACAAAAAAATAAAGATATATTCTTTTAGTTGACCTTTTGAGGTCAACTTTTTTTGTTTTGCAGAGGACTATTGAAAGGAGGGTCGGATGTTGAAAAATAAAAATGACCTGAGTCCAAGGGAAAAACGATTCTGTAGCTTTTATGTCAGCAGCGGTGATTTCAGAGAGGCTGCCGCTATGGCAGGCTATAACGAACCGGTGAAAAACGGCTCGGCTTTGCTTGCCAGAACTGATATCAATGCTGAGATAGAACGGATATATCAGGCACGCAGTGATAATTACAGCAGACAGGCACGGGCAGGATATGAAAGACTTGCTTTCGGAAATGTTACTGATGCGGTACGCCTGATGTTTCTGCAGCAGCCGGATGAAAACCAACTCAGGGAGCTGGACCTTTTTAATGTGGCTGAAATAAAGCGTCCGAAGGACGGAGCGCTTGAAATTAAGTTTTTTGACCGCATAAAGGCTCTTGAAAAGCTGGAGGGCATGAAGCAGGAGGAAAGGAGCAGGGTGTCAGATTTCTACAGCGCTCTTGCAGGCAGCGTATGCGGTGAACAGCCGGATCAGGACGGAGGAGATCTCAGTGAAATATAAGGCTTTTTCAGAAAAGCAGCTTAAGGTGCTTAACTGGTGGTGCAGGGAGGGCGGGTATGACGGTATTATCTGTGACGGTGCCGTCAGAAGCGGAAAAACACTTTGCATGAGCGTATCATTTGTGGCGTGGGCTATGGCTCATTTTAACGGGTGCAGCTTTGCAATATGCGGAAAGACAATAAAATCTGTAAAGCGGAATGTTATTGTTCCTCTCAGACAGGCTCTTGATGACCTGGGATTTTATGTCAGGGACAGGCTTTCTTCAAACTTCATGGAGGTTTCGGCTGAAGGAAGTATGAATACATTCTATGTATTCGGCGGCAGGGATGAAAGCTCGGCTTCTCTTATTCAGGGCATGACCCTTTGCGGCGTGCTTTTTGATGAAGCGGCGCTTATGCCCAGATCCTTCGTTGAGCAGGCTGTTGCCAGGTGCTCAGTTGACGGATCGAAGCTCTGGTTCAACTGCAATCCTGAATATCCGCAGCACTGGTTTAACCGTGAATGGATCAAAAAGGTCAGGGAAAAGAATCTGTATTACATTCATTTCACAATGGAGGACAATCCATCCCTTTCTGATGAAATGCTTTCGAGATACAGGAGAATGTATTCGGGCAGCTTCTATCAGAGATATGTTCTGGGAAAATGGGTAGCCTCGGAAGGTCTGGTTTACCCGTTTATGGGAGATGACAGAATGCTGTGGGATATCCCGGCAGGGGGCTTTGATGATTATGTTATTTCCTGCGACTACGGAACGGTCAATCCTTCATCATTTGGCTTGTGGGGACTGAGCGGCGGAGTATGGTACAGGATAGAGGAATACTATTACGATTCACGCAGGCAGGGAAGCTCAAGAACCGATGAGGAGCATTACAAGGGACTTTGCTCCCTGGCAGGTGACAGGCAGATAAGCAGGGTTATAGTTGACCCCTCGGCAGCAAGTTTTATCGAGGTTATAAAAAGGCATGGCAGATTTGATGTTATCCCGGCAAAAAACAATGTTATAGACGGTATACGCCAGGTCAGCACCGCTCTTAAGCAGGGCAGCATAAGAATATGCCGCTGCTGCAGCGACAGCATAAGGGAATTCGGTCTTTACCGCTGGGAAAGCAGCGGCAGGGATGCTCCGCTGAAGGAAAATGATCATGCAATGGACGACATAAGGTACTTTGCCTCTACCTACCTTAACGGAAGGCAGGACGATGTATTTGCTATAGCTCTCGACAGAGGGGAGGTGATTTATTGAGTTGGTTCAGAAAAAAGAAGGACAGCGGTTTATCCGTACAGACTGCTTCAGCGGCGCCTTTTGGAGGTATCGACAGCAGATTTCCGCTTTGCAGCTGTGAAATAAAGCTGCTTCGTTCCCTGAGGGATTCGGTGCCGATTATTGACGCTGCACTCTGCAAAATAGTAAGGCTTGTAGGAGGCTTCAGTGTGGTATGTGATGACAGCGCTGCACAGGAGAAGCTTGACAGCTTTTTGAAAAATGTAAGAGTAAATACTGTTTCAAACGGAATAGAAAGCTTTATTTCCGTATATCTTGAGCAGCTTCTTACTTACGGAACAGCCGTTGGTGAGATGGTTCCCGGCACTGACGGAAATATCGCGGCTCTTTATAACAGCAGTCTTGAGGATGTGGAGCTTGAAACCGGCGATGATCCGCTGGATCTCAGGATCATCAGCTGCTGCGGCGGAGTAAGGAAGGAAGTCGATTATCCCGGGCTGATACTGTGCAGTGCAATAATGCCGGAGCCGGGAAAAATTTACGGAACATCAGTGCTTAAGGGACTGCCCTTTGCTGCGGACATTCTTATGAAGATTTTTTCGGCTGTTGGTACGAACTGGGACAGGGTAGGAAATGTGCGTTTTGCAGTTACCTATAAACCTCAGGACAGCGAAAGAAGCTTTACAAAGGAAAGGGCAATGATGATAGCTTCGGAATGGAGCAAGGCTATGAAAAGCCGTGAGCCCAGGGACTTTATCAGCGTGGGGGATGTAAGCATAAAGGCTATCGGCGCGGATAATCAGATACCGGATTGTCAGGTTCCTATACGCGCAATAACCGAGCAGATAATCTCAAAGCTTTCTATACCGCCCTTCCTTCTGGGACTGTCGTGGTCATCTACCGAAAGAATGTCCTCTCAGCAGGCGGATATTCTGACGAGTGAGCTTGAATATTACAGAAGGGTGCTGGGCTCCCCTATACGCAAAATATGCGATACGTTTCTCAGGCTTGGGGGCTATGACTGCGGCTTTGAGATAGTATGGGATAACATAAACCTGCAGGATGAAGTGGAGCTTGCAAGGGCAAGGCTTTACAATGCCCAGGCAAAGAAAACAGAACAGGAATAAGGAGGCGTTCAATTGAAAAAAGATAGTGAACTTAAACAGGGTGAACTTGAGCTTATAAACAAATATACCAGAAGAAGCTACAGCGAGGATGAAATATATGTCTTTTCTCTGGTGCTGTGTGACAATGAGATAGACAGGGACAATGAAAGATTCTCTGAGGATGCTCTGAAAAAGCTGGAAAAGCTTTTCGTGGGCGTGACCGGAATAACGGATCACGATCCTAAAACCGAAAATCAGACAGCCAGGATCTTTTCCTGCCGCACAGAAACTATTGAGGACAGGCTTACCTCTGACGGCAAACCGTATGTTCAGCTGAAGGCAAGAGCCTATATCCCCAGAGCTGACAGCAGTGAGCTTATCAATCTGATAGACAGCGGAATAAAAAAGGAGGTAAGCGTAGGCTGCTCGGTAAGCAGGCGTATATGCTCGGTCTGCGGAAAAAGCATAAGTGTCTGCGGACATATCAAGGGCAGATATTATGACGGCAGGTTTTGCTATGCTGCTCTTGAGGATCCTACGGATGCATATGAATGGTCATTCGTTGCTGTTCCGGCACAAAGAGCAGCAGGCGTGACAAAGGCATT
Source organism: uncultured Eubacteriales bacterium (assembly GCA_900316485.1). Taxonomy (GTDB): domain Bacteria; phylum Bacillota; class Clostridia; order Oscillospirales; family Acutalibacteraceae; genus UBA1213. Next base: position 9,287 of record ONDB01000106.1, read on the forward strand.
TGACAAGGGAGGTGAGTATATGGATATTGAAAAAAGAATTTTCAGCGGCGGCAGTCAGAGCTTTACTGCTGAGGAAATGAATGTTCTGGCAGAAAAATTCCGCAGCCTCGGGGAAAAAGCTGCTGACGGTGAAACCTACAGAAAAAGGCTTATTGAGGATATCAACAAGGCTGCTGCTTTTGCTCTTCCGGAACTCAGAAGGGATACTCTGGGGTTCATTACCGGTAAGATGAATGCGGTGCAGCTGGAGGAGCTTTGCAAGGCTCTGACAAAGAAGGCATCTGAGCATATGCCCCTGAGACCCCAGCTTGCAGGTATGACACCTGCAAAAAGAAATAACAACAATGAATTTACAAATATTTAAGGAGGTTTTTTCTATGAATGTATGTTTTAACGGTTACGGTGAAAATGTTTTCACCTTTGAAACAAGCGGTACTGTAAATGCAGGGGATCCTGTAATGGTATCCGCAAACGGTACGGTGGCAAAGGCCAGCGGAGCATTCTGCGGCATCTGCCTTAATGTAAGAAACGGTTATGCGGCTGTTCAGCTCAAAGGCTATGCCAGAGTGGGATATTCTTCAACTGCTCCCACAGTAGGATATGCAAAGCTTGTCGGCAGCAGCGGCAAAGTGGAAGTGGACGCTTCAAACGGCAGGGAATATCTTGTCATTGATGTGGATACAACTGCACAGACCGCAGGAATTATTCTTTGATAACAGGAGGTAACAAAATATGGCATTTTATGATTCAATCAGACTTGAGAAGGGAATGTATGCGGCAGGCAAATCATTTACCCAGGTGCTGGAGGAGCTTGACCCCTCGGAAAACTACAGAAATACAGAGCTTGAAGGGCTTGATGCATATCAGCGTCAGCTCAAGAGATTTGATATCAAGGTAGGAGGCGCAGCATCTGACACCGTAAGCAAATTTTTCCAGACCAGCGACAGTGCGGCTCTCTTCCCGGAATACGTTTCGAGAGCTGTAAGACAGGGAATGGAAAGAAATGATATTATTTCCGATATTATCGCTGCAAAAACAGTTATTGAGGGAATGGATTATCGTTCCGTAGTTTCTGTTCCGGGTGTGGAGGAGAAATCCCTTAAGCCGGTAAGCGAGGGCGCTGCTCTTCCCACCACAACCATAAAGACAAGCGAAAGCCTTGTAAAGCTGCAGAAAAGGGGCAGAATGCTGGTTGCGTCCTATGAGGCAGTAAAATTCCAGAAGCTGGATCTTTTTACTGTTACTCTCAGACAGATTGGTGCTTATATTGCCCGTCAGCAGCTTGATGATGCTGTGAATGTCATTGTCAGCGGTGACGGCAGCAATGGTGCGGCGCAGGTGGTAAATGCTGCATCAAGCGGCAGTCTTTCATATGACGATCTTGTAAAGCTCTGGGCTGAGCTGTCTCCCTATGAGCTGAACACAATTCTGGCTCCTACAGATGCAATGAAAAAGCTTCTTGATATGAAAGAAATGAAGGATTCACATGCAGGGCTTGAATTCCACGGCAGCGGACGAATGATTACTCCGCTGGGCGCAAAGCTTATGCATACTAAAAGTATTCCTTCCGGAAAGCTTATCGGTCTTGATAAGACCTGTGCACTTGAAATGGTGCAGTCCGGGGGCATTATTACCGATCATGACAAGCTTATCGACAGACAGCTTGAAAGAGCTTCTATCAGCTGTATTACCGGCTTTGCAAAGATCTTCCCGGATTCTGCAAAGGTACTGGAATATTAAGGAGGTATGACGGTTGGATATTGAAAGAATTTACAATATATTCTGCCGTCTGACAGGACTTGATGAGGACAGCGGTATGAAATATTTCAATTTTTGTACCAATGCTGCCGATCATGTTGCATACAGGCTTTCAGACAGTGTAAATGATCCTAAATGCAGCTCAAGGGCGGAGTTTGCCGCAGCCGCCCTTGCGAATTACAGATATGCGCTTTCGGTTCTGACTGACGGCACAGGTAGTGAAATCAAAGTAGGGGATATAACTATGAAAAATGACGCTGCCGGTGCTGTGGCTGCAGCTGAAAAGCTTTGCAGAGAAGCCTTTGATGATCTGAAAGGCTATCTCACAGATGAAGGATTTGTTTTCAAGGGAGTGTAGGCTGTGAAAATTGAGGATGCTATCAACAAATGCGGAACAGAGCTGACTTTTGAAAAGGAGGGCAGGTTTTTTTTCGGCAGCGGAGTAATAATCCCCTGCCTCAGCAAAAGCAGCTCCGGCGGCAGCATTGGTCACAAGGGTGACAGAATAAATGACCCGGATATTTACAATATCTATACCACGGCAGAGCTTCTCGGAAATGCCGGAAGGGGAGATATTGTCAGTGACGGTGAAAATGAATATTACATACTATGTAAGGACGTCTATAATTGCAGGCCCGGAAGCTATATCCGGGCCATTGCAAGAATGTGCAGAAAGGAGGGAAGCGATTGAGCTATGCATGGGATCTGGCTGAAAGAGCAATGAAAAGCTCCGGCCTTGAGGAATATGATATTGTTCAGGAGGGAGATGTGAAAACTCTGGAGTTTCCTCTTGGAAAAATAACAGTGGTGTTTTCCGTTATGCAGGAGGATGGTGAATTTCTTCTGGGAAGCGATGATCCTCTTTTTGGCGAAAAGCTGGAGCTAAGAGTTCTTTGTGCAGAGAAAACGGGCGAAAGCGGCTGTATGCAGGCTGCAAAAAAGCTTTGTATGGAGCTGATCAGACTTGATTATGAGAAAATGATAACCGGAATTTCCCGTCAGAACAGCCGCTTCGATGAAAATTTCTGCTGCTATGAGGCGGTCGTCAGGCTTGATATCAGAAACCACAGGGGGTGATCGGAATATACAGTGATAAATGTATCTGTGCCAGGGATGTGAAGCTTTTTATTGACGGCAAAAGGCTGCTGCAGGCAAGCAGGCTTGAAATACGTAAGCAGTCAGCTGTAAAAAGCGTAAGAAGCTGTTTCTGCAGCGTGGATATTGCACTTATCAGATCAAAAACCAGCTATAAGGCAATACTTGAAGGTGTGCGTTTTCTGGCACCTTTTGAAAACTGCAATTTTGCCGATCTGGATAATTTTACATTATGTGCTGATATTGACGGAAAAAGAATAAGGCTGTCGGGGTGCATCTGGGAGGATTATCTGGCGGCAGCTGATAAAAACAGCTTTAAGGAACATATCAGCGCCAGGGCTTTGAATTTTGAAACGGAGGAGTTAACATGACTCAGGATAATATTAATGCGGGAGAAAACAGAATCAGTGATAATATAAAGGATCAGTATGAAAATCTTGCGGAGCTTTCGGATCTTCTCAGAAACGATGGTCTGCGTTATGACAGACTGCTTGATCTGGAGGAGGAGGCAGGATGAATAAGCTTGGAAAAATGAGCTTCGGCAGCTTTGTTTTCCCTGTTAACCCGGAGGTCATAAGAATCAGGCAGGAAAACAGAGTAAGCGGCAGCTCTATGCAGGACGGTTCCGGCATTATTAGTCTGACGGGAAAAAAGCCGGTTGTAATCAGCGGCAGAGGTCAGTTTATCGGAGATGGCTGTACAGAATACTTTGAGCAGCTCAGAGGATTGATGAACAGCGGCGGGATACTTTATATCCCGTCGCAGTCTCCCGTATATGCTTATCTTGTAAAGCTGGAGCTTGTTTGTGAGGATATGGAAGGAGCAGTAAGCTACAGCTTTGAATTCAAATGCTCAAAGGAAAATGATGTCAGGGAAAACAGAAACTTCATCTATGGAAACGGTGAAAGCTGTCTGTGGGATTACGCTTATAACTACGGCATTGATATTGACTGGCTTGTAAGGCTTAATCCCCATATAAGAAGGCCTGACATTGGGGTAGGCGGAAATGAAAGGATATTTTTATGCTGAAAATAATTGTAAAGGATATTAAAGGAAGGTCTGTAAAACTGCCGGTCTGTACAAGCCTGCGCTATATTAGCAGCTATGACGCTCCCGCATCGTCTCTTGAATTCAGGGCAGTCATAAATTCGGACGTGAAAGAGCTTGTAAGCTGTGAGCTTATATA
>ONDB01000107.1 GCA_900316485.1 uncultured Eubacteriales bacterium
AAAAAGTCAAGTATTTAAGCCGTTTTTATATGCAGTTTTTGATATTATTCCATTTTTTCCCATTAATTTTATTAAAACTTATTTCAAAATTATTACATCAGTTACTCATCATAATAAAACCGCAGAAATACAACTTTTATACATTTTTCTCGGCAAAAAAGAACGGAAAGGCCTGTTTTTTTGCAAAAACACGTACAATAGTGACTAATTGTATATTAAAATAACAAGTCCCCGATGTTTATACCTTTGTAACATTTTTGATACAAAAATAATAAAAGCCGATGAACCAAAAAATTCATCGGCTTTTTTGTGTTATTGCCACACTGTTCAATTCAGGAACAGCTCATTCCTTACATATAATGAGCTCATCAGCATAGGGCAGTCCTGAGATGAATTCATCACAGAAAACATGCCATTCGTCCAGCTTGTGATTACATCTTGAATGATATATTGCAATAAGATTTTCATAATTCATTGTACAGGTTCTCATCTGATTGTAGCTTGAGGGAAGAAGCTGTATAATATCATACCAAATCTGCTTATCCTTGGTTTCAAGATATTTCAGTCGGAGCTGCTCCAGATAATCTATGAGAAGCTGCATCTGAGCCATTGTCTGTTCATCCATCCTGTCACAGCTGAACTGCAGGGCAGAAAAAGGAGCAGAGGTAATCTTGTGCATTGTGCTTGTGGAATTTGCAACCGTGCCTACCTTATATGTATCGTATTCTTTCCACCAGTACATGGGAGCAGTAATATCTGCCGTCACGAAAATCTGACGCAAAAACTTTCTGTGGTCACTGCCTGCTTTTCTGAGCCTTACAGCAAGAGAAAGGTCGTTTTCGCCCAGCACAAAATTTCCGTTTTCATCAAAGCTGCTGTCTGACTTTGCCCAGCTGTTCATAGGATTTCTTGCGCCTCTTATGGCATTATGAAAATTCATTACCTCGATCTTATCGACTTTCAGCATAGGAATCACCTTTTCTTTTTCTGGAATTTATAGCAGAAATGCGTAATAGTCTTATCCGGCAGAAGCCTTTTTACCACCTTGAGCGCTTTCATCTTTACAGTGGGCACAACATAAAGCTTGCCCTGCATTACTCCGTCAAGCGCTGCTGTTGCGGCAGTTTTGCTGTCAATAGGTGCAGACGAGAATTTGACATGCGCCACCCTGTTGAATTCCGTATCGACGGGTCCCGGACAGAATGCGCTTATCTTTACATTGCTGCCTCTTCTTTTCAGTTCCTCGTATATTGCTCCCGTCATGCTTATAACATAGTTCTTTGTGGCATAATAAGTTGCCATCAGCGGTCCGGAGAAGAAACCTGCAATAGAAGCAACATTAAGTATATATCCTTTGTTCTTCAGCATAAAATCCTGCAGAAACAGTTTTGTCAGAATATGCACAGCCTTGATATTGGTATCAATCATTTCCATCTCCTTTTCAAGAGATGTTTCAGTAAAGAATCCGCATAATCCGAAGCCTGCACAGTTTACAAGCATTTCAATATCCTCATTCTGCAGTACCTCGTGCAGCTTAAGACATTCATCATAATGAGAAACATCACATCTTACACAGCTTGCATGCTTGCCAAGCTCCTTTTTCAGCTCCATCAGCCTGTCTGCACGTCTTGCCACAAGTATTACATCCCAGCCCCTGCATACCAGGGCACGGGCGATATCACGTCCTATACCAGAGCTGGCACCGGTAACCAGAGCCTTCATAGCCTTATCCCCCTTTAAACGCTTACATTATATACTCTTCCGGCGTTTATTTTTGTCGCTTTAAGGACTTCCTCTGTTTTCATTCCCTTTATTTCAGCTATCCTCTCTGCAACATATAATATATTTGATGAGTCGTTGCGCTTTCCTCTTTTCGGAACAGGTGCAAGATACGGACAGTCGGTTTCCAGCAGGATATGTTCAACCGGTATCCTTTCAACCGTTTCAACAGTCTTTCTTGCATTCTTGAAGGTGACTACACCGCCAATGCCGATATACATACCAAGTTTTACGATTTCCTCAGCCATTTCAGGACTTCCTGAAAAGCAGTGCAGTATTCCCCGGGGCTTATATCTGCGGAGAATTTCCATTGTATCTCCGTGGGCTTCCCTGTCGTGTATATTAACAGGCAGTCCAAGCTCAGCGGCAAGCTCCAGCTGGCGGATAAAAACCTTTTTCTGCAGATCACGGGGTACATTATAATAGTAGTCAAGTCCTATTTCGCCTATTGCAACTACCTTTTCATCAGCCGCAAGCTCTTTTATCACTGCTATATCGCTGAGGCTGTTTTCATCAAGGCATTCAGGGTGAAGCCCCACTGCAGCATACATACCGCTGTATCTGCGAGCATATTCAATGCTCCACTGCGAGGAAGCAATATCTGTTCCCTGATTCACCACAGCCCATACATCGCCCTGAAAAATGGCATCAAGCAGCTGATCCCTGTCCTCATCAAAGGCCGGATCATTATAGTGTGCATGCGTGTCAAAGATATCCTTCATTTACTATTTTTGCCCCCAGTAATCATCATTCCGAAATGAGACGGGACTTCCGCAAATAACGGCACTCCCGCATTATTCAGTGTCCTAATAATTATAAAACAAATACGACTCTAAGTAAAACAAAAACTATGTCACAATTATAACCGTTTTGTAACAAATCGACGGATCGTGACTTTTCTGCGCAAAAAAATACCAGCTGTATATTTTTTAATCACGGACTTTCAGGCATACGGAATCCCGGGAATAACAGTTATTCCCGGTCTGTCCGAATATTAATGAAGGAAAAGATCATAATTTATCGTAAAAATATTTGATTATATCACGGCGTGTGATAATACCAATGAAAATATTTCGGTCATCAATAACCGGAACAAAATTCTGATCCATGACCCTCAGAAGAAGGTCATCCATGGAAACATTAATTTTCACAGGAAGATTTCTTTCGTCATTCACAATATCCATTACTGAATACAATTCCTGGGATTTAAGGTCATCGCCGCTGAAGCGAAGGATATGCCATAAAAAATCCCCCTCACTTACAGAACCGGCATATCCGCCGTTTTCATCAATAACAGGAATAGCGGTATATCCGTGAGCTCTCATGACCTCCAGTCCCTGACGCACTGTAGCGTTTGTACTTACATACGAAACCATAGCTTTTGGTTTAAGAAGATATAATATATTCATAGATTCAGTCCTCAAATCAGGTATCAGCCCTGAACAATTGCCGGACAAATACTCCCGGCAGTTTATACCATTCATACAATATAATTATAACAGGAACTGAATAATTAATATATACATAAATTATGAATTTTGTCTTAAGTATATTTTAGTGGCGCTGAGATTCCTTTGCTTTTGTTTTGCTCAATGATTTCATATCTTTCGGGGAATGTCGCTTCTGCGCCTGAAAAAGGTTATTCATATTTTGTCCGCAGGAACAGGCGGTTGTGACCTGTCCAATACATAAAATTCATCGGAAAAATGATAGAACCGTGTCAACTTAATTTGTAATTTTTTGTATAGTTTGCTAAAATGAAAATACGTGTTTATTTACGAGAATGAAAATATTAAAATGTGCAAAATGACGAAAAGCAAAAAAGTCGGTAGTAAATATAACTAAATCAAGAGGAATTCTTTTGTTGATAAAGTCAAATTTTATTCTAAAAAAGATTATATTTTTTAAGAAAAATTAAAGATGTGAATGATATCTACTTTTGAAAAGCTTTGCTTTTTTGGATAATTAATGCTAAAATAGAGACAACAGAGGGTCTGAAAAAATTTGAGGGAGGGATCGGCTTTCCCTCGGCTTCATTTCGCCCCGCAGTCAGAGCGTTTGTGAAGCAGCCGGCCGGAAACGGTCAGAAGAGTAAGGATATTTACCATAATTAATTGAGTAAATGCTTTCTCTGCGAAAAGAAGGGGATTTTCAGGCTCGAAGGCAAAGATGTTTTGTTAATTTTAAGAATGGAGAGTGATCATTGATGAACAAAACAGCGCAGAACAGCCGTTTCAGCATTGGCAAAAAGGTTGCCAGTGCGTTTCTCTCGGCTGCAATGCTGGTAACGTCCTTCACCGGTATCGGCGGACTGCTGACAACATCTACTACTGTTGATGCTGCAGATTCCGGCTACGGTCTGATGGACAATTGCCAGGAAGGCGTTATCCTGCATGCTTGGGAGTGGTCTTTCAACAATATCAAGAATAATATGAAGAAGATCGCAGAAGCAGGATATACCTCCGTGCAGACATCCGTTATCCAGCAGGCAAAAGAGGGAACAAAGGGCAAGGGTAATAACGTATGGTGGCTCTATTACCAGCCCGCAAACTTCACAATTGACAACACAGGCAATTCCGCTCTCGGTACTAAGGCTGAATTCGCAGCAATGTGTGAAGAAGCTCATAAGTACGGCATCCACGTTATTGTCGACGTAGTTGCTAACCACCTTGGCAATAATACAGGCTATGATAAGGCTTCCAGTATCCCCAGTGATATCAGGGACGATCAGAACTGCTGGCATGATCTGTGGAATAAGGAAATCAATTACGACAGCCGCTATAGTATAACACACGGCAGCATGGGCGGTCTTCCCGACCTCAATACCGAGAATCCCAAGATACAGAATTATGTCAAGAACTACCTTAAAGAATGTATTGACTGCGGTGCTGACGGTTTCCGTTTCGATGCAGCTAAGCATATAGGTGTTCCGAATGATACTGAAAATGCAGGCGGCGACTTCTGGCCAAACGTATTGAACGAAGCTTATTCCTACTATAAGACAAAAGGTACATACAGCAGCGGTCTTTACTGCTACGGTGAGATCCTTGACGGAACAGGCGGTCCTGCTATATCTCAATATACCCAGTATATGTCAGTTACCGATAACAAAACCGGTAATGAAATCAGAGGCAGTGTGGCAGGAAACAATGCAAGCGGTGCTGCTTCAAGCTACTACAAGCTTGGTGCAGGCGCAAACAAGACAGTCCTCTGGGCTGAATCCCATGATACCTATTCAAACGACGGCAAGGAATCAACGGGCGTTTCAGATTCCGATATCAATAAGACCTGGGCTCTCGTAGGCTCCAGAAACAACGCAACAGCTCTTTATTTTGCACGTACAGGTGGATGGCGTAATGGTAATATCGGTGATATTCTTTCCACACAGTGCTTCAATAAGGAAGTTGTTGAGGTAAACAAGTTCCATAACTACTTCAACGGACAGTCCGAATATATTGCATCCTCAGGCAGTATTGCTTACAATGAGCGCGGAACAAGCGGTGTTGTTCTTGTTAACTGCTCAGGCGGCTCAACTTCAGTAAGCATAAAGGCAAACAAGATGGCTGCCGGTGAATATGTTGACCAGGTAACAGGCAACAAGTTCACAGTATCCAATGGTCAGATCAGCGGTCAGATCGGCAACACAGGTATCGCAGTTGTTTATAATGCAACTCCTATCACAAAGTCTGCTATCGTATCTGCTTCTCCTGACAGCTCAGCCTTCACAACATCAACTCTCAGCGTTAAGCTGGGCGTTAAGAATGCAAGCTCAGGCAGCTATACCACATCTGAGGGTCAGTCCGGCACATATACAGACGGTCAGTCTATCACAATCGGTTCTTCAACATCAGTCGGCGGCAGCATAACAGTTACTCTTTCCGCGACCGGCGAGGACGGCGTAAAGAAGACCGGCACATACACATATGTAAAGAAAGATCCTAGCCAGGTTACATCTATCTATTTTGATAACAGCAGCTACAAGTGGTCAAATGTATACGCATATGTATATGATGACAGCTCAAGCAGCGGATCTGATGTCACCTCCAACAAGATCCACTTCATGGATACAGCTAACTGGGGTACAGCATACGCTTACTTCTTCACAGGCTCAACAAAGGTCGGTGCAGATTGGCCCGGTACACAGATGACAAAGGGCAGCAGCGATTATTCTGTCGACATTCCCAGCGGAGCTACAATGGTAGTATTCAACAACGGAAACAACGGCAAAAAGACAGCTGACCTTGCACTTTCCGGCGTATACGGCTATAAGGCTGACGGTTCAACCTATTCAGCTAACGGCGCATCTACAGTTACTGAAAATGCTGGTTGGCCTGGTGTTAAGATGACACTTGACAGCTCAACAGGCTATTATAAGTATGACGTACCTTCCAACCTCGTAAAAGGTAAGGCTATCTTCAGCGACGGTACAAACTCTGCTTCAAGCAGATATCCTGCATACGGAGAAGCTGGTCTCTCTATCAACGATACCTCAATGCTCTTCAGCGCAGGTAATTCATGGAAGCCCTACTCTGTAACACCTGTACC
>ONDB01000109.1 GCA_900316485.1 uncultured Eubacteriales bacterium
CTTGTTTCCGCAAACGGGGCAGAACTTAGCGCCGGGCTTTAATTTGGTGCCGCAGGAACAGACAAGCTCCTGGGGTTCTTCTTTTTTCTCCTCAGCAGGAGCAGGGATGGGGTTTTCCTGAGGCTGAACTATTTTTGTACCGCAGACAGGACAGAATTTCTGACCCGGATTTACGGGATTGCCGCAGCCAGGACATTTATCCGCTGCAGCTGCAGGAGCCTGGGGTTCAGGTATAACCACCTTGCTTCCGCATGAGGGACAGAATTTTACGCCGTCTTTTAACTCGGTGCCGCAATTTTTACATAACACTGTTTTATCCTCCTGTTTTTTAAAATAGGCTGAAAGGAAATGACATTCCGTAAAAACAGCCATGTTCCGCACAGGAAAAAGCTCCTGCGCAGGGAAGCCCCGGTCATTCATTGTTATGCTGATTGTATTCAGCATAACAATGTAAGAACAAAAGGGCATTGCCATATATTTCTATTATATATTTTATTACCTTAAGAGTCAACAATTTATGCCATTTTTTCATGCTATAATTTGCCTGTGACAGGAGCATAAAATTGTGAAAACTCATAAAAATACAGCATTGAAATTGCGACGAATTATATCACAAACTCAGGATCGGAACATAAATGTCAGATTTGCTTTTTTCTTCATGAGTTCAAAATATTTAACACCCGGCGGCTGCTGTGGTTAAACTATACAATCAGAAAAGTTGAAAATTGTGACAACGTACAAAATTTTAAAGAAGGAGAAAAATAATAATGCAATATTTACTTTTTGAATTTACAATTGGTGGGTTTTGATATAAAATTAATTTAGGAAATAGGCCTCCATGTATGATGAATTTTCGGTACATGATCCGGCTGTTTCAGGATGGCACCGTACACTATTACTGTACGGTTTACAGACAATCCGTTATGGATGAGATATGTGTCCTTTTACAGGGCTGATCCGGAAAAAAGACAGTTTTCTGTGCCGGGATACATAGGGTATATCTCTGACATACGGGTATACAAAATTGTAAAGAAAGAGGGTAAAAAATGAAAACAAAACCACACTTTTTCAAAAGGGCGCTGAGCGGTGTTCTTTCCGCTGCCTGCGTTCTTTCCGGAACGGCTTTTGCCGGAGTTACTGCGCTGAATGCCCAGGAGCCGGTTACTGCTCAGGCTGCTTCAACAAATGAAACATCGCAGTTTTCCTGGGATAACGCTACAGTATACTTCCTGCTTACAGACCGTTTCAAAAACGGCGATACCTCAAACGATAATGCCTACGACCGTGTGAAGACAGTTGCAGGCGACAGCAGAGCTACATTCCATGGCGGTGACTTCAAGGGTATCACAGATAAGATCAATGACGGCTACTTCAATGATCTGGGTGTAAATGCTATCTGGCTTACAGCTCCTTATGAGCAGCTCCACGGCTATATTCTTGGCGGCGAAAAAGGTAGTCGCTTTGCACATTATTCCTATCACGGCTACTATGTAACTGACTATACCGAGCCGGATGCGGCTTACGGTACAAGACAGGAATTCCAGACACTTGTCGATACAGCTCATGAGCATGGTATTCGTATCGTTATGGATATCGTTATGAACCATGCCGGTTATAACAATATGATCGACATGAATGAGTATAATTACGGTACTCTCCTCAACGGCTGGAAGGAAACCTATGACTCAGGCGACTTCGAAAATTATCACAGCAAGATCGACTATTCGTCAAGTGCTGCTGACTGGGGCAGATGGTGGGGTCCTGACTGGGTACGTGCGGGTCTTCCGGGCTACAATACACAAGGTGATGGTCCTTCCGAGCAGATTCAATCTCTTACCGGTCTTCCTGACTTCAGAACAGAATCTTCAAAGCAGGTAGGTATTCCTCAGTTCCTCCAGACAAAGTGGCAGAAAGAGGGTACTCTCAGTGCCAAAATGTCAAAATACGGTTCTTCCAATACAGTAACAGGCTATATCTCCACATGGCTTGCTGAATGGGTAGAAACCTACGGCGTTGACGGCTTCCGCTGCGATACAGCAAAGCACGTTGAATTCGCTTCATGGAACAAGCTCAAGCAGGCAGGCGTTGCTGCTCTTAAAAAGTGGAGACAGAACAACCCCGGCAAGGCAGGCGCAAACTGGACAGACGATTTCTGGATGACAGGCGAATGCTGGGATCACGGCTGCTACAAAGACGGTTATTATACCCAGGGCGGATTTGACTCAATGATCAACTTCGAAACTCAGGGCGGCGGACTTATTGCAGCAGGCAACGTTGCAAACGTATATGACGGTTATGCAGGAAAGATCAACAGCGATGACAGCTTCAATGTTCTTTCCTACATTTCTTCACACGATACAGTACTTGCAAGAGGCGATCAGTACTATCTCGGAAGCGCACTTCTTATGCTCCCCGGTGCTGTACAGATCTACTACGGCGATGAAACATGCAGACCCCTCGTTCCCGGTATCGCAGTAAGCGGCGACGGTCATGCCGTAAGAAGCGACATGAACTGGGACAGCATGGATAAGGGTGTTCTTGCTCACTGGCAGAAGGTCGGTACATTCCGTAACAATCACCTTTCAGTAGGCGCAGGTCAGAATGTAAAGCTTTCAGCTTCCGCAGGTATTGCTTTCGGCAGAACCTACAGCAAAAACGGTACAACTGATAAGATCATCGGTGTTATCAATGCAGGCAGCAATGTCAGCGTTTCTATCGATGTGGGCGACATTTTCTCAAACGGCACACAGCTTCATAATGCTTATGACGATTCCTACGCTACAGTAAGCGGCGGCAAGGTAACATTCAACAGCGGCGCTCATGGAACAATCCTCGTTGAAATTCCTTCAGGTCCCAGAGGCGTTGTAAAGGTTACTCATATCAACAAGACCACAAACGAAACCATCAAGGAAGAGACACTTTCAGGCGGCATCGGCGAAAGCTATCAGACCTCTCCTCTTGAACTTGAGGGTTATACAGTAGCAAGCACATCAGGCAAGACAAGCGGTACATACACAGAGAACGAGATCAATGTAACTTATTACTATACCTTTGATTCAAACAACTATGCTTATATCGTTACAAAGTATGTTGATGCATCAACAGGTGCAGAGATTGCAGATTCTGTGACTGTAACAAAGAAGGTAGGCACAACCTATTCAACAAGTGCGGCTTCTGTCAAGAACTACGAGCTTGATTCAGTTCCTTCAAATGCAACAGGTACTGTTGTAAAGGGTACAACAACAGTTACATATAAGTACAACTACGTTGAACCCACAAACCTTATAGTTCACTACTATCAGGCAGCAAGCTGGCCGGCAATGTACATCTATGCTTATGATAAGTCCTCTGGTACTGTGAAGGAATTCACAAGCGGATGGCCGGGTACAAAGATGACAAGCGACGGCAACAACTGGTATTCATATTCAGTTGATGATGCAAAATCAGGTCAGGTAATCTTTAACTCCGGTTCAGATGCAAACAAGGATCCTGCAGGTAATCTGGCTCCCGGCTACCAGGTATCCGGCGAAGTATGGATCAAGGATGCTAAAGTTTATCCCACAGGTAAGGTAAATGTCAGGTATGTTGACACAACAGGCAAGGTTCTTGCTTCAGAGATTCTCAAGGGCATGGCTGACGGCACAAACACCTACAGCACATCCGCTAAGACATTTGACGGCTATGAGCTTTCATCAACTCCCTCAAATGCAACAGGCAAATATACAGAGGAAACAACTACAGTTGTTTACACCTACAAATCAACATCTTCAACAGTTAATCCTACAGGCGTAACACTTAACAAGACATCACTCAGCCTCGAAGTAGGCGGAACATCTACACTTACAGCAACTGTTGCTCCTTCAAATGCAACAGATAAGACAGTAACATGGAAATCAAACAAAACTTCCGTTGCAACAGTTTCTTCAAGCGGTAAGGTTACTGCAGTTGCAGAAGGTACTGCTACAATCACAGCAACAACAGTAAACAATAAGACAGCTACCTGTACTGTTACAGTAACAAGTCCTTCATCAACACTTAAGAACAATTCAACAGTAAGCTCTGAGCTTGTAAATATCGGCACAACGATTACCATCACAGGTAAGGCAAGCGGCGGTACTTCACCCTATAAGTACGCTTTCTATTACAAGAAATCCAGCGCTTCATCCTTCACTACACTCGGTACTGCTTTCAGCAGCGCTACAGCAGCTTCCTTCAAAGCAAGCGAAGAAGGCTACTACAATGTTAAGGTAGTTGTTAAGGACAGCACAGGTGCAACAGCTACAAAGACTGCTGTTGTTGAGGCAATGGACCTCGGCACAGGAGAAACAACTCTTAAGAATAATTCTACTATCGTTGCTACAAAGGCTCAGGTCGGTGACGACGTAAGATTGGACGGCGTAGCATCAGGCGGATCAGGTTCCTACAAGTATGCATTCTACTTCAAGAGAAGCGTAAACAGCAAGTGGAACAAGATAGGTACAGAATATGGTACAAAGACACACGGTACACTGGTTCCCACAGCTGCAGCAGATTATGACCTTAAGGTTATCGTCAAGGACAGCAAGGGCGCAACTGCTGAAAAGACATTCAAGGTAACAGTTGTCAACAGCATGGCTCTTACAAATGTTTCACAGATTAATACGGGAAAATCTGTTTCTGTAAATCAGACAGTAACTATCAGAGGCAGAGTAGTAGGCGGCGGAAGACCTGTTTCCTATGCATTCTTCTTCAAGAGATCATCTAATTCCAAGTGGAACACAGTTAGCTACGGCGGCGTTTCCGGCACATTCGCAAAGTTTACTCCTACAGCAGCTACAAGCTACGATCTTAAGTGTATCGTAACAGATGCAAACGGTACAACTTCACAGAAGGTAATCACGATCACAGCATCATGATAAGCTTTCGTTAATAAACAGTTATCCCCTTCGGTATAGTGTCGAAGGGGATAATTGTTTTCTTTTTGCATAGTGTATTTTGCTATATTGTTCATAAAATATGACACGATTAGTACAATTATGCCAAAAATTGAAAATATTTGAAAAATAAGGGCGATTGTACAATAAATTGCATAGGCAATTTTTGACAAATCACAATTATTGAGCTATAATAAAAACATACACACAAAATGCAAAAAGGGGGAACCGTTATGTCAAGGAAAAAAAACCAGAAAATCAAGACCCTTATGGTTCTCGACATTCTGAGGAAACACAAAGGTGAGATTAATGCGATAAGCACAAAGGAATTGCTTCAGAAGCTTGAGGAGGAAGAGATCCCGTGCGACAGGCGTACTCTGATAAATGATATCGAGACCCTTTCCGCATACATAACAGACAATACTGATTATGATTTCTACATCAGGCTGAAAACAACGAGCAAGGGAAATGCTTATTATACTGTACCGAAATCACCGAAGAAAACGGAAGGCTTTACGGAGAAGGAGCTTATTTCGCTTATCAGCGGTATCAACAGTCTCAGGATGACCGAGGACATTGAAAAGAAATCTGCCGAAAGGATAAAAAAGAAGCTGGTAGCCATGGCTCCGGAGGATCAGAGCAAAAAGCTCAGCCAGTATGCGGCAGATGACAGCTCATATCCGCTTGATACGGTCGCAGCAAAAATACTTATCGACTCCATAAATTCTCTTACCTTCATGAAAGGCAGCTCGTCCAACAGGATAATTGATACAATTATCAATCTTTCCGATAAGGATGATAAAAAAGCGCTTATCAGTGAGAAAAATAATCCGATCTACGGAAAACACAGCAGTGAAAGCATTACACTGTATGAAATAGACAGGATATTCAGGGCAATAGATTCCCAGACAAAGATATCCTTCAGATATTTTGATCTTGATGAAAATCTTAATAAGATATATCGTCACGGCGGAAGCAGATATATTGTGGAGCCGCTGACATTAACTCCTAATGACAATCATTATTACCTGCTTTGCTATGATGAAAGCACGGAGGGCAAGCTGAGAACATATCGTATTGACAGAATGACGGATGTTGACGTGAAAAATTATTCAGAGTCCATATCCGAAGCGGCAAAGATGATGAAAAAGACACTGCCGGCACATACCAATCAGATATTCAGGATGTATAACGGGCCGGTAAAGATGGTCACACTTGAATTTTCGGATAAGCTTATCGGCAATATCTTTGACAAGTTCGGCACAGATGTAAAGATTGTCAGAACAGGGGAGCATACCTGCCGTATCACGGAGGAAGTGCAGATCAGTCCGCCGTTTCTTGGCTGGCTTTTCCAGTTTACAGGGGATATGAAGCTTGTTTCGCCCCGGGATGTGATAGAGCGTTACACTAATAAATGCGCATCAATATGCGGTTTTGAGTCGCTGGCAGAATAGTGCATCAGAAATGACACAATGACGCAAAAATTGGCTGCCGGATTATTATAACGCATTATACATGATAATAACACAAAAAGTCGATGAATGTTTTGTTCATCGACTTTTGTTTTATATTTTATTTGTCATGGAGTTGATAGTTCCGCTTTTTGATTCACTCCTTGCTGAGGGATTGGGGCAAAGGGATTCCGCACCATGCGGAGTGCGCCGAGGGCACTGCCCATGAATCCCACCGCCTACTGATCTAATTATTTAAGAATGATAACGCTTCTAGCCGGAAGAATTACTTCCTGACCATTGACTGTGAAATTATCAGCTTCAATGTCAGATTTCTTGACTTCCTCTGAAGGAGCAGCTACTGCAAAGAGATCGTCAGCAGCGCCTGAGGACTCTGTTTTTTCCTCTGCGCCGGCGATAGCATAGCCTCTTACCTCGCTGATCTTGAAGGAATCCTCGGGTACCTCTACCTTCATAGCATAGTCTGCAGCATTGAACAGTACAAATACCTTACTGCCGTCTGCTTCCATTACATATCCAGCAACTTCCTTGGTTTCATCGCTGAAGGTAACAGCAGTTGCCTTGCCGTTTTTGATTTCAGGATTCTGATTCTTGAGAGCTATGATTCTCTTGTAGAAATTCAGGAGAGAATTGTCGTCCTTCTGCAGTTCGTCAACGCCCTTTTCAGGCACATCATCATTTGTTTCTCCGGGAATTGAGGGAACGAAGCCTGTTTTGTCTGTTGCAGACCAGTACATACCCTTGCGCTTGTCAGGATCGTTTGCTCCGCCTTCCATAGCGATTTCCTCACCGTAGTAAATAAAGGAATTGCCGGGAGAGAGGATATACAATGCAGCAGCAAGCTTTCTCGCATAGTCATCTGTAAGGAATCCTGCGCTTCTTCCTGTATCATGGTTGGAAATGAAGGGGGTGTTTATTGCATTTTTATTAGCATCGGTAATTCTCTTCTGCCATGCCTGTATTCCTTCAACATAGGATTTAGCGTTTTTGCTCTTTATAGCTCTTGCAACACGGCCTGTAGAGCCCTGCTCATCAAAGTCAAAGAAGCTGTCGATCTGTGAATTATAGAAGCGTTCGATAGTAGCGCTGTTTTCCCAGCATTCGCCCACTACAAATGCATCCTTCTTGATAGAATCAACATAATCGTGGAACCATTTCAGGTCTTCTATTGAACCGTCTGCATCAGGATATTCAAACCAGAGAACAGCATCAAGACGGAAACCGTCTACGCCGATATCAATCCAGTATTTAGCGATATCCTCAATTTCTTTTCTTACCTTTTCATTCTGCAGGTTAAGGTCAGGCATATCATCATCGAACTGACCCTCATAGTACCAGTTGTCAAAGCCGAGGCTTCTCCAGCCCTTTTCGCCGCTCATATCCTTTTTGAAATGATAATAATCAGCATAGCCGTCTGTTTTGCCTTCTTTAAGCTCCTGCTTGGCTTTTACAAACCATTCATTCTGTCTTGAAGTATGGTTGACAACAAGGTCAATGATAACATTGATATTTCTCTTGTGAGCTTCCTCAAGGAACTCCTTGAAATCATCCATTGTGCCGTAGTTTTCGTCTATTGATCTGTAATCTATGACATTGTATTTGTGATAGGACGGAGAAGGCATAATGGGCATAAGCCAGATACCCTCAATACCCAGATCATCGGTAGTTTTTGTATCACCGTCGTTCAGGTAGTCCAGCTTTGAGGTTATTCCCTTGAAATCGCCAATTCCGTCGCCGTTGCTGTCACAGAATGAATAGGGGAATATCTCATAATAGGTGCGGTATTTATCAGATCTGTCAGTGAGCTTATAGTCCACGGTCTTAAATCCGCCGTCTTCAGGCAGAGCCAGTGAGCCGTCATCAGAAGCAGACTGAGATGCAGCCTCTGAAGCTGAAGAGGAGTTACTGTTCAGGTATGTTTCCTTGACCGTACAGCCGCAGACAGCGGTGGTACAGATAAGTCCGGCGCTGAGAAGCAGCGCTGTTAATTTTTTGATTGCCATAGTTATTCTCCTTTGCTGTATAGAATTATTGCCTGAGTGTTTTCAGGGCTGTTAATATCTGATAAAATCTGTATTACTCAGATAAATTCTGTATTTCTGACAGTATATATAATCCTGTTTACTGCCTTAAAATAATCTGTAACTATTATACATTATTATTCAACAATTGTCAAACAATCCCACGCCGCCGGTGCCGCAACGCGATGGCCAGCGTTACGCTGGACCCTAAACGCGGTGGTGTCACTTCACTACGTTACGCTCTTAATGCGCCTGACTATTTTACTGCCCGCGGTGCTGCTGTAACCGC
>ONDB01000002.1 GCA_900316485.1 uncultured Eubacteriales bacterium
ACATGAGCGGTTCTGGGGAACATGTCTACCGGTACGGCTTTGCACACTTTATAGCCTTTCTCTGCAAATATTCTGATATCTCTCGCCAGGGTTGCCGGGTCACATGATACATATACTATCCTGCCGGGAGACATCTGACATATCGTTTCAATCAGCGTACTGTCACAGCCCTTGCGGGGCGGGTCTACTACAATGCAGTCGGGCTTTATGCCTTCGCTTTTCAACTGTATCGCTGCCTGGGATGCATCCGCACAGATAAAACGGGCATTATCAGCTGAATTTGCTGCTGCGTTCTTTTTTGCGTCCTCCACTGCCTGGGGAATTATCTCCGCACCGATAAGTCTGCCTGCCTTATCCGCCATTGAAAGTCCTATGGTTCCTGTGCCGCAGTACATATCAAGAAGTGTCTCTCCATCCTTCAGGTCAGCAAATTCCGCCGCAAGCTCATACAATCTTTCCGCCTGATTCCTGTTTACCTGATAGAACGAAAGAGGAGATATCCTGAAGCGCAGACCGCAAAGCTCATCTGTAATATATCCGTCGCCGTAAATAGGAATACATTTCTTTCCGGTTATTACATTGGTTTTTTCCCTGTTTATATTAAGAACCACTGTTTTAAGCTGGGGAAGCTCTGCTCTCAGCGCATCTGAAAGCTTATCTGCATGGTCAAGCTTATCCGCATTTATTACAATGCAGACCATCAGTTCCTTTGTTTTTTCACCGTAACGCAGGTAAAGATGTCTGAGCACACCGCTGTGGCTTTGCTCATTATAAACCGAAGGTTTTACATCATTTGCCCATTCAAGGAAAACAGCTGCTGCCCTATTGAAAACAGGCGACTGCAGAGCACAGGTTTCAAGGGGAATCACCCTGTGGCTTCTGGGTGCAAAAAATCCGGCACAGATTCTGCCTTCCTTATCCACTGTCAGAGGAAGCTGGGCTTTATTCCGGTATCCGTCAGCAGAAGCCGAGCCTACTATGGGCATAACCAGTTCTCCGTCTATTCCCCCGATTCTTGTAAGTGCATCGTACACTCTTTTATGCTTGAAGCGTAATTCTGCTTCATAGCTGATATGGCGAAAGGTGCAGCCGCCGCATTTACGGAAGATATCACAGTCAGGGCAGCATCTATCGGGTGAAGCCACGATGATTTTTTCAAGTCTTCCAAAGGCATATTTTTTTGCCGCCTTTACTATCTTTATTTCAGCCACATCCCCCACTGCTGTATTCGGCACAAAAACAGCCATTCCGTCTATCCTGCAGATACCGCTGCCCTCGGTGGTATAGTCGATTATTTCTGCAGTATATATTTCATTCTTTTTCAGTGTCATATCTTTTCTCCCCAATCCAAATTGTCCTCTGTACATTCTGAAAATCGTCGTCACTGCATCCCATCTGTTATATATAATAACACATCCCCCACACACATTCAACATTGCCGCGAGCCTTATGAAATGCAAACTACAGCTGACCCATCGCAGCAGAATCGCACGACAAAAAAGGCTTCCCCTGGGGGTGGGCAAGCCTTCGGAGCTTTGGCATTCGCCAAACACTCACAAGGAGAATTTATCATATTTTTTCTTTTACACCAATGAATCTGTCTCTTTTTTCACCGAACCATTTTGTAAACAGCTTTACCTCGGTTCCTACCAGTATTGCGGCAACTATTGTTCCTACTCCCACGCTGCCCAGAAACTTTATTGCTATAAGACAGGTAACAAGTGATATTATTACCATTGCAACATCACAAATAACTTTGACTGTGCCGAATTTAAGCTTTGTCAGCTTTGATGCTGCAACAAGAAAGCCTTCC
This sequence comes from uncultured Eubacteriales bacterium, assembly GCA_900316485.1. Classification (GTDB taxonomy): domain Bacteria; phylum Bacillota; class Clostridia; order Oscillospirales; family Acutalibacteraceae; genus UBA1213. Next base: position 1,814 of record ONDB01000002.1, read on the forward strand.
GGTGCAAGGGGAACAAAGCCTGTGGGAACATAGAGAAATACTCCGAAAGCTACAAATACTGTGCTGAAAAGCATCAGCGCAAATTTAAGAACTGCATTCTGAGGATCCGGGAAAATATTCATAAGCTTTCCGCAGGCTGTCAGAAACAGTCCGAAAACTACACCGATGGGTATCTGCAGCAGATTTACCGGCTTATAGTCTTTTCTCAGCATTACAATCTGCAGCAGGACAACGGCTACAGAAAACAGCATTGTTGCCAGTCCCAGTTCCATACCAGTGACTACTGTCATAGTATAGGGAATTGAGCTGATTGGTGTGACTCCAAGGTCAGACTTTACAGAAATCGCTACGCCCAATGTCATTATCAGCAGTCCGCCGAAATACAAAACAAACCTTTTTCCTGTATTTTCTTTTTTTCATTTTAATTACTCCCCAAGATTTTCAAGCATTTTACCGGTTATTTCAGCCCACAAACGCAGCTGATCCTCTTCTATTCCCTTTGTCATGCAGCTTTCAAGCTCGTGCATATCTCCTGAAACCGTCTGTTTCAGTACATCTGCATTTTCAGTCAGCACAATTTCCTTATATCTGCCGTCTTTACTGCTGGGAATACGTCTGATCATTTCCATTTTTTCAAGTGTCTTTATCAGTTCCGTTGCTGTTGCAGGTCTCACGCCGAAGTCACGCTCAATATCTTTCTGATAAACGGTCCTGTCCTTATTCTCGAAAAGATAATGTATCACCTTTCCCTGGGCGCCGCTGTATGCTCTGTCCCTTGCAAGTCTGTCAATAAGCCTTCTCTGGGCATTCGCAAGCTGCGTTACATATTTATAGACACCTTCCAAGAAAATCACCTCTGAAAAATATATAATTCCGGAAAACCACTGTATAAGCCGTCCTTTCATCTTTCTGCAGTGCTTTCCCGCAACCCGGACATTATTCTGACAAGCAAGATATCCTTAGGTTCCTAAGTATTATACTCCACAATTTTTCTCTTGTCAACCCCGCACCCAGGATGGTAAATTTTCTCTGAACTGCCTTTTTGCCTTTACACAGTGCTTCTGTATCACTTTAAATTGTAAAAGTGAAAAATATGATGATTGACCTGAACGCCGGAATGTGATATTATACAATAAAAGGTATGTGCGGTTAATTATATGAATCCTTATTACGGTAAAAACGGGTACAGAACCCGAGAAAAAGGAGGGTGAATTTAATGAATAAAAGAATGAACGAACAGGAACTGCTTGCCTGCTTTGACGATGCAGTGAATTTCGGACATATCTTTGTAACCTATCAGCCGAAAATAAACCATTCCACAGGCAGAATGATCGGTGCGGAGGCTCTGATGAGATGGTCACACCCAGTTTACGGTATGCAGTATCCCTCTGATTTCATTCCCGTGCTGGAAAAAAATGACCTTATTTACAAGGCTGACCTTGCGGTTTTTGAATCTGTCTGTATCTTTCTGAGAAAATGTCTGAATGTAAATATTACCCCTGTGCCAATATCCGTTAATATGTCCAGATATGATATATACAGAAAAGACTATGTTGAACAAATAGAGAATCTGCGCCTGAAATATGATATTCCTGTAAAATATATTCATGTGGAGGTAACGGAAACCTCTGCTATCGGCGGCATGGAGCTTGTTTCAGGCGTTCTGAAACAGCTGCACGATTTCGGATATATTGTGGAAATGGACGACTTCGGCAGCGGATATTCATCACTGAATGTGCTTAAAGACCTGGCTGTGGATGTTATCAAGCTTGATATGCGTTTTCTCAGCGGAGATATCGGAGGCAGAGGCGGCACTATTATCAGCGCAATAGTCCAGATGGCAAAATGGCTGGGAACTCCCGTAATCGCTGAGGGAGTAGAAACTCTAGAGCAGGCAGACTACATGAAAAGCATAGGCTGCAAATATATACAGGGTTATCTTTATTCAAAGCCTGTTGTTGAGGCTGAATTTCTTGAAAAAATGCAGCGTCTGGAGCATGAGCCGATGACTCCTGCAATGGCTCTTACTGCTGCTATGGATGCCGGAAAATTCTGGGATCCCACTTCAATGGAAACGCTGATATTCAACAACTTTGTAGGCGGCGCTGTAATATTTACATATCACCAGGGCGACGCTGAAATAATGCGTGTTAATAAAAAGTATATCCGTGAAATCGGAATGAATATGATAGAGCAGGAAATACTTGATACTGATCCTTTTATAGGAATGGACGAGTACAACCGGAAAGTTTTCACTGAAACAATTGAGCGTGCAATCGTTTCCAATGACGAGGAAGTCTGCGAAACCTGGCGCACAGTGTGTTCAAAAACCTGCGGAGAGGATAAGATCTGCATCCGCAGTCTTATAAGGATGATAGGCAAAACAGATTATCAGTATCTTTTCTATGCTATGGTGCATAATATTACTGCCGAGAAAAGACAATTTAATGAGCTTTATGAAAGCGAAAAGCGTTTCCGCTTTGCAATTGAGCAGGCAAATGTCTATGCCTGGGAGGTGGAGCTTGCAACAAAGATTATGCGTCCTTGTTTCAGATGCATGCGTGACCTCCATATTCCTCCTGTTGTGCATAATTATCCTCAGGCAGTTATTGACCACAAAATCTTTCCGCCTGATTATGCAGATACATTCCGCAAGTGTGTAGAAGCACTTGAAAAGGGAGATGTGGAACAAACAGAAGAAATTATCCCCATGACTGTAGGAAAGATACCCTTCTATGTAAGATATACTCTTGAACGGGACGAAAGCGGAAGACCGCTGAAGGTTTACGGTTCTGCAACCTTGGTTGTTGATCAATATTGCCCTATATTCGTTTCTCCGGCTCCAAAGGAGGCATTGATAAGATGAACGAAGTACAATTCAGCAAAACCAGTATAATCAAATATCTGGTCTTTACGTTTGGTTCTGCATGGATATTTCAGGTATGTGCGTTTTTCCTTTATAAAAACAACCTGATGCTTTTCGGTCAGCTGGTTATAGCCTTAACCATGTTTTTTCCCCTTCTGGGTACTCTGGTTTCAGGAAACAAGCTTAAGGGAATGGGCTGGATGCCCCGTTTCAAAGGAAACATACTCATGCTGCTGACGGCCTGGTTTTCTCCGATTGTCTTTACTGCCCTGGGAGCGCTGCTTTATTTTGCCCTCTTCCCCTCTCACTTTGATTTAAGCGGTAGTTATCTCATTGAAGCCGCAGGAGAGGATGCTGTACGGCAGATGAATGAGCAGGGAATTGATTTTCAGAAATATCTGCTGATAATAACAGCCTCATGTCTGACGAATGCACCATTTATAAATATGTTTCTGGCAGTTGGTGAGGAAACCGGATGGAGAGGCTTTCTCTACCCCCAGCTGAAAGCAAGGTTCGGAAGAATACCTGGTCTTACTATTGGCGGAATAATCTGGTCATGCTGGCACTGGCCGCTTATATGGCTGACAGGATATGAATACGGAACGGATTACGTTGGATTCCCCCTGGTGGGTATGCTGTTATTCTGTATTTTCTGTATTTTCTGCGGAATTATATGTGATGTCATTTATGAAAAGAGCAAAAGCATCTGGTTCCCTGCACTTTTTCACGGAAGTACTAATGCAGCGTGTTCTTTACCCCTTGTAATCTGCATAACCAATGCGCCCACAAATTCAAGTCTTCTGGGACCGATACCGAATGGTTTGATTTCCTGTATTCCCATGGTGTTATTTGCCATCATGCTGATGATAATAAACGGAAAGAAAAAAGCGGAAGGACTGACTCCCTGACAAACAAAATAAAAACAAAAGTCGATGAATAAAAAATTCATCGGCTTTTTTGTGCTGTTATGAGATATGATGCGTTATTATAAAGCGACATCACCTTTTGAGTTATAATCCGGTTTGAGCCATTGTTTTTTTAAAAATCATCAGGTCTGATCTCCTGAACATCATCATAATAGCTTCCAACAACATATTTCACTGAGTAATCATCAAGGTCAAATACACATGACCATTGTGTGGTAGAACTGCCGTATGAATCCGCTGTCATGCTTACAGATTCGAGAATCCCCATTGCTTCCTCAGCGGTGTTTTCCGGATGCTCAGCAAGCTGGTCGGTAATTTTATCGAATCTGTCACACAGACCCTTGTATTTTCCACCTTCCGGTGCAAGCTCAAAATTTGTGCAGACATTGCTGTCTGTAACCTCCATTTTATCTTTTGTCCACTCTACTACAACGGCTTTTCCGCTTTTGTCGGCTATAAAAAGATGCTGGGATACTCTCTCCATCATCTGCATATCATATTTCCCCAGAAGCTCCACAGCCTGGTCAACATCTGCAGCACGGTCAAGCAGCATACGCAATGCCACCGTTACAAGTATATCAGGCTTTCCGCTGTCCTGATGCAGCTCCTTTTTATCCAGATTGAGTATCGAAACATTCAGACCCTTTTCATTCATTCCGTCAACACAGATATAGGGTGATGCAAGCATAGAAAGTCTGCCGCTGAAGCTCAGCGCTTCCGTACCATTTGTTGACCCCACTCCCAGCATATCAAGGGCTGCCGTGGATATGGAGTCATAACCGTCCTTCGGACTGGTATGCACAACAAGCACATCTGTCCGTCCATGGTCGAAATTTCTTCCTGCAGCATATTTACCTCCGGGAGTTTTTGTAAGAAAAGCACTGCAGGCATATTCATCTGCATTTCCGCTGAAATTATATCCGAAGTAAAATTCATCGCTGATGAATGACAACAATTTTTCTGTGCTGTTGATATCAGAAGAAAGAGCCTTGTCCAGATCATATTCCTGCTTGTAATCTATTTTATAAAGTCCGTCCTCCACCTTTGAAGCACTTGAAATAGTAGCTATCCGTCCGTAAAGTACAACTGCACATACAACAATAAACGCCAGAAGAAGTCCAAGGATACTGATTATTATTATCCTGACAGCTTTTTTCGTTTTTTTGGTTTTACTCATTATCATCACCTGTTTATTATTATAGCAACAGCCTTTTATATGTATCTACATTATATCACTCTGTTTATTCGCAGTAATTCTATCTTAGAATTATAAATAAGCCGCAGCTGTGTTATAATATAGAGCATTTTTAAACAATTATAAACAGAAGGAGGATAATTATGGACAAGACAATTGACTGTACATTTGACACCGCTGCCGGAAAATTCAATTTCCGCGTTGGTGTAATCATTACAAAAGGAAGAAAGATACTTATGGCAAAGAACCCGAATGATTCCCGTGATTATTACTATTCGGTAGGCGGACGGGTAAAATTCGGCGAAAGCATTGCCGAAGCCGTACACCGTGAAGTTCTGGAGGAAACCTCCATTGACTGCGAACCCGACAGGATTGTAGCAATACACGAGAATTTTTTCAGAGATAACGAGGGCATACCGTTTCATGAAATATCAGTTTTTTACACGCTGAAGCCCAACGAAAAGCTTGCAGCAATTGAAAACGGCCACACAACAGACCACGGACCCAACGGTGAATATCTTGAATGGGTAGATATGGACAGCAGTGCTGATATAGCGGTCTATCCTGCCTTTTTCAGAACTATGGATTTTGAAAATGAAACAGATGTCAGGCATTTTATAGATATCGACATCTGAATAAGGGAGCACAGGCTCTGTGCAGCCCCGGGAAAGAGAGCATCCCCTTATCTGGTTCAAGAAGAAATAGTCTTGCTGCATTAGGTATTAAGAACAATTATTTCTTATTGCGGCAGTATCCCCTTTGTCAGCCTTCTATCACTCCGTTTTTCAGCTTTACTATCCTGCTGCTGTAGGATGCACATTCTGAGGAATGGGTTACCTGCAGTATGGTTATGCCCTTTTCCTGGTTCAGCCTTCGGAAAAGCTGCATTACCTCCGAACCGGAAGCAGCATCCAGGTTTCCGGTAGGCTCATCTGCAAGTATGATTTCAGGCTCTCCCAGTACAGCCCTGGCTATGGCAACCCTCTGCTGCTGACCTCCTGAAAGCTGGGACGGATAGGATTTAACCTTGCTTTTCAGTCCGGTTATTTCGAGTATCTCCTCGTATTTTTCACGGTAATCCGAAATACTCTTTCCGCTCATTTCAAGCGGAAGAAGAATATTATCTTCAACATTAAGATTTGCTGCCAGGTTATAGAACTGGAAAACAAATCCCATCTTTTCACAGCGAAGCTTTGAAAGCCTGCCGTCGTTCAGCTTTGAAATATCCTGTCCTGCAACAAGTATTTCCCCTGTGAAATCTCTGTCGAGTCCTCCGATAAGGTAAAGCAGTGTGGATTTTCCGCTGCCTGATTCTCCCATCAGCGAAACAAAACTTCCTCTTTCTATATCCAATGCTGCTCCGTCCAGTACCACCTGTGCAGTTTCGCCCTTTCCGAAGGTCTTATGTATATTTTTTGCACTGATCACAATATTGTCTGCGTTCATATTATAGCCTCCCTGGTATTTCATTGCCGGCATATGCGGCGGTTAATAATCAGTCTGCGCTTGTTTTTATTTCCTCTGCAATATTCATGTGTGACAGCATTGCCAAGGGCTTTATCACCGTAACCGATAGTATTACGAATGAAGCTGCACCGAAGATCAGTGCATACATCAGCGGAGATACAAGCGGCACACTCATGTTAAGATCCGTAAGAGCCCTGCTGACAATCTGCAGGAAATACATTCCGAATATTACAGCTGCTGTTATGGACAGGCCGTTTGTAAGCAGAGTTTCCAGAAGAATGAGTCTTTTCAGGCTGGCTTTGCTCATAGATGATGAATAATAAACCGCATACTTTCTTTTTGACTGTTCAAAATTCATTATCAGGTTGCTTGCCGTACCCATAAGCGACAGTGCAAGTCCTATTACCACAATAGAATAGATTATCATCATTACACTGCTCATAGAATCCACTACCTGCTGCTGATATTCAGCTGTCATCATTATGCATGTAGAATCATCGCTGAGCGTAGTTCTCAGTATCTGAAGAACGTTATCCGCCTTGCCCGGTTCGGCTTTTACCATAACATATCCGGGACTGTCATAATATGTTTCCTTATACACATCCTCATTAATGAGTACCGTATTTCCCATGGAATTAAAATATCCGGCGTCAACAAAGCATTTGACCGTAAGCTTAAGTTCCTTGGGAAGATATGTCTCCTTGCCCAGTATAATACTCATTTCATCTCCGGTCTTTATCCCCATTTTCTTTGCAAGCACCTTATCAACTGCTATTTCATTCCTGCCGATGGAATCGGGAAGATCAGCTATGCCGCCGAGGTACCTGAATCCCCCTTTATTAAAGGCAAGCATAACAATATCACGATCCTGGCCGTTCACCTGAGCGATTTCTTCGTACTGCAGATTTTTCATATAAAGTATTTCAACATCTTTTATTCCGTCAATATTCTTTCCTGCCATTTCATATATACTGCTTTTTTCCTGAGGGGCAGTAATAATGATATCCGAACTGAAATTTGACTGCGACATAAAGCTGACAAGTGAAGATGCAAGTGTCAGCACTGCTATTGTAAGTGACATAGCAGACAGAAGAAGCTGTGCTGTGGAAACACTGCTTTTGGTTGTTACTATCTCCTTCACAGCCAGCTTTGCAACCGGCATTTTCAGGCTGCCGAAAAGCTTCGCCAGAAGTCTGGATGCCAGGCTAAGAACCATGGGGAAGATTATTACAGCTCCTATTGCAGAACAGAATGCTGCTGCCACCGTAAGCAGAAAATCATCTATTGCAAAGAACATTATTATTCCTGCAACAAGAAGCACTCCTCCGAAAACCGTCAGAAGCTTTGAAGGAATAAAGGCTGTTTCCTTTGTTCCGAAAATAATATCCCTGACCGGTGTTTTTGCCGCCCTGACAATTGCCGCTGCGGAAAAAGCACACTGTATCAGTATTACTGCCAGTATCACAAGAACTATTACCAGCGGAGTAATACCGTCGGTAACATCCATATCATCTATTCCTGCAGGAACAAACATACCCAATGCTGTGGAACCTCTCAGAGGAAGAAACAGCAGTACGCCCAGAACTCCTCCGCAAAGACCGTAAAATGCACTTTCTGCCAGCAAAAGCAATCCGGTTGCGTTTATGCTTCCTCCGATACTTCGCAGCATTCCTATAACTGACATTCTTTCATTGACAATATGCTTTGACATTGATGCAATAATAAAGCATACCATCAGGAATACAACTGCAAATATCAGGTAATAGATATTCAGCATACTGTCATATGTTTCATTTGAATCAACAGAGGCGGTGCTGAAAATATAAACCCCGGGGTGTTTATCCGAAATATCTGCGATTACCTTTGCAATGTGCTCGTCGTCAACATCAGCATAAAGAACATTTATTTTATCAGCAGGATTACCGCAGATCTCATTGCAAAGCTCCTTTGTGGTTATGATAGCAAGGCTTGAGGATTCAAGCAGTCTTTCCGGCCGGACAACTGAAAGTATCTTCAGCTTGTATTCCTTGTCGTTACTTCCGCCGAAGGTGATTTTATCCCCTTCCTTCAGTCCCAGCTGAGAAGCCAGCGGATAAGTTATGGTCACTCCTCCGTCAGTAGGCAGGACGCTTGTAAGCATATGCATATCGTATGCTTCCTTGGTATCCATACCCAGAACGTTTATATTGATCTTTTTTACATAGTTGAAATATTCGGTATTCGGCAGCGTCACATTTACTGCGTCGCTTGCCATTCCGAAAGTACGGCTGCCTGAAGGAAATTCCTCATCCTTGATATCAAGACCGTAGCCCGATTCAGAAATCATAATATCCGCATCCCCGAATTTTGCCCTGAAAAAGTCTTTCAGGGTATTCTGGGCTGAGTTTATTCCGGATATGCAGAATAAAGCCGCAAAAGCTGCCGCAGCCAGAGATATTATGATTATTACCGAGCGCAGCGGCTTGATTATTACATTACGAAGTACTAATTTTGCTTTTATCATTATCTCACCACACCCTTATCCTGTTCTCCGGAGCGACATACATTTTATCTGTTTCCGCTATATCGTATGCATCATAGAATTTATCAGTGGACGAAAATACTGCATTCACCCTTGCTTCACTGGGACTGTGCAAATCGCCGTCAAGCTGCATTACAATGCCTTCGACTATTTCAAGAGAGCCCCATATATCTGCAGCACCCTCAAATATCTCACGAAGATTTTCCTTATTGTCAGTTATATTTGCAAGGCACTGAATTGCTCCCAGGTCAGCAATATTCTCCGATAGTGTCAGCTTGCCGTTGATATTATATATATCCAGAAGCTTGTAGCTGCTGTAGTATTCTTCAGCTTTGTCAAGAACCTTTCTGTAATTGTCCCTGTCCTCCTTGCATATCAGTTCAGAACAGTAGCAGCCGTTTTTATCAAAAAGAAAGCCGTTTGAATCAAAAGCATGGTTTATTTCATGGGCTATACAGTAACCTACAAAGCCCAGATTCCTGTATTCGCTCTTGGACAGATCAAGCGAAGCCTTACTGAGCATTGCAGCAGGTATGGTGACCGTATTCATATAAGGATTATATACTGCATTAGCCGTTATTGCCGTCATATCCCAGGAATTTCTGTCCGGCTTTTCGGAAAGCTTTTTGATAGTATTCTGAGCCCAGCCCTTCTGGATATTTATGACATTCTGCAGAAGATTTCCGCCCTCGGCTTCAGATACGATACTGAACGGAGATTTATAATCCTTGTCGTAGCCCATCAGAATAATCATATTATCCAGCTTATCAAGATATATTTTCTTTGAATCATCGCTGAGTCTGCTGCATTTTGTTATCAGGTCACGGCATGAGCTGCGTATATCATTCATCATTTTATATGCTGTATTCATTACCTCATCCGTGCATATTTCGCTGCCGTATACAAACCCCAGCTCTTCCTCCAGCTGATTTGACAAAATAGCCTTTATGGATTTTTTCATATCCTCATCGCCGCTTTTGTCGGAAATCTTTTTCTGAAGTGACGGCGGCAAAGCAGTGCTGTATTTGTACATTGTGCATGTAACAGCATAATCCTTCAGCTGCTGAAGATTCTCCTGTTTAAAGAATTCGTTTATCTTCTTTGACTGCGAAACATCGTATACGATAACATCGCCAGTGTCAAAACCGAAGGCTTTTAAAAGCTTCTGCATATTCACATTGCTGTAAAGCTTATCCAGCTCTTTTTTATCATAGTTATTATAATGGATTCCCACATCTATGGAAGTTTCCGAATCGGTGCTTTGATACATTATATCGTTTATCATCCGGACTACTTTTTTTGCCCTTTTCCTTGCCTCGGTAACCTCTGTATCAAGTTCAACAAGAGTATGCTCTGTCAGCTTGCCGATACCCTCAGCTCCGGCGTTCGTGCGTGTGAAGTTCTCCTTCATATTTCCGCAGCTGTTGAAATTCATAAGGTAAAGCTTGTTTACTGACGTATCATAGGCGTCCGGCTGTACATCGAATCTGAAAAATGAACTGATTCCATATTCCTGATACATCCATCCCAGGGTACTGATGTATTCATCTAAGGTTTTACATTCCTCTATCTTCTTCGGAACAATGGCAATCAGGTCCGGGCCTGCCTTTTCTCTGGCATCTGTATCCACAAACTGCTGGTACAATTCCTTGATGGAATATTCACAGCTGCCCTTGGTCTGTTCCTTTGAAACACAACGGAGTATCAAATCGTAAAGATATTTTTCCATTTCATTGGAGATATCGTCAAAATGGCTGTAGCTTTCCTTTCCGTAGGGAATCTGACCATTTATAAGATAATCGTAATTGATATTTCCATAGTAGTTTTCCCCGATATCAGGCTTGGGAATATCAGTTTTATTCTTTGTTTCAGGCTGAGGCATAGCAGGCTCTTCCGAAGCACATGATGCGAACGATACCGCCATGAGCAGGGAAAGCAGTAATGCTGCTGCTTTTTTTATCATACTGCAACATCCTTTCTTTTTTGTTTCGGACGTCTTTATTCTCTGAAAAAAGATACAATGCGTTTTTTTCAGGATAAGACAGGCTGATTTCACAATTATAATTCTATTTTCAATAATAACAGATTATTTTGAAATTGTCTATAATATACAATCATTTTTTAGTCCCGAGAAATAACCATACGCATTCTGTAATAATACGTTTTGTTCTTGTTGTGCATTTTTCACAGTCAATAAAATCTTAAAAAAATAAAAGTCGATGAACCAAAAATTCATCGACTTTTGTTTTTATTGAAGATATAATGCATTATTTTAATGCAGCAGCCTCATACCCTGTTAATAAGCTGAGCCTCTTTTAAGTTTATTAATATGCTCGAGCCTGTTGAGTGCTTCATTCAGAGTTTCGTTTTTCTTCGCAAAATGCAACCTGATAAGATTATTTACGTTTTCTCTGAAAAAGCTTGAACCGGGCACTGCACCTACTCCTACATCTCTTGCAAGAGCTTCACAGAATTCAAGGTCGCTCTTATAGCCAAAGGATGATATGTCAAGAAGTATATAATAAGCTCCCTGAGGAACAGTATGCTCAATGCCTATATCGTCGAGTCCCTTCAGGAACAGGTCTCTCTTTTCAGTATATTTTTTCTGCAGCTCACGGTAGTATTCGTCACCAAAGCGCAGACCAGTTACTGCAGCTTCCTGCAGGGGTGCAGCAGCTCCGACTGTAAGAAAATCATGTACCTTCTTTGCAGTATCAATGATATGCGGCGGTGCTATAATATATCCCAGCCGCCAGCCTGTTATGGAATAGGTCTTTGAAAGCGATGAGCAGGAAATAGTTCTCTCCCACATTCCCGGAAGAGATGCAAAATAAATATGCTTATACGGCTCATATACAATATGCTCATATACCTCATCTGTAATTACAAAGGTATCATATTTCTCCGCAAGGTCAGCAATTATTTTCAGCTCGTCATAGGTAAACACCTTGCCGCAGGGATTTGAGGGATTACACAGAATAAGTGCCTTGGGGTTCTGTTTAAAAGCAGCCTCCAGCTCGTCAGTACTGAAACTGAACTCCGGCGGATGAAGCGGAACATATATGGGCTGTGCTCCGGAAAGAATAGTATCTGCGCCGTAATTTTCATAGAAGGGTGAAAATACTATGACCTTGTCGCCGGGATTGGTTACTGTCATCATTGCAGCCATCATCGCTTCCGTACTGCCGCAGGTCACAACTATCTCACCGTTGGGGTCAATAGTCCTGCCCATAAGTCCGGACTGCTTCTGTGCAAGAGCTTCGCGGAAATTCTGTGCGCCCCAGGTTATTGAATACTGGTGAAAATCCTCGTCTGCAACCTGTGCAAGTCTGTCAAGCAGCTCCCTGGGAGGCTCAAAATCAGGAAAGCCCTGGGAAAGATTTACTGCGCCGTATTGATTTGAAATTCTCGTCATACGTCTTATTACTGAATCAGTGAAATTTTCAGTTCTCTTAGAAAGTGCTGGCATATCATCTGCCTCCTGATCAATTAGCAATTATATTTTGAAATTCTGTCATTCCGGACGAGGTAAGAAACCTTTGCAAAGCTTCTTTGCTGCGCCCGGAATAACATCATGCTTTATTATAATAACCAAATCAGATATTATAGTCAAGTGTACGCTCGTCAATTACACGTCTGGATTTGTGCTCTGAACGTGTATCAAGTCCGCCGTCCGGATGAACAATAACCCTTGCAGGCTTTACACCGATTCGTGCTTTAAGAGCTGCTGTTACCTCTGCTGCCACTTCCTCATCTGTTTTGGGATTGTCGGCATTCTTTTCTATCTCAACGGCATACTTGTTTGTAAAGTCCTTTTCAAATATTCTGATAAGATATTCTCCTGTAATACCGCTCTGCTCACGTACAACAGCTTCAATATCGCTGGGGAATACATTAACAGCTGAAACAATGAACATGTCATCCTTTCTGCCCTGGATATGGATTCTGCCGTGAGTTCTTCCGCAGGAGCACTTTGTATTGTCGATCCAGCCGATATCACCTGTGCGGAATCTGATAAGAGGACGTGCATGCTTTCTGAGAGTAGTGAATACAAGCTCACCTACCTGACCTGGCTCAAGCACCTCTCCGGTATGTATATCAACAGTTTCAACAAGGATATGATTCTCTGCAATATGAAGTCCGTCCTTTGCTTCGCACATTGCAGCGCAGGCACCGAATATATCAGAAAGACCGTAGAAGTCATAAACCTCTGCTCCCCAGATATCTTCAATAGCCTTTCTTGTTGCAGCAATAGAACCACCAAGCTCGCCGGCAACAATTATCTTCTTGATATTAAGATCCTTTTTAGGATCTATACCGCTTTTAAGTGCCTTTTCACCCAGCTGCCATGCATATGAAGGCGAGGTCCAGATAACGGTAGGCTTATATGTTTTCAGCACGAAAAGCAGTCTTTCGCTCGGGAGAGTACCTCCCCATATGCAGAGGGCACCAAGATTCTGTGCTCCGATAACATCAGGACCGCCTACATAAAGCGAGAAATTCAGTGCGTGAACATAGCGGTCATTCGGACGCATACCTACCTGCCAGAACCAGCGGCTCTCTGTTTCCTGGAATTCGTCAAAATCCTTCTTTGTAAACGGGCTCATGGTAGGAACACCTGTTGAGCCTGAGGATGTTGAAATAAACACAACGTCCTCCTCAGGAACGGCTGCCAGCTCCCCCAGGAATGAACCCACGCCCTGTGTATCACGCTGTGTCTTTTTATTGATAAAGGGGAACTTCTGAATATCCTTGAGTGTTTTTATATCCTCCGGCTTAACGCCTGCTTCATCGAATGAACGCTTATAGTAAGGTGCATTGTCATATGCGAATTTAACAATTTCCTTAAGGTCTGCAAGCTGCCTTTTTTCAAGTTCTTCACGGGGAAGCGTTTCAAGCTCTTCGTCCCAGTATTTATTATTTACATCTCTGCTCATGGTCAATATCTCCTTTTTCTTTTTAGTTATTGCCGTCATTTACAGGCGGCTGTATATATTTAACGACTTTTCTCCCGGGGGTCTTTTTTCTGACCTCAGGGTGCTGTGCCTGCCGCAGCCGGCAGACACTTCACCGCTGCGGAGTTTTTTCAATGGCTTACCTGAAATTTTTGTTTATATACTCCCATTTCTTATCACGGGAGGCTGTTATTATTTCTATATCGTTATCTGTAAGATGTCTGAATCTGCTTTGCTTTTTCAGATAGCTTTCAACACTTGAAAATTCCTTTGGCCTGTGATTCAGGGTGAACTCACCGTTTTCGTATTCAGCAAGATACCACAATCCGCAGTCCACTACCTCTTTTGCAGCCTCAACAGTTTCATTTGTCTTTATTCCCCAGCCTGTAGGACAGGGGGCTAAAATATGAATATATTTTGTGCCCTTAATGCTCTTTGCCTTTTCCACCTTGCGCATGAAGTCATTAAGATAACCTACGCTTGCGGTGGCAGCATATGGTATGCCGTGGGCAGCTACTATCTCAAACATATTCTTTTTTGGTCTGAGATTGCCGTGAATATTCTTTCCCGCAGGTGTTGTTGTTGTTCTCGCTCCGAACGGGGTGAGTGAGCTTTTCTGAATGCCTGTGTTCATATAGGCTTCATTGTCATAGCAGATATAAAGAATATCATCGTTTCTGTCAATAGCTCCCGAGAGCGCCTGAAGACCGATATCAGCAGTACCTCCGTCACCTGCGAAGCCTACGGCATGGAAATCTGTTATTCCCTGTGCCCTGAGTCCGGCTTCAACACCGGTGAGCATTGACGCTGTTCCTGCAAAGGTGGATATAATGGCATTATTGCCGAAGCAAAGCTGGGGAAAATTGAATCCTACAGCCGACATACATCCTGCCGGCAGCACTGCAAATGAATTTTCTCCAAGAACCTTAAGTGCTATCCTTACTGCAAGACTGCCTCCGCAGCCTGCACAGGCCTTATGACCGTAAAAGAATTCTGTTTCATTCAATGTCTTTGCATTAACCGCCACTGTCCTCACCTCCTATGCCGAGAAATTCAACAACTGTTTTTTCCTTAGCAATGCTGCTGAATATACCTTCTATCTCCTCTGCGGAAATATTCTTTCCCCCAAGACCGCCGATATAGTCTGAAACCGGGATTGATATTCCTGCTTTCTGCAAAGCAGAATTCACATTGGTATATACCGTGCCTTCATTGCCGAAGGATATATCCTTTTCAAGAACAGCCGCAGCCTTTGCGTTTTTTAACGCATCTGCTATTTCCTCATTAGGGAAGGGGCGCAGGTAGCGTATTCTCAGAAGTCCGGCTTTTCTTCCCTGGTTTCTGAGCTTGTCAACAACTTCACGGACAAGGCCGGAAATGCTTCCCAGAGTAATAAGGATATAATCTGCATCCTCTGTTCTGTAGCTTTCTGTAAGTCCTGTATAGTGTCTGCCGAAAACCTTTTCAAAACGCTCTTCAGCTTCTCTGACCACCTCTTTCACATTAAGAATACCGATATGCTCCTTATACTTGAAATAGGTGTTCGTATCAGGTCCGGCAGAAAAGCCCAGATTTTTCGGAGTATCAAGTGACATTTTGTTTTCCGTTTCAAAGGCCGGCAGAAATTCATCCGCCTGCTGCTGAGAAGGAACATCAGCCACTTCATATGTATGTGTCAGCACAAAGCCGTCAAGATTCGCCATGAAAGGAGTGCTGACTTTTTTATGTTCCGCTATGTAAAAGCTCATAAGCGCAAGATCAAGGGCTTCCTGTGCGTTTTCTGCATAAGCCTGTATCCATCCGCTGTCAAGCTGTGAGATTGAATCCCTCTGATCTCCGTATATATTCCACGGAAGGGCTGTAGATCGGTTCGCATTCATCATTACTATAGGAAAGCGTCCTCCTGCAGCATAGGGCAGACCCTCCGCCATATATAACAGCCCCTGTGATGATGTAGCTGTAAATGCTCTGGCTCCTACTGAGGAAGCTCCCATTGCACAGGAAAGTGCAGAATGCTCGCTTTCCACATGAATGAATTCTGCTTTCAGACTGCCGTCCTCTACAAACTCCGAGAGCTTTTCAACAACTATCGTCTGGGGAGTGATAGGATAAGCGGAAATAACCTGGGGTCTTGCAAGCCTTATTCCATAGGCAAAGGCTTCATTGCCCGATAAAAACTTTTTTGCCATTATTTTTCCGCCTCCATTACAATTGCTCCGGGTCTGCATATCTTTTCACAGATACCGCAGCCTTTGCAGAAATCATAATCTATTGCCACCTTGCCGTCCTTTCGGAAAATAACTCCGTCGGGACAATGAAGATAACAGCTGAGGCAGCCTACACATTTCTGAGTATCAATAACAGGTCTGAAATTTCTCCAGCCTGAGTTTTTTGTAACAAGATAACCGGCTTCATATGCGGTGACGTTGGGGATATCATCAATTCCCGAAGGAACTTTTTCTCTTAAAAAAGGCTTCATTGCAGCGCCTCCTCATATGCCGCAGCTACTGCGTTAATATTTTTTTCACGTATTCTCTGAGGCATTGAAAGCGATATGGACTGTGCTATCTCATCCACAGTTACCAGCCCTGAAACCGCTGCCAGTGCTCCCAGCAAAATCGTATTGGTTATCGGCATTCCCAGATAATTTCCGGCAATGCTGTCACCGTCTATTGTAATGACTCTGGGGTCATCTGTTTTTTTCTTTGTATTAAGCAGCACCTTTCCTCCCGGCTTAAGCTCGTCAAAGGCGCTGTCGCTGAAAAGTGTATCATCAAGAAAGATACTGAAATCAGCTTTTTTTACCTCGCTGCGGTTGCCGATGGGCTTGCTGTCAAGCTTTGTAAAAGCTCTTATGGGTGCGCCTCTGCGTTCGGGGCCAAAGGATGGAAATGCCAGTGCATATGATCCATCCTTCAGTGCATATGCTTCTCCAAGAAGTCTTGCGGCAGTGAAAGCTCCCTGACCTCCGCGGCCGTGCCATAATATTTCTGTCACTATATTCCCTCCCGTCAGATTTTCCAGCGAAGCAGGAATTTCTGTATCCTGTTGAAAATAAACGAAATAAAAACTATAACTATTCCTACTACTATCAGACCAACGATAGTTCTTGTATAATCGCCGAAGTCTGAATAATTCTTTATGTAATAACCCAGACCGCTTTGTGCTCCGATCATTTCCGCTGATGTAAGCAGTACAAATGATACTGTAAGTCCCTGGTTGCAGCCTATGAATATCTGCTGCAGAGAAGCCGGAAGAATAATGGAGAAAAGCATTGTGAATTTATTTACGTTCAGCACTCTGGCTGAATCTATGGTCTTTTTTTCAACATTCATAACGCCGCTCATCGTTCCTCCGAGAACCGGCCAGAATGTTGCAAGAAAGATTACGAATACCGACACCGAACGGAAGGTAGGCAGCAAAGCGATACCGTAGGGTATATATACTATCGGCGGTATTGCGCCGAGAAATTTTGAAACATAGGTAGCTGCACTGCCCAGTCTTGCGCTCCAGCCCAGGAACAGTCCCAGAGGAACGGCTACGGCTATTGCAAGCAGATAACCCTGTAATATTATTCCTATAGAGCTCTGGACATTTACCAGTATCTTATCGTAATCGTCTATTGCCTGCCAGAACACCTTTCCCGGGGGCGGGAACAGTGAAGGTTTGAGCAGATTGAATTTCGCTGTTGCCAGTGTCCACGCAATAAGCAGGCCGTAGATAAAGCTTACTATATCGACAAACAGGTTGAGAGCCAGCGGCTTTTTTATTATCGCTGAAACAACAAGCGTAAGCACCTCAACTCCGACTGCAAACCAAATCGCATAAGAAGCATATGTTTCTGAAGCAAGCTTATCCGGTATAAACTGAATAAGCATAAGCACAGCAAAAAGAGCATGAACTACTCTGAAATATCTGCGGAAAAGCTCTGCTTTCAGATTTGAAGCCGCTTTTTCTTTTTTATCAAATTCTATTGCCGGTGGTGCAGCAGATTTTGCCTGTATATTCATTAAAGTACGACCTCCTCGCCGCCGATTTTCTCAGCAATATCACTGTAGAAAAGGGAAAGCAGCTTGTTTCTGAACTGGTTGTATTCCTTTGTCTGCACAAGCTGCGCCCTGTTTCTCGGACGGTCAAAGGGAACCCTGATCTCCCTGTATACCCGTCCGGGATTAGCTGTCATCATAACTATCTTGTCTGAGAGCAGTATAGATTCATCTATATCATGGGTGACAAAAACAACGGTCTTTCTCGCCTTGCTGCCGTCCCCCTCCCACAGCTCCAGAAGAAGCTCCTGCAGTATTGTGCGGTTCTTTGCATCTATTGCTCCGAAGGGTTCATCCATCAGCAGTATATCCGTATCCATTGCCAGCGCCCTTGCGATAGCAACTCTCTGCTGCATACCGCCGGAAAGCTGGGAAGGATATTTATTCTTGAACTGCTCAAGTCCTACCTTTTCAAGGAATTCATCAGCAATTTTAAGTCTTTCGCTGCGGCTTGCACTTTTATTGACCTGCTTGACACCGAAGGCTACATTCTTTCTTGCAGTCATCCAGGGAAACAGGGAATAATGCTGGAATACTACTCCACGGTCTGCACCTGTACCCTTTATTGGTTCGCCGTCAATAAGTATTTCACCGTCTGTGGGGGTATTGATGCCCTCAAGGATGCTCAGCAGCGTGCTTTTTCCGCAGCCGCTGGAGCCTATCACACTGACGAATTCACCTTCCTCAATGGAAAAGCTGACATCCTTGAGTGCTGTAAAGCTTTTTTTCTTTTCGATATAATCTACTGTTAAATTTCTGATCTCTATTTTACTCATATACATTCATCTCTGTATTATTCAAATTCATCAAAATGCTTCTGAAGCTCTGCATAGATCTTATCATCAGGATTCTCCTTGATAAGGCTTGCAAGTGCATTCTTGTAAATATCAGTATTATAAAGCTTTTCTATATCGTAATCCTCAGTATAGCCAAGCTTAACGATTGAATCCTTAAGAGCCACAGTTCCCTGCTTGTCAGGATCCGGAACAGATGTACCGTAACCGCCGTAAAGTTCTGTATTGATAAGATCCTCTTCGATATCAATGTATTTCTTTACGTCCTTGACGGTCTGTTCCTTATTTTCCTGAGTAAACTTATATGCTTTGATAAGCGCTCTTTCAAAAGCGTTATAGGAATTGGGGTATTTACTGAGAGCTGCTGTAGAAGCAACCTGACGGCAGCAGGGCTGATTCTTGAGAAGAGGTTCTTCTGAGCAGCGGTAAACTATCTTATAGCCCTGGCTTTCAGCAAGTGAGGTATATGGCGAATATGCTGATACTGCATCTATTGAATCATTCTGCAGGGCATTGTAAGCATCCTTCTGGCTGTCAAAGTAAACAATATTTACCTTATCCTTGCCTTCGCCGATCTCTATACCCTTGTCCTTAAGAAGAAGCTGAAGCTCCGCATCCTGTACACTGTTTTTTACAGAAGCAACATTTCTTCCCTTGAGAATACTTACATCCCATTTATCAAGACCTTCTACATACTCCGGCTTAATAACATAGCCGTGGCCGTTTGTCATTGCACCGCCGAAAATAGTAAGGTCATGTCCCTGACTCTGGAAGGTAAGGGAAGGAACGGAACCGATAAAGGCTACGTCAAGCTTATCGGATTCAAGACCTGTTGAAAGCTCTGCTGCTGATGAAAACAGTGTGAGAGTAACATCAAGTCCTTCCTCTTCAAAGTAGCCTTCCTCCTTTGCTACAAAGCCCAGAAGATGAGCTGTTGAATTAAGGTGTCCCAGGTTGAAGCTTGTCTTTTCAAGTTTTCCTGATGAAGCGCTGTTTTCAGCAGCGGATGAAGCAGCATCAGCAGAAGAGTTATCTGCAGCTGCTGAATCCGCAGCAGAAGTATTATTGTCTGAAACTGTGTTTTCGTTCTGAGTGTTGCATCCTGCAAAAGCAGCTGCAGTAAGAGCAGCGGCAAGAAGAGCCGCAGTAATTTTTCTATTCATAATTCATTATCCTTTCGCATTCAGTAATATGTCAAAGGAAATCATTGAGCTGAAATCAATTCTATTCCCGCTTGACGTTTCAATTAAGATTCAAAATATTATCCGCCGCAGCAGTCAGGTATCTGAGAGTTTTCGGAATTCTCATTTTTACAGCAGTCCTTTTCAGAACCATCTGAGTTTTTATCCTTACAGCAGTCTTTTTCTGAATCCTCAGATTCTTTATTCTTAC
>ONDB01000110.1 GCA_900316485.1 uncultured Eubacteriales bacterium
CACGAATATAACAGCAAACGACAATATTATATTCATTGTGATGACAGAAAAATCAAAGAACCATCTGAATACGGTTACGCCGACGAGAAGTCCTGCATTCATCAGAATGAACAAGGCTACCCTGAGTTTATTGAAGGGACAGGAAATACGGAACAGTATCATCATTGCACCTGCAGAAAGAGTAAGCACACACAATGTAGAATATTCAAGGTCAGAAAGCCCCAGAAGCTTCTGGGAGATGATAGACAATATAATTGCCAGTACTATTGTCAGTCCTGCTGGAACGGAATTTCGCAGAATATTGAATATGAATATACCCTTTATTCTTTCCTTATTTGGTTCAAGAGCAAGTATGAATGAAGGTATTCCAATAGTAAAAGCATTTATCAGCGTATACTGTATGGGTCTGAAAGGATAATGTGCGCTTACAAATATAAACAGCACCGCCAGCAATATGGAAAACAAAGTTTTAACTATAAACAACGTAGCTGAGCGCTGTATATTATTAATATTTCTTCTACCCTCCAGAACCACCTTAGGCATTGATGCAAAATTTGAATCAAGCAGTACCAGCTGTGAAACGTTTCGTGCCGCATCACTGCCCTGTGCCATTGCAATACTGCAGTCAGCTTCCTTAAGTGCAAGAACATCATTTACTCCGTCGCCTGTCATCGCAACAGTATGTCCCTTGCTTTTAAGAGAGAGAACAAATTTCTTTTTCTGGGCAGGAGTAACCCTTCCGAAAACAGTATATTTCTCCATTGCTTCGTCAATCAGCCCGTCATCGGTCAGGGTGGTGGCGTCCACATATTTATCCCAGTTTTTCACCCCTGCTCTTTTTGCAACATTGGATACAGTCACAGGATTATCGCCAGAAATGATTTTTACATCTACTTTCTGATCCGCAAAATATCTAAGTGTCTGGGGCGCTTCTGCACGTATCTTGTCATTGATAAGAGCAATTCCTATGACCTTTATATCATCCGGAAGCTCCTTGCCTTTAAAATCATTATCTGAATGTGCAGCGATTATTACACGGTGCTCCTTTGAATATTTTTCAAGCATTTCCTTCAAGTCAGCCGGAACTACTCCCAGAATGAATTCAGCTGCTCCCATGATATAGGTGCCCTCACTTTCAAAATGAGCTCCCGACCATTTCTTTTCGGATGAAAAGGGTATCAGCTTATCTGCTTTCAGGGTACTCTTCCCCTCATAGGCATCCTTAAGTGCCATAAATGTAGCGTTTGTATCATCCAGCGAACAGGCAAGAGCTGAAAGAGCTGATTCTACATTTTCCTTTTCCGAATCTCCGTATGGAATAACATCGGCAAGCTGCATGCAGCCTTCGGTAATTGTTCCTGTCTTATCAAGACAAAGAACATCTACCCTTGCAAGTGTCTCGATACAGTAAAGCTCCTGAACCAGCACCTTTTTCTGAGAAAGCCTGATGACGGCTACTGCAAGAACCGTACTTGTGAGAAGCATAAGACCTTCGGGAATAATGCTTGTTATAGAAGCAACGGTCTGGACTACTACCTGCTGAAGACCTTCTGGTACTCCGCCGAAAAGTGTGGGAACAACAACAGATGTATCTGAAGCAATATTGAACTGTCTGAGGAACAGAAGCGCAGAAAGCGGAAGAAGTATGAAGGTAAGAATCCTTACAATTGACCGGAGAGTTATCATTATCTCGGAATTGATTTTCTTTGTATACTTAGCCTCTGCAGAAATCCTTGAAGCGTAATTGTCCTCTGCAACGTGTTCTACCTTTGCTATGCATTTTCCGCTGACAACGAAGCTTCCAGACAGCACCATATCTCCGCTTCTTTTAATGATAGCGTCAGATTCACCTGTTAGCAGAGATTCATTTACCTCACATTCACCACTGATAAGAATTGAATCCACAGGTATCTGATTGCCCTGAGAAAACTCTATAATATCATCGAGAACAATTTCCTCAGTAGATACCTTGATTTTTTTTCCGTCGCGGATTACAGTTGCCTTTGTTTCCGAAACTATAGAAAGCTTTTCAATAGCCGATTTAGCCCTTAGTTCCTGTATTATACCTATAATAGTATTGAAGAACATGACCCCCAGAAACAGCATATCCTTATATGAGCCTACAAGAAGCACAGCTATTCCCAGAAGCAGGTTTATCATATTGAACAGCGTGACAATATTATCATACAGTATTCTTTTTACGCTTTTGCCCTTTGGCTGGGTATTGCGGTTGTAAAGACCTTCTTTTTTCCTTTGCATAGCCTGTTCAGCTGATAATCCCGTATCAGCCGAAGGCTGAAACCTGACTGCTTCTTCTGATATTGAAGCAGTTTTTTCAGTATTGTTTTTAGCACTCATCTCATTTATTCTCCATCATTCAAATTGACCGGCTGATTGTAAAAATTCCGGATCCTGTCTTTCAGGTCTTATCAGAATCAATTATCAGTCAGCTTTTTAACTACCAGAAATTATTCGCTGGCTGAGCTTTCTGATACTTCTTTGTATCCTGCAGGCACCTTCAGGATGTCCTGCACCGGAATGGTATTTGATACCGTACGGAAGGTAAATGTACTCTTTCCTGTTTCAGTAACTACCTCTTCCGCTACCGGCTTCTGGGATGAATCAAAATAATATGTTATCTCTGGGTCTGATACACCGGGAAGCTGTGACTGCACCGTATATTTCTCAAATAGTACATCCTGACCTTTATAAGTAGTTTTGCCGCTGTCCACCAATGTACAGTTATTGATTATTCCCAGGCAGATCTTTACAGTGAATTCTTCTCCGAAATCTTCAGCATGACCGTTATATGGGCTCTTGGTATATGTCTTATCCTTATGATTGATCTCATAGATGGTATAATCATCTACTACGGTAGCTCTGTTACCCATCTCGGATATCATATTCAGTCCGGCTTTATCATTCTTGAAATCAACTGCGATGATATAATCGTATGTAACGGTTTTCATCGAAGAATCTGACGAACTCTCTGCCGATACATCGGTTTTTTCTGAAACTTCCGAAGCTTCTGATACAGCGGATGATTCAGCAGAAGAAGAAGTTTCCCCTGAAGATGTGCCGAACTTTGACTCATCATATTCCTGAGTCATCAGAACATCAATATAGTACTGGTCACCCATCCAAAGCTCTCCGAAGTTCTTCATAACAAGGTTAGTACCGTTCGACGAGCTTTCTGATGTCTGTTCTGATGTCTGTGATACATCCGCAGACTGTTCTGCAGACTGTTCTTCGGAATCATCCTTCTGAGTGGAAGTTTCTGCAGAAGAAGTCTGAGAAGCAGATGAAGTATCATTTCCGGAAGAATTACTGCATCCGGACACAGCGCATAAAAGAACGATGATTGACAGAATAAAAATAAATCGTTTCATTTCAATTCCCTCTCTCATTATGAGATTAATAGTTTTAACTTATCCATTATATTCTATCACATTTCCCTTTCCACTTCAATAACAATTCTGTATCCAAATAAACCATGTCACCAACCTGGTACTGCCGGTGTTCATGTAAAATAATTCTGGGGTTATTAAAACCAGAATCAGTTAAGATTAAGTAACCCAAGCAATTACAGCAGCACCGCGGGCAGTAAAATAGTCAGGCGCATTTAGAGCGTAACGTAGTGAAGCGACACCATTACGTTGCGGAACCGGCGGCGGAACGGTTGACAAATAAAAAAAGATGTTGTATAATTATTAGGCAATTGAATGACGTGCCGATGTGGTGGAATGGCAGACACGCCTGACTCAAAATCAGGTAACGAAAGTTGTGCGGGTTCAAGTCCCGCCATCGGCAGAAACAGTAAACGCATGGATGCTGAAAAATCAGTATTCATGCGTTTACTATTATTTATTCAGAATTGCAACTGTTATTTACTTTTTGGCTTTGAATAACTGTCGTTAATCCTTTTACATACGTAGTATTATCAATATTTCAGCTCGCCTTTTATTGTCTTGAATAATCTTTACAGTAATTGTCTTTTGTTAAACACAGGATCATTTCTGAACTTTATATTATGGAGAAACCGCCCTCAATGAGAGCGGTTGAAAATGTTTTATTATGTTTTTTCCGGTATTAATTCGTAATTAATCAGGGCATTTTATCATAACTGTATTCCTACCTTGCCGGAGGTTTCTCCGGTAAAGGCTGAATCCAATGTCAGATTTACGGTTACTGAGCTGATATCGTCAGCTATTATACTGTCGCTGTAGCTTTCGCCTGAAATATTCAGGGTAAGATTTCCGCCATTGGAACCGTCGCTGCCCCATCTGCCTGCTGCTGCGTTTACAAGGTTTCCGGAGACTGTTGTGATACTGTTGCCGCCGGAAAGATTGATTACGCTTTTGGTATTTGTAATATAGAACATAGGCGCATCAAGCTGGCAGTTTATCTTTGTATTCGTCATGGTAAGGGTAGATACAGAAGCTGTTGCGTCTGAATCCGATGCATCTCCCGACATACTCTGGTAAAGCATCATTCCGTTATTTCCGCTGCCTGATACTGTGAAATCACAGCCTGTCAGAGTTATGGAATTCTTGCCTTCTATTACAGCCGCCTGTGCACCGGTGGATACTCCCACACAGTTTTCTGCATTTATCTCCCCTGTAGAATATATGTTAGGACTGCCATCACCTGAAGAAGTCAGATTTGAATTCTTTATGGTAACATATCCCCCGCCTCTGTCTGTAGCAACTGGCGCACAATGGGCACCTGTTGTTGTTATATCCAGATGATCAGCATTAATTATGCCTCCATAGGTAGCATATACGCCTCTGGAACTGTTTCCATTTGTCTTGATGCTTATATTTGAAACATCTATCCTTGAAGAATCAAGAGAGAAAACGGCATTTGCTCCGCTGCAGTCTGATTCAATGGTACATCCCTGTATATCAGCGCTGCTGGATTCTCCCACAACAAGCACAACGGAATTCAGACCATAGAAATTGTAATCATCAGATACATCGGAAGTTCTTGTACTGTCGTTTTTAGAAGCCATGCCAGTTTTTTTGAGTACAGCGTTTTTCAGGGTCAGCTTACCGCCGTTTATTACAAGAAATACATTTTCATCCGAGCTGGTACTGTTCCATGTGCCGCCGTCAATCGTTGCTTCCGTTCCGTCAACAACAAATGCTCCGCTGAGCTTTACAGTCTTGCTTCCAACTTTAATATCATATGATCCGGCAGAAAGCTTTGCGTTATTGCTGTCCGGTTCTTTTGTCTTGATATCTCCGGCTCCGATTTCAGCTGTCTTTTTCGTTTCTGAGGACTTTTCGGTTTTGCTGCTCTGTTCTGATGAGGTCAGTGAGTCTGAATTTTCCTCAGCTGAGATCTCCTGTGCAGCTTTACTGCTTTCTTGCTCTTCCGAAGCTGCAGAATTTATCTGACTTTCCGGCTGAGTGCTGCTTTCCTGCCTGCTGCCGAAGCTGCAGCCAGAAAGAAGCACTGCTGTCAGAATAACTGCTGCTGAATATCTGATTGATTTTTTCATGTTTTTCACCTCTGTTTTTTTAAACGTGCCTATTTTCCTGTCACATCATTATAATCTGTTAATCATTTCTCCTGATATGCAGCAAATGACATATTCCAGGTATGCTTTCTCCCTGCTGTGATGAAGTCGGAGACAATAAAGCTCCTGTGGGGGCAAAAAGTATATTTTTTAATTCCCCATACTCCAGTCTTTCCATTATATAACCACAGAATACCGATGCACAGCAACCGCATCCTGAACCACCGGCATGAACGTCCTGAGCTGTTCTGCTGAATATCAGCTTTCCGCAGTCGTTATGCTGTTTTGCGATGTCCTGCTTATTCTGCTTCATAAGCTCACAGAGCAGCTCAGAACCAACAAAGCCTAAATCTCCTGTCAGTATCAGGTCATAGTCTTCTGCTGATGTTCCGCTGTCGCTGAGATAGGCGGAAATGGTGTCTGCTGCTGCAGGTGCCATTGCTGCTCCCATATTATCAGCGTCCTTGATATCCATATCCACTATCTTTCCCACAGTTATATCTGAAACTACGATCTTTGACGGTTCTGCAGAAAGTATTGCTGCTCCCGCACCGGTAACTGTCCACTGTGAGGTAAGGTTTCTCTGACCACCATATTCAATGGGCAGCCTGAATTGTCTTTCAGCTGAACAGAAATGAGACGATGTGACAGCCAGTGCATTTTTCAGTCCTCCGCTGTCAACAAGCAGCGCCGCTGTAAGCATTGCCTGAGCCATTGTGGAACAGGCTCCGTACTGACCAAGAAAGGGTATGCTGAAGGATTCAAGTCCGAAGGTGGATGAAATACACTGATTAAGAAGATCTCCGGCAAATACAGCGTCTATTTCATCAGCTGTCATTCCTGCTCCGGCAAGGGCACATTCTGCAGCATTGTGCTGCAGCCGGCTTTCGGCTCTTTCCCATGTTTCTTCTCCCAGTAAGTCGTCCTTGTAAACTTTATCAAAGAATTTGCTCAGGGGACCCTCTCCCTCTTTTTTTCCTGCAACTGCCGCTGCAGACCGTATACCTACCTGATTATCAAGTCGTATTGTTCTTTTTCCGATTCTGTGTGACATAGTATTACCTCCCGGCTCCGGATAATAATGTTTACCTTCTGCTGAAAGCTCAACAGCAAAAAGACTGACTGTTTTATTATCTGCAGAAATCCGGGCGGTTATTCCATATATCAATAATTGCGGAGCAAATACCCCGCAATACGATTCAGGAAAAAACTCAGCCTTTCCTGCTTTATTTATTCATTCCCTCATATGCTATTCTTGCAGCGCTGATATCCATATTGCAGCCAAGCTTATAAAGGCTGACAGATTCAATAAACGCGTCCAGCAGTCTGAGGGTATCTGAAAGACCTTCTATACTGGCAGGTCTGTATATCTGCTGCAAAAACAGTGTATATAGCTCAGATTTTTCTGCCTGTCCGATATGATTTTCAATGCTTCTTTCAACGGCTGCCACTGCCTTTATCGGCACACAGATATTATTGCCGATACCATGTTTGCCGTTATACGGTGTACCGTATACAAGGGCTTTTCCGTTCTTTACGGAGATAAGGGGCTTATCGTCATTTACCATTACAGCACGCTCACCCAGGTATTCACGCCACAATCTTGTATGAGTGGATTTGCCCGTTCCGCTTTTGGCTGTAAAAATATAGGCTTCCCCATCAACTGATATTACCGAACCGTGAAAAAGAAATGTATCATACCGCAGCATTGCTTCTGCTATCTTTCTGTATACTGCCAGCTCCTCAAGATAGCCGGGACTGAATATCCTGACGGGTATATTCTCGATTTCGTCTTCCCTGGCTGATTTTATTCGCTCTGTTTCTATATCCTCTTCTGTGGTGCATACCGTTATTTCAGGCTGTCCCTCAGCTTCGTATCCGCCGCAAAGCTTATGTACATCAGGATACAGGGAGTCGATTAATATTACTCTGTCTGCAATTCTATATGTTTTTTTCATATATTATTCCACATTCTGTCATATTGCCGGGATTATGGGTGTTTCATATTCACCCAGCGGTATTTTATCCAATTCATCCTGTAAGCTGGATTGTGATGTCTCACCTGAGGAAGGCTTACTGCTCTGACCTGATGAAGGCTTGCTGCCCTGGCCTGATGAAGGCTTGCTGCTCTGGCCTGATGAAGGCTTGCTGCTCTGGCCTGATGAAGGCTTGCTGCTCTGGCCTGATGAAGGCTTGCTGTTCTGACCTGAGGATGGCTTGTCGGACGGCTTTGAAGATGCGCTTCCGGCTGACGATGACTGGGACTGCTCAGTGTCATCCATAAGTATTATCTCGTGGGTGGAGCTTGTCTGAGTCTGGTCAGGTGTACTCCCGGCGCTACTTGTCTGACTTTCTGCAGACGTGCTTTCAGTGCTGTTTCCGGCGGTATCTGATTTTTCATCATTCTTTTTTTCTGAAGCTTCCTTTTCTGATTCTGACGAATCTGAACCGGAAGCTGTTTTATCATCAGACGACGCTGTATCTGACGCAGATACAGTGCTTTCAGGAGTTTCGCTTTTTTCGCTGTTCTGGTTATTCTGTCCGCAGGCAGAAGCTGCTGCAGCTACTGCTAATGATAGAATTATGGCAGCAATCACCCTTTTGTTTTTCATCCTTATCATCCTTTCCCGTTAACATTATCATCCTGCCTGGTCGTATTTCTTGATTTTAGCTTCGGCTTCGGATACAGATTTCTTGATGTTATCAAAATATCCAAGCTTATCCATCTTTGTATATACGGACTTTGCCAGAGCTTCGTAATCTATTTCGCCGACATTTTTCATATCAATACGGTAGTAATTATCTCCGAACTGCTTTGTCATTGCTTTATCAAGCTCAGAATCCTTATCTGTTCTTGCAATAACAAAATATCTGCCGCCGCATTTATCCTGACGGTCAATAATAGCCTTCTGGGTCTTTACATACGCCTCTGCCGAACCGAAATCATTTGCCCCGAAATAAAGTATCGGAATAGTTTCTGTAGTATAATCCATGCTTTCGGCATGTACCTTTGTTCCAGCCTTTACTTTTGTTTCCTTGCCTTCATTATCACGGATAAAGTAATAATGAAGTATTCCTTTTTCTCCGGGTGAAAAATTCAGAACGCCGCTGATATCTGAAATATGGGTGCTGCCCAGTTTTTCCTTATCTTGCAGAGCATAAGTCACCTTTTTGTTATCATCTGTCTTGAATGTCAACTCTGTACGCTCTGAACCAGCAGGTATTACAAAATCATCGGCTATAATAAGGGGCTTTACACCGTACCTTGTAAGTATTGTATTATAATCCTCGCCAATAGCGGAACGATTATCAACCGCAATCTCCAGATTATACTTTTCAAGTGAAGCTGATGAATGAGTTTCAAGATTAAGATCATAGAAAAGCTCGTTATTGATATCATTTCTCAGATATGATTCAAAGCTTACATTTCCACGGGATACTGCATATTCATCTCCGTAGATTACAAAACCCGGTATCTCCTTCTTGACGGTTTTCTGTACATCCGCAAGATATTTGGAAATAGTTTCAGTGCGCTTCATCAGTCTCTGATTATCCGCCTTATCCTGTTTCTGGAACTGCTCAATCTCCTTTGCCTGCTGGTTGGTATCCCAGACATAAAATGCGCCGAAGCCTGCAATCACAAGCACCAGGGCTATAATTCCGACAATTGTTAAAGATTTATTCTGCATAACTTTTTACTCCCCATAAAATTTCAGACCATTAATCTGAATAAATATACAATTATTATAAAACAATCAGCAAATAATATCAAGTATTACTGTTGACATTTTTGGCTAATCGTGATATAGTGGACTCATAATAGTTTATCGGCTGTGATGAGGAAGCGGATATGACTAATGTATTATTCCAGAGAACAGCGGTCGCCGGCTGCAAGCCGCTGTATGATACGTCTTTCCGATACCGCCTCTGAGCCTTCCGGCAACCGCTTTGCCTGAGCCGGAACGAATGACGCCCGTTACAGCGTCCGAAATGCCTGTTTCTAAAGGCTTTCCTTTGAGCGGTCTTTGACCGGAAATCAGGGTGGAACCGTGAGTTTTTACTCGCCCCTGCTGCATTATTTGCAGCAGGGGCGTTTTTTCGCATTATGTTCCCCTTCCTGAAGAGAGGCAGTTTTATCACAGCTGAACAAAACTTAAATTTATTTCGACCGGAGGCAGAAAAAATGATAAAGGTAACATTAAAGGACAATGTAGTAAAAGAATTTGAAAGCGGTGTCAGTGTGGCTGATATCGCAAAATCACTGGGTATGGGTCTGTACAAATCCGCCTGCGCCTGTAAGATAGACGGCGTTGTATGCGACCTGAGAACAACAGTTCAGAATGACTGTGCTGTTGAGATACTCACATTTGACAATACGGACGGCAAAAAGGCTTTCTGGCATACTACGTCTCATATACTTGCTCAGGCTGTGAAGCGTCTGTATCCCTCTGCTAAATTTGCTATCGGACCAGCTATTGACAACGGCTTCTATTATGACTTTGACGTTGAAAAGCCTTTCTCTCCCGAGGAGCTTGAAAAAATTACTGCAGAAATGAAAAAAATTGTTAAGGAAGGCCTTGAAATTGAAAAGTTCATGCTT
This sequence comes from uncultured Eubacteriales bacterium, assembly GCA_900316485.1. Taxonomy (GTDB): domain Bacteria; phylum Bacillota; class Clostridia; order Oscillospirales; family Acutalibacteraceae; genus UBA1213. The sequence continues at coordinate 10,122 of ONDB01000110.1, forward strand.
CCCCCCGATGAGGCTGTAAGGCTTCTTGAAGATATGGGCGAGCCTTACAAGGTGGAGCTGTGCAAGGAACATTCTGACAAGGGCGAGAATATCAGCTTCTACAAGCAAGGCGAATTCACTGACCTTTGTGCAGGTCCCCATCTTATGAGCGTTTCACCTGTAAAGGCAGTTAAGCTTACAGCCTGCACAGGCGCTTACTGGAGAGGCGACAGCAAAAACAGCCAGCTCTGTCGTGTATACGGTGTGTCCTTCCCCAAGGCTTCTCAGCTTGAAGAGCATCTTGAAAAGCTGGAGCAGGCAAAGCTTCGTGACCACAATAAAATAGGCAGAGAGCTTGAATATTTCACAACGGTTGATTATGTAGGTCAGGGTCTGCCTGTACTTCTGCCCAAGGGCGCAAGAGTAATTCAGCTTCTTCAGAGATGGGTGGAGGATGTGGAACAGGCAAAGGGATGCCAGCTTACAAAAACTCCCCTTCTTGCAAAGCGTGACCTTTACAGAATATCAGGCCACTGGGATCATTACCGTGACGGTATGTTTATTCTCGGCGATGCTGATGATGAAACAAAGGAATGCTTTGCTCTGCGTCCTATGACCTGCCCCTTCCAGTATCAGGTATTTCTTAACAAACAGCGCTCTTACCGTGAGCTTCCCATGCGTCTGACAGAAACGTCTACTCTTTTCAGAAATGAAGCTTCCGGTGAAATGCACGGTCTTATCCGTGTTCGTCAGTTCACAATCTCCGAAGGTCATTATGTCATCAGACCCGACCAGCTGGAAGATGAATTCAGGGGATGTCTGGAGCTTGCTAAGTATTTCCTTGATACGGTAGGACTGCTTGAAGACTGCACATTCCGTTTCTCACAGTGGGATCCCGCTAACCCCAACAACAAATACGAGGGTACAAAGGAGCAGTGGGAAGAAGCTCAGGCTGCTATGTCCCGTATCCTTGACAATATCGGTCTTGACTATGAAGTGGGTATCGACGAGGCTGCATTCTACGGTCCTAAGCTGGACATCCAGTACAAGAATGTTTTCGGCAAGGAAGATACTATCGTTACGATTCAGATTGATATGCTTCTGGCTGAGAAATTCGGTATGTACTATATTGATAAGGACGGTCAGAAAAAACTGCCCTATATCATCCACAGAACTTCCCTGGGATGCTTTGAAAGAACACTTGCTTATATGCTTGAGCATTTTGCAGGAGCACTTCCCATGTGGCTCATGCCGGAACAGGTTCGTGTAATGCCCCTCGGCGAAAATCTGGCAGACAAGGCAAAGGAAATCGAGGAAAAGCTTCTTGCTGCTGGTATCCGTGTTACAACTGACCTCAGAAGCGAAAAAATCGGCTACAAAATAAGAGAAGCTCAGCTTGAAAAGATTCCTTATATGCTGGTTATCGGTAACAAGGAAATCGAGGAAGGCACTGTTTCTGTACGAAACAGAAAGAATGTAAACATGGGCACAATGACTGTTGAGGATTTCATTAATATGGCTCTGGAAGAGATCAATTCAAAGAAAAGAGATTGAGTCAATAGCTTAAATCCAGGATTTGACTAACCCTATGAAAAGTCCCTGACAATTGAAGCTCCCTTATGATTAAACAACCGAAAACAGAAAGAAAGAAAGTGTTGTTATGGATGAAAAATACGTAATTAAACCGCCAAAAAAACAAATGATCGGCAGACTTGCTTTAATTGTTTTTTTGATGATCCCCATGACTGCTCTGTTTATATTCCTTATTGTGGATATGCTCAGCAAAAGTATCAAACCCGATCAGATTTTTCTTTTAGGGGTTTCTGTCCTATTTACTCTGGGTCTTACGGTTTTCATAATTGCAGCTATTGCAAATACTGTAAGGCATCTCAGCGGAAATGGAAAAAGAATAGTAGTTGACAGAGAAAAAATTTTTTTTCTCTTCCCTAAAATAACTAAGGAACACTACTTTTCTGAAATAAGCAGTGTTACATATGACAACTGTACGAAACCGGAAGTAAAATACATCGGGCTCACCATTCATTTTGGCAGTAATGAAAGCTATAAGGTAATCAGATTTGATGAAAACTTTGATAAACTGCTGCGCCGTCTTGAAAACGAGGGACTTGCAGATAGGGATGAAGATTTTTACAAACCTGTTAAGTATTACAAATGGCTATTATAAGTCCGTGGAGGAAAAAATGACTGATAAAGAAAAGGCTGAAAAAGCCGTCCTTCTGCTTGAAAAGGAATACCCGGATGCAATCTGCTCACTGGACTACACAGACCCGTTGCAGCTTCTTATTGCTACAAGGCTTGCAGCCCAGTGTACAGACAAGCGTGTAAATATGGTCACTCCTGCCCTTTTTGAGCGTTTTCCTGATGCAAATTCATTTGCTGAGGCTGATGTTGAAGAAATCGAAGAGCTGATAAAGACCTGCGGTCTGTACAAAACAAAAGCAAGAGATATTTCTGCCATGGCAAAGATGCTTTGCAGCGAATACGGCGGCATTGTGCCAGATACCATTGAGGATCTGGTAAAGCTGCCGGGAATCGGCAGAAAAACTGCTAATCTGGTTGTAGGTGATATTTATGGGAAGCCTGCAGTAGTGGTAGATACCCACTGCATAAGGATAACCTCAAGGCTTGGATTTCACAATATCAAGGATGCTGCAAAAATTGAAAAAATACTGCGTCCCCTGCTGCCGCCGGAGAAATCCAATGATTTCTGTCACAGACTCGTCCTGCACGGCAGAGCAGTCTGCACAGCACGAACAGCACACTGTGAACAATGCTGTATGAGAGAAATATGTAACTATTGCAGATAAAAAAACCGGCACCAAATAAGGTGCCGGTTTCCCATTACATAAATATAAAAACTTAATCAGTCTTTATCTGCGTCCTTCTTCTCCTCGGGCTTTGATTCCTCTTCCTTTGTATTAGAATCTGCTCCAAAGATATTGAATCTGAAAAGTTTTGACAAGTCGTCAGGGTTTGCACACTCAAGATGTGCATTGCTGATCTTGCCGCCCTCGATAAGCTGAGTAAGACCTATAAGCTGGCAAAGCTTGCTCTTAAGATTAAGACGGTCACCCTCATTAGTTACGAGGAATACATTTCCTTCACATTTATCTATCTCTGCGAGGAATGCCTGGACATCTACATCATGTAACTCAACTGCTGCCATAATAATAACCTCCTTAAAAATACAGGTTGACCTTCCAATGCGCCGGTCTATATTTCTTCCGGCCATCTTTCCATCAGGTTTTTTCTTTACCTGATGATCTTATTATAACACATAAAAAAAGAATGTCAATGTGTTTTATGAAAAAATTTGCCAATATTTTTATTGAATATGCAATAATGATACGGTTGATTTTTGTATAGTATAACAACAAACTAATAAAATATACAATAATAAGATCTTTTCATGATTATTTTTATCAACAGTAATCTACAATTTTGCCGTCGCTGATCCTTATCTGTCTTCCGGCGGCAGCGGCTATTTTTTCATCATGGGTTATCATGACAACAGTCACACCCTTATTATTCATTTCCTTCATAATAGAAAGCACCTCTTCTCCGGAGCTTTTATCAAGGCTGCCGGTAGGTTCATCTGCAAGCAGCACCTTGGGCGACATTGCGATTGCTCTTGCAATTGCTGTACGCTGCTGCTGTCCCCCTGACATTTCAACCGGGTAATGACTCATTCTGTTTTCTAGTCCAACCTTGCAAAGTGCCTCTTTTGCCAGCTGTTCTCTCTTTTCCCTTGATACCCCACGGTACATAAGTGGAAGCATAACATTCTCCAGCGAATTCATTGAAGGAATAAGGTTAAAGCTCTGAAATACAAAGCCAATGCTTTTATTTCTCATATGGCACATCTTTCTGTCATTCATCTTTTCTACGGATATGCCGTCGAAATAATATCTTCCGCTGTCGGCTCTGTCCAGGCAGCCGAGAATATTCATTAAAGTAGATTTTCCCGAGCCAGACTGACCGGTAATAGAAATAAATTCACCGTCTTTTATTCTGATATCAATATTATCAAGCACATACAGCTTTTCTTCCTTTGTTCTGTAGGTTTTACATATTCCTTGAAGCCTTATCAGGTCATGCATACTTTTTTCTCCCAGGTGGATAATAGTCTTTGTAAAGTTATTATTGCCGGCATGAAGAGTAATAATCAGAGAACACCAAAACTTTTTTTCGCTCCTGTTATGTATATCTTGTGTGACCACGTTTGCAGCGTGAACACAATTATTTACCGGTTCTTTAAGATGTGAGGGCAGTGTGCAAAGAATAAAAAAGCAACTATAACGAACAAAATCATCTGGATTTGTTAAAGATGGTTGATAGACAAAACAAAAAATGCAGTTTATAATTATGTTAAAATTAGTTGCAAAGGTGGGATATGTATGAGAAAGTATTA
>ONDB01000173.1 GCA_900316485.1 uncultured Eubacteriales bacterium
CACCAGAGGAAAGTGTTCAGCAACTGCCACACTGACATATACCACTCCTGACGTTATGCAACAGAGCAAAGCGTTTAAAAGCCGCCCTGTGGATGGGTGAGTTAAGGAAAAGGGATTGAATAAAATCTGACCGCATGAAACAAAAAAACGGCGGGCGGCGGTGTTTTAATTGTTTAGACAGAGTTCTGATTCTTTCAGAGCAATGTAAATGCAGATATTATTGTACGCCCCGGAATACGAAAACTCATGCTGCAACCGCACAAACTGAAGATTACCGTCATATTATTATATTGAAACAGGTTTTTTACTGAAATACTATTCCTGACCGTTCAGGCTAACTGCTGTAATGGTTAAGGCTGATATATTAGATACGGAGGAGCATATGAATAAAATAAAAAGCTTTGGTATCATCGGGGGTGACATTCGCCAGCTTTACTGTGCACGTTCTGCTCTCGATGACGGATATGCTGTTTTAGTCAGCGGTTTTGAAAAATGCGATGAGAAAATGGGAATAGAAAATGTCAGTCCTGAAACAGCTGTAAATGCATCAGATGCCCTGATATTGCCCTTGCCTGTATCAAAGGACGGCAGACAGCTGTATTCTCCATTTTCAGATAAACCGGTTTCCGCTGCAGATATACTGTCACTTGTAAAAAAGGGACAGCCTGTTTTCTGCGGACTGGAGGGCAGTCTGCCTGCATCTGAGTTTAGCGGTATTGAGCATTATTTTTATGGCAAGCGTGAGGATTTTGCAGTTGCCAATGCTGTACCCACAGCAGAAGGAGCTATTGAAGCTGCAATGAAGAATTCGGATATTACCCTCGCTTCTTCAGAATGTCTTGTAGCAGGATACGGAAGAATCGGTAGGGTTCTTTCGTCATTTCTCAGGGGACTTGGTGCTGAGGTAACGGTCAGTGCAAGGAAGAGCAGAGATATAGAATTTATCAGAGCGTCGGGAATGAGGGCTGTAAATACAGGCAGTATCAAGGGACGCTTTGATTTTATATTCAATACTGTTCCAAGCCTTGTCTTTGACAGAAAGACTCTGGCTGACTGTGCCGCAGGAGCGATCATTATTGATCTTGCGTCACAACCCGGCGGAGTTGACAGAGAAGCGGCAGGGATAATGAATATTCCTGTATATCATGCTCTTTCGCTGCCCGGAAAGGTGGCGCCGAAAACGGCAGGAGTTATAATAAAAAACGCAGTTTATAATATCATCGGGGAGGAAGGAAAATGAAAACTGCTGATATCGGCTTTGCAATGTGCGGTTCCTTCTGCACGATTAGCAAGGCTCTGGAGCAGATGAAAAAACTGCGGGAACTCGGATATAATATTTTACCCATAATGTCAGGTAATTTATATAATACAGATACTCGCTTCGGACGTGCTGAGGATATTCGCAGAGCTGCGGAGGAGATCAGCGGAAACAAGGTGCTTTCAACCATAAAGGAATGTGAGCCTATAGGTCCACACGGAATGACAGATCTGATGCTTGTTGCTCCATGCACCGGCAACACTGCAGCAAAACTGAGTGCAGGCATTACTGATACTCCGGTTACGATGGCGGTAAAATCACATCTCCGGCAGAAAAAGCCTGTGCTGCTGGCAATAGCAACAAATGATGCTCTGGCTGCAGCAGCACAGAATATCGGCAGGCTGCTCAATACAAGGCATTATTATTTTGTACCATTTTCTCAGGACGATCCTGTAAAAAAACCAAATTCACTTGTAGCGGATTTTTCACTTATTCCGGAAGCAGTACAGTCAGCACTTGAAGGCAGACAGCTGCAGCCGATAATATGCTGATTATCCTTCAATAGTAAACGGACGGCAGCAAAACTGTCGTCCGTAAACTGTTTTGATATATGTTGATTGAAAGGGAATTCCGAACTGTCATGAAGTCAGTAAAGCTGAATCATCAGCTTTCAACAGAGTAAGTTTTTCCGTCAACTGCATCAAGACCAACCTTATCACGAAGAGGATACTGTGACTTGTCATCGTTGAAAATAACAAGCGGCTTTTCTATAGTTGAGGGAATAGTAAAAGAATATGTACCGTCAGCTTCTTTTTTCATCTTTTCGCCCGGCCATTTTGAAAGCTCTGTTCCGCCGCTGTATACATAAACATTGACTGAATCTCCCCATGCATCCGGCTTTTTGAATTTAACAGTAATTTCACTGGCAGCAGCCTTATCACCGCCTGCTGCGGATGCGCCAGAGCTTGTTGTAACTGCCTGAGAGGATGCTACTGAAGAACCTGAGGTCTGACCCTCTCCTGAGCCGTCGCTGCCCTTGAACATAAACAGAACAATGACGATCATAGCAATAACAAGCAATGCAACGATAACAATCGGAACGATAAGATTTTTCTTTGAAGCCTGGGGAGCACTTACAACATTGACATTTACTCCTCTTACTTCCTTGCCGTCAAATTTCATCGGAGCACCCGGAGTATCTGCTACATGACTGAAATCTGTAAACTGCTTTTCCTGCTGTTCTGAAAGACTCTTGTCGTTTTCCATCCTCTTTTTGAGGTTCTGTACATATGATTCTTCATCGAAGTTAGATGGTCTTTTCTGTTCATTATTAACAGGTGTAGCACTCCAGTCTCTCTGAGGTCTTTGTTCAGGACGCTGAGGACGTGGCTGCGGCTGTTCGGGACGCTGAGGACGCTGCTGAGGCTGTTCTGGTCTGGGCTGACGAGCGGGCTGCTGATTCTGCTGACCGCTTGGTGCATCTGTAGACCACTGTCTGCGCTGTCTTGGCTGACCTTCCTGCTGAGGAGCATTTTGTTGAGTCTGAGCAGCTGCCTGGGGATCTGTAGACCACTGTCTGCGCTTTGCAGGCTGTGCAGCGGCTTCCTGCTGAGCTCTTGCAGCAGCTTCCTGCTGAGTTCTTGCAGCAGCTTCCTGCTGAGCTCTTGCAGCGGCTTCCTGCTGAGC
>ONDB01000113.1 GCA_900316485.1 uncultured Eubacteriales bacterium
AAAAGAGAATTTACCGAAAGGATTTCATCTTCCTCACTGTCTATGCTGGGTGCAATTATGTAAGCGCGATTCCCCTTTTCGAGCTCCTCTCTTACAGATATATAAGCTCTTTCTCGTCCGGCTTTATCGAGAGCTCTTGTGATTATTTTCTTTCTGTCGGACGGCATGCTCCTTATTATGCTGAAATCCATGTCGCCGAAAACCGTATTCGCCAGCGTTCTCGGTATCGGTGTGGCTGACATGACGCATACGTTGGCTGCCCGTCCCTTTTTCATCAGAGCCTTTCTCTGATCCACTCCGAATCTGTGCTGTTCATCCGTGATTACAAGTGCAAGATTTGAAAATGCTACATCATTTTGAATAAGTGCATGCGTTCCGACCAGCACATCTATTTCACCTGATGCCGCAGCATCCACCGTCGCTCTTTTTTCCGCGCTTTTCATCGCACTGATGAGCAGGCCGCATCTTATTCCGTATCTGTTCAGATCCTCTGAAATCCTTTCAAAATGCTGCCTTGCCAGTATTTCGGTCGGTGCCATCATGGCTGACTGCATCCCGGCTTTTGCGCATCTGAAAATTGCAGCTTCGGCAACAACGGTCTTTCCGCAGCCCACATCTCCCTGAACCAGTCTGTTCATGGGTCTCCTGTCGCTGAGGTCCTTATTTATCTCATCTATGCACTTCAGCTGGCCATCGGTAAGCTCGAACGGCAGATTGTCCGTAAACTCTTTGACGGATATATCGGGAACTGATGCGTCGGCTTCATCCGATTCGTTTCGTTTCCTGCTGATTCTTACCGCCAGCTGATACATCAGCATGGTCTCATAGTTGATTCTGTACTTGGCAGCCTTATAATGCGCCTCCGAGGCGGGAAAATGGATATTGCACAGAGCAAATCTGCTGTCGCATATCTTTCTCTTTTCGACTATCTCACGGTCGATCCACTCTGAAGAAAGATCCGTGCCCGAAAGGGCCTCTCTTATCCATTTTCTCAGACTTACATCCGTCAGACCGCCGCTGTGTCTGTAAACCGGGATTATACCGCGTATATCCCTTTCCGAAGCTTCGGGACTCATCTCGGGATTAATCCATGTCCTTTTCCCGTTTCTCATGCTCATTTTGCCGAAGACTACGTATCTTCTGCCTATGCCTAGAGATTTTCTGAGATAAGGCATATTGAAAAAAACAGCATAATAATAACAGCTTTCATCTCTGAAGCTGCATTCCAAGACCGAGCGCCCTGAGCCTGTATGCCTGACCTGCATTTTAACCAGGTTCCCCGCAACCATACAGTCTTTGCCCTCTGCTGCGGAAATGGCGCTGATAACCGATCTCCTGTCCTTATATTTTACGGGATAGTATTCGAGAAGATCTCTTACGGTTTCTATACCTGCGGCGGAAAGCTGCTCTTTTTTTCTCTTTCCCACCCCGTTAATTTTTGAAACATCATCATATATCGTCAGCATTTCAGCCATTTTTTCTGACTACCTCAATATTGCGCTTGCTGACAACGTCGGACATCACGCCCCTGACCTTCAGCTTGATGGTTTTCGGCTTGTCAAGTCTCATCATTGAAAAAGCATTCTCCACTAATTCAAATACGGAATCTGCGATTTCAGCCGCCCTGACTCCCCTCATGACAATAACATTAAGCACAACCTCTTCACTGCCCCTCTTGTCCGTAAAGCTTATCGCATCATAATAGTCAGGGTCTATCCATGTTGTGCGCGTTTCCTTTACAACCTTGCCCTTCTTGGTGCACAGGATGAGACTGTCCTTCATTGTAAGGACATCCTCTATTATCATCTTCTCTATTACGTTTTTATTGACACCTATGGCGCCGTATTCATTTCTTTCTATTACTGACATGCTCTAATTGTATAATTTTTTCGTAAAAAGAAAAAGTCTTAAGCCCTCGCTTAAGACTCTGCTTTGTATGTTCATCAGACGGCACGGTTGACCTTGCCCGATCTGAGACAGCTGGTGCAGACGTTCGCTTTTCTTACTCTGCCGTTATCGTTGATCCTTACGGTCTGGATATTGGCATTCCATTTTCTCTTTGTATGAATATTGGAGTGAGAAACTGCGTTTCCTGATGTCTGACCCTTGCCGCATACTTCACATTTTCTGGACATTTGCCGCACCTCCTTGCTGTAACTTAGTTTAGCCTGCCATCGCAAGCCTTGTTATAGTAACACAACAGTTTTTTCATTGCAAGCACTTTTTTTATTCATTTTCCAATGAATATATTATGCTCCATATCTTCTTCAAATCAACAATTATGAAGAGTATACTATTAAATGAATTAATATGTATTGCGGAGATTAAAATGAGCAAAATTTTCAGTAACAACAAATTCAGAATAGCGCTGATATTAATAGTTATTATAGTTGTCGCTACAGTATCCATCCTCAGATCACGAAATACAAAACTGCTTGACAAAGAAGCCTATTCGGCTTTCAGAACAGCTTTTGATGAAGTATCAGGACCGGATGCCGGCGGCTTCACCGACCAGAAAGAACTGGCGGAATTTATAAAAAAATGGGCTGACGACAATTCTCTTGAGTATAAAGAGGATAAATATGGCAATATTATTTTCAACAAGCCGGCCATTAAGCGGAAAAAGAATGTGACCCCTACCCTTATAGCTGTGAGCATGAATTATGAAACAGCTGCCGATGATGCACAGGTTCTTGCTTCTGCTGCATCGATAGCTGTCTCGGACGTGGAATCGGGGCGCCGCACGGTAGTGTTCTTCAATGATGAAAAAAACAACGGCAAAGGCTATAAAGGATTAAACGAAAAATACATAAGTTCAAAGACCAAGGTCATCTACCTCGACCAGGGGTCATCTACATACCTTTCGACCGGATCATTCCAGCAAAGAAAAACCGAAGTTACCATACCTGCAAAGCGTGAGAAGAATCCTTGCGATACTGCAGTTAAGATCAGCATCAGCGGAATAAGATCAAACGTGATCGGACCCGGCATCAATAAGCAGCCCGATCCTATATCTGCTTTCAGCAGCCTTCTTTCCCGTCTCAAGAGCAAATCAGTGGACTGCAGGATCGCTGATGTTGAGGTAGGAAGCAACGGTAATATGTACCCTGTTTCCATTGAAGCTACTGTAACTCTCAATTCATATAATCTTTCCTCATTTACCGGATACATAGATAAACGCATAAAGGCATGGGAAAAAGCTTATGCCTCTGATTATGAAGACATCGTTTTCACTTATGAAGTGATCGAAAATGAAGACGACATGCCCAAGACTGTCTATACCGCAAAAACGACTGACAGGCTCACCGGTATTCTCTACACCATTCGCAGCGGAGCATACAGATATTCTGAAAATGATGCCATTCCTGAGGGGAAAGACGTCGGAGATACATTTGGTATAAACTGTCTAATCGATATAAAAGCGAGTGACGACAGCATAAAGATCCCGGTCATCGTACAGGGTGCAGATGATTCGTTTACGGAAAGAATACTGAACGACAACAAAGCTGCGGCTGAACTCTATAAATGCAGTTATGATCAGACAGAACATGTCAAAGCGTTCGTAAATAACAAAGATAAGCTTTCGCGCACTTTCAAGGCCACATATGAAAAAGTAAACGACAGTTCTGTAGCTGAATCCGTAATTCAACTGATTACTGATAATTACTTTACGCCTTGCTCATATCTGCAGGCCAAAAACAGCAATGCCGATATTATCCATATCCGCACAAAGGGTTCTTCTGCTTCTGATATAGCGAATACGATTCTTTGTTACATAAAGGCAAAAGGCAATACTTCAATATTTAAATAATTTATAATTAATGATATAGTAATAAATTGAGTTATTGCTATTTATAGGAGGATAACGATGAGATCAGACAGAGATAAAAGAACTGACACAGAACGTGAGATAGACGACTTTCTGTCAAAGTTCGAGAACCCTGCTGACGAATTGTCCGCTGACATCGATTCATATCTTGATGAACAGAATGATCCCGGATCTGCCCCTGTTCAGACTTTTTCGTGGAAAGTCGTAGATTTTCCTGATCTTAACGAGCCGAAAAACGAAAACAACGCTACGGATACATCTGTTAACCAGAGCAACGTTATCGTTAACGATACGGCTGCAAGTGATACCCCATCCGCGGAAAATGATGCTGAACAGCCTAAGACAGAAGACAAGGCTTCCAGGAAAAAGAAACGCAAAAGATCCAGAAACAGGAAGAAAAAAGAGATGGCCCCTGCCGTCGCTGCTTCAGCTGAGCCGGTTATAGAAGAACCTGCTCCGGTTGAGCCTGTTTCACCGGAAGAAGTTCCGGAAGA
>ONDB01000012.1 GCA_900316485.1 uncultured Eubacteriales bacterium
GCGGTTACAGCAGCACCGCGGGCAGTAAAATAGTCAGGCGCATTAAGAGCGTAACGTAGTGAAGTGACACCACCGCGTTTAGGGTCCCGCGTAACGCTGGCCATCGCGTTGCGGCACCTGCGGCTCTGTATGTTGACATTTGAGTAAAATGGTAGTATATTATTATTAAGGAAAAGATGAATATTTTTGTGTGAATGTATTCACCTGATTAACTGCAGTAATCTTTTGCCGTTGAAAAAAACAGCGTGAATACGTTTAGTGATGCAGATTTTTTAAGAAAGGATGATTTTATGGGCTTATTTGGTAACAAAGAATCTAACAACAATAATTACACCGATCTCAGCGGAATCAATCAGAACTCATATCAACAAAATAACCCGGGTCAGTATAACAGCTCCTATGGTGGATTCAGCGGAGACGGTTATTCTCAAAATCCGTATGCTGTGAATCCTCAGCAGGTATACGGCAATTCTCGAACCGGTATCTCTCTTTCTGATTATACCAGGAATGTTTACCTGCAGATGTTTATTGGTCTTCTTATCACCTTTGGCATAGGACTTATGTCTGTACTTAATCCTGAAATGGTAATTTCTTTTATCGGGCAACACATTGGTATCTTCCTTATTATTTGCGGAATCGAAGTTGTACTCGTGTTTATTTTGGGACTTATGATTAATAAACTGAGCGCTGCGGCTGCAGCAGTTATTTTCTATGTCTACTCCATAGTAAACGGAATTACCATAGCGCCGGCAATCATTTACTACAGCGACGGTCAGTTAAGCACTGTTTTCTGGGCAATAGCTGTTACAGCAGGTATCTTCGGAATTATGTCCTTTGCCGGATTTGTCACAAAGATGGATCTTTCAAAGATTGGTCCGATCCTTTTTTTCGGACTCATTGGTCTGCTTATCTTCTCTGTGGTGGCAATGATATTTGCTATCCCTATGAGCGATCTTATTATATGCGTTATCGGAATAATCCTTTTCATGGGCTTCACAATTTATGATACTAAAAAGATAAAGGCTTTTTATAATGCTTCTGCTAACGATCCTGAAAGACAGAAGAAAACAGCTATTATTGCTGCACTGCAGCTTTATCTTGACTTTATCAATCTTTTCCTTTACATTCTCAGGCTTTTCGCAAGAAACAGACGCTGATAAAAATATGCATTTGCCGTCTTCTGATGAAGACGGCTTTTTTGCAATTAGTATATTTCATATTGAAAACCATTAAACAGAGTGCCTGATTAATGCATAAAATAGTATTCGTCACGGAATTAAGTTATTATAAAATAATTCAGGAATTAATTATTTATAAAATCAACTTAATTTAATCCAAGCTATTACAGCAGCACCGCGGGCAGTAAAATAGTCAGGCGCATTCAGAGCGTAACGTAAGTGAAGCGACACCATCGCGTTATGGCACCGGCGGCTCGCCGGCGCGTTGCGGGTCCAGCGTCACGCTGGCGGCGCGCGGGTGATGGTTGATTTTTTTTATTTTATAGGGTAAAATAATATAGAATGGGAAGTGTATATATTAAATACACTCCGTATTTTCGTGGAGGGATTATGATGAAATTTTCAGAAATGAAATATGAAAGACCTGACCTTGAAGCTGTGAAAATGAAGGCTGAAAGACTTCAGCATGACTTTAACTGTGCAGAATCCTTTCAAAACGCTGAAAAGGCTTTTCTTGAATGGGACAGGTTGAGCGCTCATATTGATACAATGATGAGTCTTGCATATACAAGAAACAGTATTGATACAACCGATGAATTCTACGAAAAAGAGGTTGAATATATAGATGAGGTATCCCCTGTTTTCGCAGAACTGGAACAGGGGTTTACAAAGTTGCTTAAAGACAGCAGGTTTCGTCCTCAGCTTGAAGAAAAATTCGGAAAGCTTATGTTTATTAACGGCGATATTTTCCTAAAGGCTTTTTCTCCTGAAATCATTCCGGAAATGCAGGAGGCCAACAAGCTTGAAACCGCATATCAGAAGCTTATTGCTTCAAGTCAGATAGATTTTGAAGGCGAAAAAAGAACAGTTTCACAGATGCAGCCGTTTAAGGAATCAGCAGATGATGATATTCGCCGCAGAGCATGGATTGCTGAGGGCGGTTTTTATAGAAGCCATGAGAATGAGCTTAATGATATTTATGACAAACTCGTTCATCTGCGTGATAAGATGGCTAAAAAGCTGGGATATAATAACTTTGTAAAGCTGGGATATCTTCAGATGACAAGGAACTGCTACACCCCGGATGATATTGATAAATTCCGCAAGGCTGTAGTGAAATATATTGTCCCGATTGCAGATGAGCTTTACAAGGAACAGGCTGAACGTACTGGAATGGACTATCCCCTGACCTTTTCTGATGCTGCACTGAAATATCGTGACGGTAACCCCATCCCCTGCGGAAGTGCTGAGGATATTCTTGAAACAGGCAAAAAGCTGTATCATGAATTGTCTCCTGAAACCGCAGAGTTCATAGATGTGATGTTTGAAAACGAGCTGATGGATGTACTCAGCAAAAAAGGCAAAGCCGGAGGAGGATATTGCACAGAATTTGCGGATTATAAGGTTCCTTTTATCTTCTCGAATTTTAACGGAACATCTGATGATGTTGAAGTCATTACACATGAGGCAGGTCATGCTTTTGCATTTTATACTGCAAGGGATATAGTACCGTCTGCAAATAAAAGCCCTACTCTTGAATCATGTGAGATCCATTCTATGACCATGGAATTCTTCGGATGGAGAAAGAGTGATGAATTCTTTGGCAAGGACAGCAAAAAGTTCCGGTGCAGTCATCTTTTCAGCGCCCTGACATTTATTCCTTACGGGGCAATGGTGGATCATTTTCAGCATCTTGTATATGAGAAGCCTGATATTTCCCCTGAACAAAGACATGATATCTGGAGAGAACTTCTCTCATTATATATGCCATGGCTCAGACTTGACGGTTCACCCTTCTACGGAGAAGGAAAAGGATGGCAGAGACAGATTCATATATATGAAAATCCGTTCTATTATATTGATTATTGCCTTGCTCAGACAGTTGCTCTTGAATTCTGGGCTATTATGCAAAAAGATCACAATGAAGCGTGGGAACGCTATATGAGGCTGGTTAAAAAGGCTGGAACACAGACATTTTCCGGTCTGGTAGAGACAGCATCCCTGAAATCTCCCTTCGATGAAGATGCTCTCAGGGAAATTGCTGAATCTGCAAGGGAATGGCTTAGAAACAACAGGCTTTGAGATAATTCATTCAGGGTTCGGAAAAAAATGCTGTCAACCCATAGTATCCGAAAAAAGGAAGTATCGTATATGCAGAAAAATTTCGTACAGTTCGATAATGTATACAAAAGATATAAAATGGGCGAGGTAACTATCAATGCCGCCAATGGTGTCAGTTTTTCTATTGATGAGGGTGAATTTGCTGTTGTTGTGGGACTCAGCGGAGCCGGTAAAACAACGGTATTGAATATTCTGGGCGGAATCGACAGCTGTGACGAAGGCAGGATCATTGTCGGCGGAAAGGATATAAGTAACCTTTCGGGTAGGGATCTTGCCTCCTACCGCAGATATGATATCGGCTTTGTTTTTCAGTTTTATAATCTTGTGCCAAATCTTACTGCTAAGGAAAATGTGGAGCTTGCAACTCAGATTTGCCATGACAGCATTGATGCTGATACAGCTCTGGACAGCGTAGGTCTGTCTGAACGCAAGAACAATTTTCCGGCACAGCTTTCAGGCGGTGAACAGCAAAGAGTATCTATTGCACGTGCCCTTGCAAAAAAACCAAAGCTTCTCCTTTGCGATGAACCTACCGGCGCCCTCGATTACAATACCGGCAAAACTATTCTTAAGCTTTTGCAATCCAAATGTCAGGAGGACGGTATGACGGTTGTACTTATTACTCATAATTCAGCTATAACACCTATGGCAAACCGTGTTATAAATATGAGAAACGGCAAGGTAATAAGCAATACAATCAACGCCTCTCCTGTACCTATTGAACAAATAGAGTGGTGAATAATTCACAGATTTGATAATCAACATATTGTTATACCCCCCCTTTGTCTATACTTTAAAATTTTTCTTTAATACCGTTCTTATACTATCTTAACGGCTCACAATTTTTTCAGAAAGGAGGTAATTTATGAAATCAATAAGGAAAAACATATTCAGGGAAATCAGCAGAACAAAATCCCGCTTTTTCTCCATTCTTGCTATTATGGCTATCAGCACTGGGTTTTTTTCAGGAATAAAGGCTGCAAGCCCAAGTATGATCGAAACCGGAAGCAAATATTTTGAAAATAATCATCTGATGGATATCAGGCTGCTGTCTACAGTCGGCTTTGATGACGATGATATTGAGGCTATCAGCAAACACAGCTCCACCGTTGATGTTATGCCAGGTTATTACTCGGATCTTATAATGACAGACGGCAGAATAGATCAGGTTGTCAGGGTTTATTCTCTACCTGAAAAAACAAAATATAATGACAATACGATAAATGAAACCATACTGACCCAGGGAAGATATCCCTCTGCAGATAATGAATGTGTTGTTGACAGCTACTATTTTAAATCCACTGAATGTAAGCTGGGTGATATTATTACCTTTACTGATAAAGCTACCGACACTCTTAAACATAAGGAATACAAAATAGTTGGTGCTGTTTCAACTCCGCTTTATATTACTTATCAGCGTGGAAACACTAATGTAGGCTCCGGTAGTATTGAGCTATTCATTATGGTATCAGGGGATGAATTCAAGAGTGAAAGATATACCGACGTTTATCTTACTACCAGGGCAAGTCAGAATGTGGATTCATTTTTTACAGATGAATACAAAGAAAAAATAGATAAGGAAAAAGAAGAATATGAAGAGCTTTCAAAAGAACGTATAAAAATATTTAATGAAACAACATATACGGATTCAAAAAATCAACTTGCAGACGCACAGAAAAGCTATAATGAAAAAAAGTCAGAAACGGAAAAGAAACTGACTGATGCTGAAAAAAAGCTGCACGACGGCGAAAGAGAACTCCAGGAAAAACTGCTGGAAGGTGAGCAAAAGCTTGCTGACGGCGAAAAAGAACTGGAAAAAGGAAAAAAAGAACTGGAAAAGGCTCAGACTGATTATATTGCCGGTATCGAGGAAGCAAAGAAAAAGCTTACCGATGCCCAGACAGCTCTTGCACAGGGTAAAAGTGAATACACAAATGCAAAGCATACATATGATCTGGAAATGGAAAAAGCGCAGTCACAGCTTGACAGCGCAAAAACTGAATATAATACACAGTATACCATCTTTTACGGTTCCACAAAGCCTCAGGCTGAAACAAAGCTTTCTCTGTTGAAAACCGGAACTGACCTATGCAACAGAGGAATTGAAGAAACTGAAAAGTCTATTAAAAAAATAGAAGAATCCGTTTCTTTTGAAGGCGATGCAGCGACAGAAATTCAAAACCTTAAAAGCAAACTTGAGGAATACAAAATCAAGCTTGCAGAATATCAGAAACAATATGATGACGGAATGGCTCAGCTTGCGGATGGCGAAGTACAGCTGAATCAGGCAAAGGAAAAGCTTGATGCGGCTCAGCTTGAATTTCTGACAAAGAAAACAGAGGCTTCCGATCAGCTTAACAATGCACAGCTGCAGCTGGATGAGGCTCAGGCAAAGCTTGATAACGGAAAGCTTGAATATGAAACCGCAATGACTACCGGTTCACTTCAGCTGCAGGCTGCTCAGAGCAAGGTTACACAATCTGAACAGGAACTGAAAACAGGACGTGAAGAACTTGAAAATCAAAAGGCTGCGGGAATTACTCTTCTTAAAGAGTCGAGGGAAAAACTTGCTACAGGAAAAGCTGATGCAAAATCAGGTCTGAGCGATGCAGAGAAAAAACTTTCGGATGCTCAGAAAAAAATTGAAATGCTGG
The DNA here is from genome assembly GCA_900316485.1 of uncultured Eubacteriales bacterium. GTDB lineage: Bacteria > Bacillota > Clostridia > Oscillospirales > Acutalibacteraceae > UBA1213. The sequence goes on from ONDB01000012.1 coordinate 5,954, forward strand.
ATAATGCCAAATGGATAATTTCTGACAGGCGTGACACAACCGGTTATTCTGGTTTTACCGAGGACGCGGACCGTGTTGACAATGTTTCTACTGTTTTCCCCGTTTTCTTCCTGCTTGTTGCTGCTCTTGTGAGCCTTACGACAATGTCAAGAATGGTTGAAGAAAGACGTACAGAAATAGGTACTCTGAAAGCACTGGGATATTCTAATATTTCAATTGCTGCCAAATACTTTATTTATGCAGCATTAGCATCTATCATCGGCAGTATTATCGGCGGAGTAATAGGTGTCGCCACATTGCCGTTCATAATTCTGGATACATATTCAATTATGTATATTCTTCCGAAAACAGTTTTGGTCATTCCATGGCAAAGCTTTCTCTTCTCCGCCGGGACAGGTATGCTTTGCACCTGCACAGTAGCAGTAATCAATTGTCTTGGTGAGCTTGTACTTAACCCTGCAACGCTTATGCGTCCTAAAGCTCCGCGACCCGGAAAAAGAATTCTTCTTGAATACATTACTCCTGTCTGGTCAAGAATGAACTTTACGTCAAAAGTCACTGCAAGAAACCTTTTCCGGTATAAAGCCAGATTTTTTATGACGGTAATCGGAGTTGCCGGCTGTACCGCTCTGATAATCGGCGGTCTGGGACTAAAGGACTCTATAGGAAATGTTGCAGATCTGCAGTTCAATCAAATTACAAAATATGATGAGGTATTTGCACTTACTGATTCATCAACCGCAGAGAACAGCGCATACATATTGTCAGAATTCCATTCTGATGACCGGTTCAGTGAAGTCAGTCTGATGGATACGGAATGGCTGGATATTACTTATAACGGTGATAAAAAAATAAGTGTAAGATTACTTGCCGGCGAAAATCTTAAACAGTTTGAGAAAATGTTTGTTCTCCGGGACAGAATAACAAAAGAAAAAATTGATCTTTCAAATGACGGAATTGTTATCAATGAACGTCTTGCAGATGTAACAGGTAAGAAAGTCGGTGATAATCTCAGCTTTACAATGAACAACAACGATTATTCAGCTAAGATCACTGCTCTGACTGAAAACTATGCAGGCAATTATGTTTATATTACGCCTGAATTTTACAATATAATGACTGGTAAGGAAATAACCTACAATACCATTTTTACTCAGCTTTCGGACAGTGATTCAATTGACGAACACCAGCTTGCAAATGAATATATGAAAAAAGACGAAATTATCACTGTTTCCCTGATTAAAGAACAGGTGGAAGCTATAGTAAGTACTCTTGATTCACTCAATGTTATTGTATTTGTTCTGGTTTTCTGTGCAGGACTGCTGGCTGTTGTTGTGCTTTACAATCTGACCAATATCAATATTGCAGAACGTGTAAGGGAAATAGCCACAATAAAAGTACTTGGCTTCTATGATATGGAAACCGCAAATTACATATACCGTGAAAACACTGTTCTGACTATAATCGGAGCACTTGTTGGTCTGCCGTTGGGAATGGTATTCGTGTCCTTTATTGTTCAGGAAATACAAATGGATATGGTAATGTTCCCGAAAAATGTTTATCCTTTATCTTTTATTATTGGATTCGCACTTACGATACTGTTTTCACTGCTGGTCAATTTTATCATGTTCTTTAAGATGAAAAAGATAAGCATGGTAGAATCTCTGAAATCAATTGAATAGCCAGGGTAAATTATCATTCGCTGCCCTTACAGGTACATCAAAAAAACAACCTGTGTTCATTGTTATGAGCACAGGTTGTTTTCATTATCTATAAAATGCTGAAGAATATCACTGCCGTATGAGATATATTTTCCGGATTCAAAGGCTTTTATTTCATCAAAAACAGAAGATGCAGACTCTTTATCTCTGCTATCGTATATCATATACGGTACCGGCTCTGCTGTAGGACAGCCGATATCGCAGGAACAGGCAAAGGATGATATTATCATAATACGGAATTCTTCACCCGAATCCTTGAGGAACTGATGCAATGGTTCAATTATCTGCTTATCAATATCCTCCACTGTTTTTACCTTTTCCCTGAAATTGCCTTCCAACGCAGCCTTTGCTGCTTTAACAGTATGTATATAGACAAGCTGTGTACCACTCTTCAGTTCTTTGAATGCGAATTCAGGAACCGATGAAAAATTATCGCTGCTGTCAATTTGAAAAGAATGCATTCCTGCTGTCTTTGCAAATCCGGCAATTGTTCTATCATCAGTAATTACTGCACCGGTAATACCGTATTTCTTTGAAAAGCTTTCTATTTCCGGTTTCGTTCCGTAATCTTCTATCCAGACAGCATTTATCTCAGGTCTGCCCTTTTCTCTTCTTTTCTTATTTATGGACGCCTGACTGAGTATTTCATAGCTTTTTTCCATTATACCTGAAAGAGGTATAACATAATCGCTTTTCGGGAAATGGGTACCCGTTTCTTCTCCAACTATGGGTTCGGGAGAAAAAAAGACGCCGGGTGAAGGTTCTCCCTTTTTCCAGATAATATAAGGATTCCCATTTTTATCTGAAGCAAAAGTGAATATATCATTTCCCAGCTTTTCTTTCAGCAGTCCGGATATCTCATACTTTTCCTCCTCTGACAGTTCAGCTGAAACTGAACATATATGCTTTTTTGCAAAATCTTCCTCGTCTGACAGTTCTACATAACTGCAGCTGAGCACAGTATCTTCCTTAGTAAATCTGATACCGGAAGAAATTGCAGACAATGCAGGTCTGCCGGAGTAGAATTTCAATGGGTCATAACCGAGTATATACATATTTGTTTTCAATGAATCAGGCTGATTAACTGTATCTGTGGTTTTTGCTATACCTGTTTCACATTTTCCGGCAAGCTTATCCAATACAGGTGTTTTTGCGGCTGAAAGGGGTGTTTTATTATTCAGCTCTGTAATAGCTCTGTCGGACAAGCCGTCGCATACTATAACAACATATTTCATATGAAGGCTCCTCTCCGTTACAGAATATATCTGCTGTATTATTTGGCAGTCCCATTAAAAAGGGTGAATCTGATAAATAATCAGTGGACCTTTTTGTAAGGAACACATTTTCATCAAGAGCATCTCTCTGTCTGGTTTTTAAATATTAAGCACTACCGACTCATTAAAAATAACTTAATATCTGGATAACAAAAGTCGATGAACACGAAATTCATCGACTTTTTTATATCACTTTTCAGACCTGATGCATTATTCTGTTGTAACAACAACCGTTCAGTCTGTTATCAGAGAAAATGTGCTCTGAGCTCTTCTCCGCTCTGTACACAAAGATATGCCGGGGGAATATCAAACACAGTTTTTGCACCGGTCTGTCCTTCGTCAGCCATACGCTTTATTGCTCTTGCATATGCGATAATAACGCTGGTTGTAAACTCAGGGTTTGAATCAAGCTTAATGCTGTACTCGATAATATGATTATTTTCCTTGTTCACACCGGTTTTGCCTGTTCTGAATACAAAACCACCGTGAGCCATACCGGAATGATTTGCAATAAATTCTTCCTCGTCTATGAAATGAACTATTGTATCATAATCAGCAAAGTAGTTAGGCATTTCCTTTATTTCCTTTTCTACTTTCGCAGCATCTGCGCCTTCCTCAAGAACAACAAAACACTCTCTGAGGTGCTTTTCCCTTGTGCTGAGCTCGGGATTCTCGCCGTTTCTTACTGCTTCAAGAGCCTTTTCAATAGGAATTGTATACTGCTTTGCATTCTTTACGCCTTCAATTCTTCTGACCGCATCTGAATGTCCCTGGCTTACACCCTTGCCCCAGAATGTATAGTCACGTCCGTCAGGAAGAATAGCGTTTGCATACACTCTGTTAAGAGAAAACAGACCCGGATCCCAGCCTACAGATATCATGCCGATCTTTCCGCCCTGCTTTGCAGCAGCATCAACATTTGCGAAATGCTCTGGAATTCTTGCGTGTGTATCAAAGCTGTCAATTACGTTGAAAAGAGATGCATATTTTGGTGTCTGAACAGGAAGATCTGTTGCACTTCCGCCGCAAAGCACAAGCACGTCGATCTTATCAGTCCACTGCTCAATATCATTAACATTTACTACAGGAACATTTTCTGTAAGAATATTGACTGTTGAAGGATCTCTGCGTGTAAAAACAGCAGCAAGCTCCATATCAGGCGCAGCTGCAACTGCGATCTCTGTACCTTTGCCAAGGTTACCGTATCCTAAAATTCCTATCCTTATCATTTTTTTCTCTCCTTATTTTTCATGTATCTGCTGAACGTAAAAATCAGAAATAGTCTTCTCTGATATAACAAATAATCAACGACAAGCCTGAACAGTTACGATCTGCATTTTCAAGTGTCCCAGATAACAAACAAACCGGCGGCACTTTTCTTACAAAGATATTATAATATCAATACTGCAATTCGTCAAGCATTTCACGGTAACTGTGTATCAGCTTATCTGCAGTGCTTTTTATTTCTTCAAGATATTCATCATTTGAAGAGTCATATACTGCTATTGTTTTCATTCCTGATTGTGAGGCACTTTTCAGACCCTCAATAATATCCTCAAACACCACACATTCCTGGGGCCTTACTCCAAGCTTTTCTGCTGTGTACAGATATATGTCAGGATTACTCTTATTTACTCCTACCTCAGAAGTATAGCAGATAGCATCAAATAGACCGTTCATATTATTTTTTTCAAGGCAGGGTTTAAGCAGATAGGGATTATTTGAAGTGGCCATGCCAATTTTTACTCCCCTCGTCTTTAAATAGCGGATATACTCGGCAGCATATTTCTTAGCTCTGACATTTTCGGCATATTCCGTTCGTGCCATATCCAGCCAGACATTCATTATTTCCTCAACGCTTTCACTAAGTCCATAGGTCTCTTTGGTATACGCAGCTGCTGTTTCAAAAAACATACTGCGCATCTTATCAGTATATTCATCTGTTACCTCTATGTTGCGTGCCTCAAGGAACTCCTTATCGACCTTTGACCATACATACATGGAATCTACAAGTGTTCCGTCAAAATCAAAAATTGCGGCTTTTATCTCGCTCATGTCAATACTCCTCAAATATATAATGCTGCATATCCTTGCCCCTGCGTTTTTTTCCGTAATCTATTACGATAATATTATCTGATATCTCATTGTCAAAAACAGTAGCCCAAGAAAACTCCCTCAGCTTTTCAACACGGAATCTGCCGCTTTCAGGGTGCATTATCTTAAGATAATACACAAAATTCACACCGCCCGTAAGTTTTGGTTTCTTAAGCAGAAAACAGGATACAATGGCATTTTTCAGCGCACTGACATGAGCAGTCTTAAGCTTTTTTATCCTGGAGGTGTATTTTCTTATTCTCAGCGAATCAATAAAAACGATAATAATAAGCAAAGCAATAGAATACGAGAAGAGTCTGAAGAAGTTTATCATAATCATGATATTGAACACAGCAACTGCCATAAAATCTATTCCGAAAATAATCCTTGCTTCGCCGAGCTTTTTTCTTTCAGCCTTCAGAACAGAAAGAATTTCTTTTTTGCTCAGTTTGCTCCGGCTGCCCGATTTTGGGCTATGGCTTGTAAGATTTAATTCTTTTTTTGAGAAGCAGCGAATATTATTTTTTGAAAACCTGACAACAAGCATATTATCTCCGCTGTTGGAATAAAATAATGTACTTTTATATGCCGGCAGTTTGAATATCCTTTTATCATTGCTGCCCGAAACTCTGAAAACATTTATATAGTAGGAAAAGCCGTTTGTTGTATACTGATACTGGTCATCCCTTGAATAACAGGCTGCGTCTGCGCATTTGATATTTCCGAAAAACACTCTGAAGCATTTGCCTTCAAGACAGAGAAAGAAAACAATCACTGAAAGTAAATAAAACAACACAAAAATCTGAGTCAGGATCAATCCGATGAAAAGGCAGAACACAGCAATAGCTGTACACGGAAGAATACTGACAGCAAAATATCTGAATGTACATCTGAAATTATTTTTTCTTATGCCGCTGCAAAGAAAAAATCTTTCTCCGACTGTTGGATTGCGCCAGTCTATTTCCGTTTTTTCAACAGTTTTCATCCTCTCCTGACCTCCTTTACTCCAGTATTCTGCAGTTTTCTGCAAAAGAACAATAATATTTTACCAACTATTAGTAATTATACATTATTTCCATATTATTATACAATATGTATAAAAATTTGTCAATATTTTTCCGCCGCCGGCGAGCCGCAACGCGATGGTGTCGCTCCACTACGTTACGCTCTAATTAAGCCTGACTATTCTGCTGCCCGCGGTGCTGCTGTAATTGCTTGGTTTACTTTTATTTACGCTGCGAGTCAGAACAGGGAGTCAGTAATTGTCTCACGAACACAAACTACAGTTGACTTTCAGCAACAGAGGAAAGCGTTTAGAAGCCGCCCTGTGGAGGGGGAGTTAAGGAAAAGGAATTTGAAAAGGGGAGAACCTTAAGAGAGAAGGCAAGCAAGCCATCTCTCTTAAGAGTGCTCCTCTTTTCCCATGTGTCGCAAGGCACGCTTTGCACAGAACCTGCTCTCCGAATCATTGTTCGGTTTTATTTTACTGTTTCAGGAAATGCTGTGCGGATATCAGATACAATCAGCTCCGAAAGAATCGGGTATTTCTTTTCTGCATTTTCAGTACGCAGAAAAAAACACAGATTAAAAAATATATAATCAAGCTTGATATCGTTCTGCTCATTTCGCTCTATTCGTCCCAACAGGTATATCCTCTCCCTCAATGCATCGCCTATCAGTCTGAAATGGAGCTGTGTACCGCTGTCCGCCTGAAATCCATTTTCTATGGCCCTAGGTGAAAGTATTTCTGCCCCAGCAGCACGGTAAAGGTGGTAAACAAAGGCTTCCGGGTCATCAAAGAATTCATTGTAAAAGCTGATATCATCAAGGGCATCGTTTATCCTCTCTCTGGTTACCTCTGAATACAGTTCATATATATCTTTATAATGAAGATAGAAAGTACCCTTGTTGATCTCTGCCAGACGAGCCAGCTCTGTAACAGTTATTTTTTTCAGCTCTTTTTTCCCGATAAGCTCTAAAAAAACCTGTTTTATCCGTTTTTTCGTTTTTATTACTCTAAGATCAGTTTTTTTGTCCATGATAACCTCAAAAGATAATCAACTGATATTAAGTTTAGTTGATTATTAAACTGTATATTATAATCGACTATTGAATATTTTTTTGCCGTTGATTATTATTGTAGTGTGTTTATATTTAAAAGTCAAGGATATTCTGTCGGAATATGGTATGTATTGGCTGCTTTTTGCCGCTGTTATCTGACAATGGCTTTCATTCGTTATGGCTTATCTCCTGAAAATTCAGCTTTTTATAAAAACTGCTGTTTGACAGGTTTTTTTTTAGGCTGCTCAACGAGCTTTTTTCAGCATTCCATACCTGAGTTGATACGAATTTTCAGCATTGTTCGTATTATTACTGCAGCCTGTAAAACAGGCTTTATTAAGGAGAAGAAAAATGGAAAATAATAATGTTTTCTATATCGGCATAGACGTCGGTTCAACGACTGTCAAGGTCGTTATGACAAACGAAAGAGAAATTCTGTTCCACAAGTACATCAGACATTTTGCAAAGCAGAGGAAAAGTATTATCACCCTGCTTGAAGAGCTGAAGCCTATTATCGGTGACAACAAATTCAGAGTCTGTATGACAGGCTCCGGCTCAAGAATCATTGCCGAAAAAATAGGCGTACCCTTTACTCAGGAAGTCGTAGCCAATTCTCTTGCACTGAAAAAACGTTATAACCGTATAGGTACTGCTATTGAGCTTGGCGGTCAGGATGCGAAAATAATATTTTTCCGTGATGACGATAACGGCGAACCTGTAGTCTATGATATGAGAATGAACGGAAGCTGCGCCGGTGGTACAGGTGCATTTATCGACGAGGTTGCCGCTGTTCTCAGCATTGAGGACTGCAAAATGAACGAGCTTGCTGAAAAGGGTACAAGCGTTTATGATATTTCCGGCCGCTGCGGTGTTTTTGCTAAAACTGATATTCAGGCCTTGCTTAATCAGGGTGTAAAGAAATCTGATATTGCACTTTCAAGCTATCATGCAATTGCAAAGCAGACTATCGGCGGTCTTTCTCAGGGACTGCAGATTAAGCCTCCGGTTGCTTTTGAAGGAGGTCCTCTTACCTTCCACCCAAGGCTGGGTAAGGTATTTGCTGAACGTCTGGAGCTTAAAAAGGAGGATATCCTTATCCCCGAAAATCCTGAAATAATGGTAGCATACGGCGCGGCTCTCAGTATTTCTGAAATACACAGTCAGTCTGACCTTTATGAAATAAATCAGCTTATTTCAATGATGAAGGCTGCTGCAGATGAAGATATCGGTTCTCATGAATCTGGCAGACTTTATTTTCCAAAAGACGGTGAATATGAAGAATTTCTGAAAAGAAATCCTCACAGGGAAACACCTGTGTATACTCCCAAAAGCGGTGAAACTGTCAATGCTTATCTTGGTATTGACTCAGGAAGTACCACCACAAAGCTTGTTCTTCTGAACGAAAAGGAAGAAATCATTGATTCATTCTATTCTTCAAACGAAGGAAATCCCCTGAACGTAGCTAAAAAGGCATTGCTTGCAATGTTTGACAAATACAAAAAGGCAGGAGCTAAGCTCAATATCATTGCTGCTGCTTCAACCGGATACGGCGAATTCCTGTTTTCAAAGGCCTTCCGCACAGAGGCACATATCGTTGAAACAGTTGCCCATTCCATGGCAGCTTCAAGATTTGTAGATGATCCCAGCTTTATCCTTGATATCGGCGGTCAGGACATGAAGGCTATATGGCTTGAAAAGGGCATTATTACAAATATTGTCGTAAATGAAGCCTGCTCTTCCGGCTGTGGTTCATTCCTTGAAAACTTTGCCCAGACCCTTAATATCGAAACCAACGACATAGCAAAACGAGCATTCATGTCAAAAACTCCGGCAAAGCTGGGTTCACGATGCACTGTTTTTATGAACAGCTCTATTATAACTGAGCAGCGCAACGGAAAGCAGCCTGATGATATTATGGCTGGTCTTTGCCGCTCCATTATTGAAAATGTTTTCACCAAGGTTATACGTGTATCAAATATTGATTCTCTGGGCAAAAAAATCGTTGTTCAGGGCGGTACTTTCCGAAATGATGCTGTACTTCGTGCTATGGAACAATATGTGGGCAGAGAGGTTATCCGTGCCCCCTATCCGGGTCTGATGGGTGCCATAGGTTCAGCTCTTACTGCCAAGGAAGAAGCTCAGAAGCCCGGCTTCAGATCAACATTTCTGTCATATCAGCAGCTCAGGGACTTTACCTTCCGTCAGGAAGCCAATTCGCCCTGTCCCTACTGCACAAATCACTGCAACAGGACTATCCTTACATTTTCCACCGGAGAAAGCTGGGTAACCAACAACCGATGCGAAAAAGGCGAGGTTCTCGGAGATCCAAAGGACAGCAAAAACATTGACAAGATCAAAAAAATAAATGATAAAAACGGAAAACCCATTAATATGTTCGAAGTAAGGAAAAAACTCCTTTTCAAGGAATATCCCTATGAACAGCTTCTTGAAAAGCAGAACACCGTTATCGGTATTCCGAGAGTACTTTACTTCTGGGAGGGAATGCCCTTCTGGAGCACACTGTGGAAGTCTCTGGGCTTTGACATAAGGGTTTCGCCTGTCAGCACAAGAAAAATCTACGAAAACGGCATTCATGCTGTTCCGTCGGATACTGAATGTTTCCCGGCTAAGCTTACTCACGGTCATATCAGAGAGCTTGTAAAACTGGGCGTTGACAGGGTATTCATGCCCATAATCGTTGTTATGCCGTCGGAAAATCCTGAAGAAACAAGCTTCTCACGCTGTGCTCTTGTAAAGGGTTATCCGATTGTAATTCAGAATTCAGATAATCCATATGATGAATTCAAGGTCAAATTTGACAATCCATATTTCTACTGGTATTCAAATGAAGACAGAAGAAAGCAGATATGCGACTATATGGAAAAGGAGTTCGGCATTGACCGTGCTGTCAGCCTGAAAGCTGTAGAATATGCAGAAAACGCCCAGGCTCAGTTCGACAGAGAGCTTAAGGAAAAAGGCGGCAAGCTTATTGATGAGGTAACAAGAGATAATAAATTTGCCGTTGTAATGGCTGGCAGACCTTATCATAATGATCCCCTGGTAAATCACGAACTGCCTGAAATGCTTGTAAGTATGGGTGTACCGGTTCTTACTGCAGACAGTATTCCCGAGCTTGGCAAGGTTGAACTTCGCAAGTCACGAATAGATATCGTAAACAACTTCCATGCACGAGTTCTCAGCAGCAGTATTGTTGCCGCTAATAACAGAAATCTTGAATACATTCAGATAGTAAGCTTCGGCTGCGGTCATGATGCGGTTCTTTCCGACGAGGTAGTGCGAATAATGAAGGAAATCAGCGGAAAGGCTCCACTTATCCTCAAGGTGGATGAAAGTGACGCTCAGGGTCCTCTGCGCATAAGAGTGCGTTCCTTCATTGAAACCATCGAAAGAAAACGCAGAATGAACATTTCCTCTGAAATACGTGAGCTTCCCGATCCCTATCCGGTAAAGTATACAAAAAAAGAGAAAAAGGAAAAAATTGTACTTATTCCCAACAGCTCACATGCATTCTGTCAGATAATGACAGCCGCATTCCGTACTCAGAAGGTTAAGGCTGTTCCTCTGGAAGTCGGAAGGGATGAAGCAATTAGGCTCGGAAAGAAATATACACATAATGATATCTGTTTCCCGGCTCAGATAGTTATTGGTGAGATCCTCGGCGCACTTGAAAGCGGAAAGTATGACAGGAATCAGGTTGCTGTCGGTATGGCTAAATACCTTGGCTGCTGTCGTCTGCCCCATTATGCTACAATTCTCAGAAAGGCTCTTGATGATGCCGGATATGCTAACGTATCAATAATGACTAATGATGACGTTGACCTGCACCAGCTGCATCCTGGCTTCCGGGTAAATATGTGGACACTGCTCAATGTATCTCTGGCATTGCCCATGATAGATGTGCTTGAGGAAATACTCAGAAAGATACGTCCCTATGAGCTTGAAAAGGGCAGTGCTGACAGGGCATTTGAAAAAGGAATGAAATATCTCTCGGAAGGAATAGAAAAACATGGTGCTGTAGGCGCAGTAAAGGGATTTAAAAAAGCTCTCAAATGCCTGAGAGCCGTTAAGTACGATAATTCTGTGCAGAAGCCCAAGGTTCTTATCGTAGGTGAATATCTGCTTAATTTCCATCCGGGTGCTAACGGTGATATTGAAAATTATCTTGAAAACAATAATTTCGAGATTATTGAAGCAAAGATGACAGATGTTATCCAGAAGTCCTACTTCTGCCAGGGAAAGCAGATCAAGGAATTCAAGGTTAAACGCGATAAGAATACAATATTCTGGTCAAGGGTTGCAAACCTGTTCTTCAATATGACCCACAAGTATATTGATTTCCTGGCAAGAAAAGAACCGCTTCATGAAAAGAGTGTTCTTATGGATGACCTTTCAATTGACAGCGATCCTATCATTCATCATACATTTGATACCGGTGAGGGTATTCTTATCCCGGCAGAAATCATTCATCATGCAAAGCATGGATGTAAGAATTTTGTTATTCTCCAGCCCTTCGGATGTCTGCCCAATCATGTAATTGGCAGAGGCGTAAGCAAAAAACTTAAGGAAATGTTCCCGGATATAGAGCTTCTTCCCCTTGATTATGATCCGGATGTAAGCTTTGCAAACATTGAAAACCGTCTGCAGATGCTTGTTATGAACCAGAAGGTCTGAAAAACGATTACAGAAAATTATTATTATTAAATATATCCCCGGATACAAGGCACTGTACTGTGCTCTGTATCCGGGGATATATTATAAAGTCAAAGATTCTCAAGATGAATGATATCAGCCGTTACATGTTACAGACCAGCCATCAAACCAGCGCTTTCACGTATAAGCTTTGTTATCTGATCAGCAGTATAATCTGCACTGTTGATACACAGATCATAGTTTTTTGCTGACTCCCAGTCAAGACCGGTGTAATACTTATAATACTCCCGGCGGTGCTTATCAATATCATGAACCATCTTCTCAGCATCATCTCTTGAAATAGAAAGCTTTTTCATGACATTTCTTATACATATATCATCCGGAGCCCATATGAAAACCCTGAGCAGATTATGCCCGCAGTCCATCAATGTGTGATTAGCACAGCGTCCGATAATAACGCAGTCGCTTTTTTCTGCCAGCTCTCGAATCATATTCTGCTGATATTTGAAAACATTTTCTTTTGAACGGAATCGGTGACTCTCCGGCGGCACATTCTTTGTTGCAAACGCAGTCAGCCTTTCAAAAAAGCCGGGGTTTACATTTTCATCATGCATTGAGAAAAAATTCGGATCCACACCGCTTTTATCGGAAGTAAGATATATTATATTCCTGTCGTAATATGCTATATTCATTTCCTTGGCAAGGCGCTGACCTATTGAACGTCCTCCGCTGCCATAGCCTCTTGCGATCGTTATTACTGTATTCGGCATATTAACTCCTCCCGGGTTTATCTGTTATGCAATTTGTCATAAACAGAACTCTTTACCCTATTTTACATTTTTATTAACAATTAGTCAACGTTTATTACAAAAAATTTATAATTAGTTTAAGATTTTTATTATTAAATATTCTATTTCATATAAAGCTGAAACGAATATTTTTCATTCTGATGTAAATAATAAATTCGGAATGTATTTACATAGCCGTCTGCAAAACGGAGTATAACATATTATAATCGTCAATTATAAACTGTTTGCTTCCGAAAAATGACTAAAGAGTTTTACAGATGGCTATAAGTTTACATCAAAGGAGAATTACAGATGAAAAAACTGATTATGGCGGCAGCAGGTGTTTTTTGTATATGTCTCTGTTTTGCTGCCTGCAAAGCAAACAATGATCAGCAGCCTGAGGGGTCAAATAACAACAGTAATCCCGATTCATCAGCAAGCATTTCTCAGGTTTCCGAAAACAGAACTGATGATAACCAAAGCGATCGTACCGATGAAGCAGAGAACGGTATTGTAACCGATGACAACGGCATAATCGGTGACGGTGATAATAAGGATAATGCTATGTCTGATATCGTAAGCGATGCAGTCAGCGGTGCACAGAGTATCGCAGATAATGCTGGCGAGGGTCTGCAGAGTGCTGGAGAGGATATTAAAAACGGTGTAAGCAATACTGCTGAAAACATCCGTGACGGAATATCTGATGCTGTTTCAGATCATGATGAAACATCTGAAAACAGCTGATAAAAAATGACAATTCAATAACTTCCATAATTTTTTTCAGGTCCGGTTTTCCGGGCCTTTTTTTGGTTATAAATACCGCTACATCAGCATATTCATTATGGAAAAGGAAAGCTCCTACTTACTCAGGCAGCTGAAATGTCGTTTTAAAAAAGAAAGATGAGGCGATACTATGATAACGGTGCTAAGGATAAAAAAAAGAAATGAGATGAATCTGGCAGAAAGAATTCTGGGATTAATCAGACCTTATAAGATTGTCGAAGGGGTTGTTCAAACAGATGATGCACAGGTCTGTACTCTGACCTATTATCAAAGACGGGGTAATATCCGGTATGATAAGCTATATGAAAAATGCAGGGGCAAAAGCAAGGTAATACTGTGTGACAGGAAGCTGAATCTGTTTAATACTCCTTTTAAAAGATTCAACAGTCTTGCTCTGAACCGTGCCCTCATGCAAAGCTTCATACTCAATATTCTTGAAAAACTCGGTGATCTGCCTTCGGGGATTCATATTGCTTATTACGACCCGGATGCTGAATTTCCTTCCTTTGCAAATAAGCTTCTGTGTTATACCACAGATCTTACGGTTGTAACGGATATGCCAAAATTCTATGAAAATGAAGCGGAACGATCTGCAGCGGAAACGGGAGCAACCTTCAGGGTAAGCAACAATACAGATGATCTATACCCCTGCGATATACTTATCTCACCTGCTGTGATCAGAAAACCTGTTCCGGCTGCCGCTTCAACTTTGATATTTACCGTCAGACAGCCTACGGTGACTGTTACAGGAAATGTTATCTGCAGCTATAACATTCCTTTCCCTGATAAATACCTGTCACTTGTTCCTGACGGTACAGACAAGGCATATTTTATGTCTGCACTGTACATTATCTGCCGCAGAACAGAGCTTGCTGATATCCTCCCTGAAAGCTGCGGAAATAATATCGAGACCTACAAGCCTGAAAGTATTATCAGACAGATTAAAGCAAAATGCAGTTTTTCTGTTCAGTAATTGTTCTTAAACATAGTAAAAAACAGCGGCTTACGGATATTTCTCCGAAGCCGCTGTGTTATTTGTGCAGAAAGATCATTGCTCCTGCTTATTCTTATTTTTCTCTTCAATTATTTTTTCAAGCTCCTGCTTATTGAAACGGTAAACCTTATTACAGAAATGGCAGCTTGCTTCAGCATGACCTTTTTCCTCTGCTGACGCGCGTATTTCATCGTCACTCAAGAGCATAAATGCACGCTCCACCTTTTCCCTGCTGCAATTGCAGACATAGGCTATAGGCATTTCGTCAAGCACCTCCACCTCAAAGCCTTCAAGCATTTTATCGCATATTTCCTTAATGCTCATACCCTTTGCAAGCATTGTTGTTACCGGCTCCAGCTTCTCAAGGTTTTTCTCTATCATGTCAATTGTAGAATTATCTGCTCCGGGCAGAAGCTGCAGCAGAAAACCGCCGGAAAGCAATACTTCGTGGCTTTCCTTATCAAGAAGAACGCCCAGCGCACAAACTGTAGGTATCTGTTCGCTTGTTGCGAAATAGTTTGTAATATCCTCGGCTATTTCTCCTGAAACAAGGGGTATCATACCGATATATGGCTCGCCGCTGCCATAATCACGCATTACATTGAGAACACCTGTTCTGCCCACTGCCTTACCCACATTAAGCTTTCCGTTTTCGTAGTATTCTGTATGACAGGCGGGATTCTGTACATATCCGCGAACATTTCCTCTGCTGTCGCTTACTGCTATAACTGCGCCCAGCTCACTGTCATCTCCGTTTATTCTGAGTGTAATTGATGCGTCCTTCTGCTTAAGCTGGGCACCCATTATCGAACAGCCTGTCAGAAGTCGTCCAAGAGCTGCTGTAGCTACCGGTGATGTTCTGTGCAGTCTTGCTGCTGTATGTACAATATCGGTTGTAAGCGCTGCTGAAATAACTACAGCTCCGTCTGAGGTTATACATCTTATTATCTTATCATTGCTCATTTTTCCTCTTCCTTACTACATATATTTCTCTTTGTGAATTCTCCTTCGGTTCATCAAAGGACATATCATCAAAAATCTTCACAAGCTCCAGACCGCTGTTTCCGAGCATCAGCTCCATTTCCTTATGGGTATATGCCCTTTCTGAAAACTGTTCGGAGCTGCGTATATAGCCACCCTTTCTGGGTTCAAAGAAATCAAGAGTAATTATTACTCTGTTATTCTTTTCGTTATAGTTATTCTGCCATGCACAGAAAACATCCGGAGTATCAAAGATAAAGCAATTATCTCCCAGCACTTCTCTGTGCTTATATACTGTATTCGCATCAAAAATGAAAAGCCCGTCATCAGACAGACATTCATTTATTCGGCAAAACGCCTTTTCAAGCTCTTTTTTTGATGTTATATGATTTACGCTGTCCAGTGTGCATACACAGGTATCTATTTTCCCCGGAAAAACAAAGTCCTGCATTTTGCATCGTATAAATGTAATGCTCTCCCCTGCCTGAGAAGTTTTCATCTGGGCCTGAGTAAGCATATCGGAGGACATATCTGCACCTATGACATCTATACCTCTTTTTTTCAGCTCAAGTGTAAAACTTCCTGTTCCGCAGGCAAGATCAACTGTCAGTCCTGGTTTATGGTCAAATAATCTGCAAAGCTCAAGAAAATATTCAGCCTTCGCCGGATAATCAACATCACCGGTAAGTCCGTCGTAATAATCGGCAAAATACGAATAGCTCATCAGTCATCCTCCGACAATTCCTCGCCCAGTCTTTCAAAGGTCAGAGCATAGCCCTCGCTGCCGTAATTCAGAGAACGGTTCACACGGCTGATTGTAGCTGTGCTTGCGCCAGTTTCTTTTACTATATCGTTATATATTTCTCCCTCATTCAGCATTTTAGCAACTGAAAACCTCTGGGCCATTGCTTTCAGTTCAGGCACAGTACACAGATCGTCAAAGAATCTGTAGCATTCATCCACGTTTTCAAGTGATAGTATCGCTTTAAATAAAAGGTCAGTGCTTTTGTTTTTTATTTTTGGATTCATTTCATTTCACCTGACATATAAATTTGTTTTCAGACCGTATTATACATTTTCATTTACGGTTTCAAATGGAATAAAACGGCACAGTAATTCATTTTAATACTACAATATTTTATCACACAAAAGCGTAAAAATCAATACCCGCCGGCTGCGAAACGCCTGACCCTCAGCGTGAAAGAAAGTTTTTCTAAAATATGATTATAAACAGTATTGAGGAGTCGGGTAAAAAATGATATACTTGTTTCATGAAATGATGTGAACCGGGGTGTATCTATGCCGTATTTTGAACAGACTGATCTGCACGGGCTGACAGCTCAGGCAGCCAAAGAAAAACTTGACGAGACTATGAATAAACTGCCCTCTGATACACATGAGCTGACTGTTATACACGGCTACAGAAGCGGAACTGCACTGCGTGACATGGTCAGAAGATACAAACATAAAAGGATTGAAAGAAAGATTCTGGGACTGAATCAGGGATCCACTGTTTTTATTATCCGCAGGGATAATAATAAGCCCTCAGCTTAAAAACAGCTGTATCTTTTACCGGCTGATTATTTATTCATGAATCATGGGGATGTGAAATATGAAAAACAAGATTCTTATTAAAGCTTTGTCCA
>ONDB01000116.1 GCA_900316485.1 uncultured Eubacteriales bacterium
AGACCTTAAGAAAGGGGGCTTTGCCCTCTTTCTTGTGGTCGTCCTCTTTTCTCCCGTGCCGCAAGGCACGCTTTGCATAAAACCAGTAAGTCGAATCATACTACAGGAACATAATAAAACCAGCGTGACGCTGGACCCTCAACGCGCCGGCGAGCCGCCGGTGTCGCAACGCGATGGTGTCGCTTCACTACGTTACGCTCTTAATGCGCCTGACTGTCTGGCTGCCCGCGGTGCTGTTGTAATTGCTTGGTTTACTTAAATTTTCGGGGTCAGTACTTGCACTGCTACACATACTATGGTTGACGCTTTGCACCAGAGGAGAGCTGTCAGCCCCTGCTGACGGATTATTTGCTGTATTATATCTTCCGGTGAAAAAACTGTTACTCCGTGGGGCTTTCGATCATTTCTCGTATTTCTTTTTCTGCAAGCTTCACTTCTTCTGAAAAAGCCTTTGAGGATACTCTGAGAGCACCGTTTCCCAGTATAATAAGCTGCTCCATTCCGTCTGAAGTGACAACACGCACACGATGCTTCCCGGCAAGATCGTGGGATGTTTTTTCTATGTACATATCGGCAGTTTCTGCTTCCTTTGTATATACAATGCTTATTCCGCCTATGTTTTCAACCGCACCTTTGCCGCCCTTGACTTTATATGCGTCAAATACAAGTATCAGCTCACATTTTTTGTAGCCCCGGTAATTGCACAGTATGTTGATAAGAGAATTCCTTGCGGCATCAAGATTTGTCTGTGCAGTCTTTTTAAGCTCGTCCCAGGAAAAAATAACATTGTATCCGTCAACAAGAAGATAATCCTTGCTGTCAGGCTTCGGTGTACTGTGAGGAATCTTTCCACTGTTCTTTGGCTTGCTGTCGCCGTAAAGATATTCCTGCCTGCCGCTGCTGCGTTTTTTTACAGGACCGTATGTATTTTCAAAGATCTGCATAAGCTCCTTGTCAAAAGCAAAAATATCTCCCGGACTTTTTGCTGCACTGGATAAAACCGTATGTTCACTGACCTTCGTTTTTGACGGTGAGGAAAGGACAGCGCTCAGATGCATATGGTCATAAACTTCATTCCATTTTACAATATGTCCTGCCCCGTGTGAACAGAAAACGGAATCGCAGGGCTCGTCTGTATCCCTGTCCGGATCATAGCCTGATTGAGCGATAATCTCCTCACTGTTATGGCATTTATCGTAGCCGCCGAAGCTGAAGCTTATCCTTCCTCTGCCCCGGGTATACTGAACTACCTGGGCAGCGTATTCATTCATAGAAGCCGCAGGCGCCCTGCCCCTGATAATCGTCATATCTCCTGTTGTTTCAGGAGTTTCAAAGCTGCCGTAAAGCCTTTCGATATCAGAAAGTGCCCGACCGGTGTTTTCTGAGGGTACTTCGAGAGTAAAATCATAATAAGGCTCCAGAAGAATACTGTGTGCATATCTTAATCCCTGCCGCAAAGCCCTGTATGCAGCCTGACGGAAATCTCCGCCTTCTGTATGCTTAAGGTGAGCCCGTCCTGCCGCCAGTATCACTTCAATATCAGTTACCGGGGATCCGGTAAGAACTCCGATATGAGTTTTTTCGTAAAGCTGCGATATGATAAGCCGCTGAAAACTGCTGTCAAGAAGCTCCTCACGGCAGGCGGAAGAAAAAACCATTCCGCTGCCCCGTTTTCCTGGCTTCATTATCAGATGTACTTCCGCATAATGTCTGAGAGGTTCAAAATGACCAACGCCCTCAACGGTATCGGTTATTGTTTCGTAATAGATGATCCTTCCGCTGTCAAAGCTGACGTCAAATCCGAAGCGTTGGCTGATAAGTCTTTTCAGTATTTCAAGCTGTATCTGTCCCATTACTCTGAGCTGTATTGCAGAGTTTCGTTCATCCCACACAATACTTAGCTGGGGATCCTCTGCCTCAAGTATACGCATTTTTTCAAGTGCTGTGTGAGGGTTGAGCTTTTCCGGCAGCAGCATGGTATATGTCATAACTGGCTGAAGCACAGGGAGAATACTTTCCTTCGCTGCTCCAAGACCGTCTCCGGCACGGGTAAATCCAAGACCTGTTACTGCACAAACCGTTCCTGCTTCTGCTTTTTCACAGGCAGTAAAACGTTCGCCGGAATAAATCCGGATCTGATTCACCTTTTCAGAGGTCTTTCCGTTTTTATCACTCAATATATCACGAACCTGCAGACTGCCGCCGGTTATCTTCATAAAGGTAAGTCTGCTGCCCTGCTTGTCCTCGGATATTTTATAGACTCTTGCAGAAAACTCACTGGAATAATCAGGCATTCTTGTGAAGCTGTCCAGTCTGTCGAGAAATTCACTGCAGCCCTGCAGTCTGAGGGCAGAGCCGAACATACATGGAAATATCTTTCTTTTTTCTATTGCCTGTATTATATCCTGGTTATATATCTCTTTTCCGCTGTCATATTTTTCCAGAAGTGCCTCGTCAGACATAGCAATGCTTTCAAAGAATTCATCGCTCCGGACATCAGTAAAGTCAACACAGCCGTCGCTGAGCTTATCTGTCAGCTGAGCGAGAACAATGCTTTTGTCGGCAGAATCCAGGTCCATCTTATTAACAAAGATAAAGCAGGGAATATTATATTTTTTCAGCAGTCTCCAGAGTGTAACGGTATGGCTCTGAACACCGTCGCTGCCGCTTATAACCAGAACAGCCAGGTCAAGCACCTGGAGCGTTCTTTCAGTTTCTGCGGAAAAATCTGCATGACCCGGGGTATCAAGAATAGTAAACCGGGTATCGCCGTAGTTCAGTATTGCCTGTTTTGAAAATATGGTAATACCTCTTTCGCGTTCAAGGGAATAGTTATCGAGAAAAGAATCGCCGTGATCCACTCGTCCGAGTTTTTTGATATTGCCTGAGCAGTACATAAGAGCTTCGGAGAGGGTGGTTTTTCCGGAGTCAACATGGGCAAGTATTCCCACAACAAGCTTTTTCATATAGTACACACCGCCTTGTGAAAATTAAAGAAGCTGAAAACAAAAAAAGCCGGTGAATCAGAAATTCATCGGCTTTTGCAGACTTTCAAAGCACGGATGCATAAGACTGATGCATCCAATTGTGCTGTAGATTATATACCCTGTCAATTCTGACATTCAATAAACAAAGACCGGCATATCAATGTAAACAATGTCATAAAGATCCCCGGCAACATCAAGAGGAAGGTTTACACATCCGTGGGAACCGCGTTCCTCATACACATCTCCGCCGAATTCTTCCTGCCATGTTGCATCATGGAAGCCGATATCATCTGCAAATGCCATCCAGTAAGCAACCTGAGTAGAATATTCAAGACCGTAGAGAGTAGCATTCTTTGCTTTGTTGGTTATACGGAATTCTCCCTTGGGCGTATCATTACCGATAGAGGGATTACCGGTTACCACATTGCTTTCAAGAACTATCTCACCGTTTTTATAAACCCACATATACTGGTTGTCAATGCTGACCTCAACGTATGTATTGCCGTAATCACTGCAGGGAGCATATTTTCCGGCAATTCTCATCCACCATTTGTCGCTTTCATTGCTTCTGTCTGTCAGATTTACAGCGGTGGTTGTTTTTGCAAGAATAAGCTCACCCAGTTTTTCAGCGGTATATGATTCGTCAAGAATCCATCCGAAGCTGTTGTTCATTAGCTCCCTTGTTTCCCCGTCATGAGCAAGGAATTCCACGCTGGAATTGAAGGTATTATATTTATTTGCAAGACCTGTGGCAAACTCAGACAGTTTGGCCTCTTTCAGTTTATAGGAGAATTTGCCTTCAACGCTTTTTTTGATATCCACAAGACCAGACAATACCTTTATATCAAGCTTTTCACTTTTATCGCCGAATTTCAAGGTGATTACAGTGGAAGAAAGCTCTCCGTACTTCTGATACATAGGGTCGTTTGCATGCTCGTTTTCATTCATGGTTACGGCTATAGCAGAATTATCAGATACGGACGTATCCTTTGTCTTGAATTCTCCTCTTGTGGAAGAACCGTTAAGTGTGAGAAATATAAAAGTAACGATAAGCGATAGTATAAGGACCCCGATTCCCAGAAGAATAATAATGCTTTGTTTTTTATTGATTATTTCCTCATTATCAGTGTTCATCATACTCTGAAACTTTTCGGAAAAATCTACCATTATTTCTTTAGGCTTCATCATTTCAACTTCCTTCAGATAACAACACGCTCCGGCATCATTTCCGGAAAACCAACGATCAACTGCTGCGGGATAAATCCGTTGACAGCCGGATATTTTCAACAATCTTTATTATACATAATATTTCCTGAATAGTCAACATAATCATATCTTAATCAGTCAGACATTCTGGCTGTCAGGCAGCAATTCACACTTATTCTGAGCAGTGATCTGACACCATGAGATTTCAGAATTATAGCTTTACACTGTTACAGAAGCGGAGCAATTATTCTCATAACAGCACCAAAGAGTTTTACATGGATACGTTCATGACGTATTGTTTCAAGAGTTACTTCCCTGCAATAATCAAAGGTATATTCAAAATCATTGTGTATATCCTTAAGGCAGGGAGCACCTGCAATATATGTAGCACATTCAAAATGATGGTACAGGCTTCTGTAATCCAGGTTGATCGTGCCCACAACCCCCTTGATATCATCGCTGAGGAATACTTTTGAATGAACAAATCCCGGATAGTATTCATAGATTTTAACTCCGGCCTTAACAAGATATTTATACTGGCTTTTTGCCAGAATCCATACAGCCTTCTTATCGGGGATACCCGGGAGTATAAGCCTTACATCCACTCCGCGCTCAGCAGCAAATCTTAATGCAGCCGTCAGCTCACTGTCAAGTATCAGATAAGGAGTCATAATATAAACATACTTTTTAGCGCTGTACAGTATATCAGTATATACACGTTCTGCAATCTTGTGATCGTTAAGTGGAGATTCACCGTAGGGAATGACACAGCCGTCTGCTTTCAGGGCTTTGTCATATTTGTTGAAATATACGGAAAAATCCTCCAGCTCCTTTTTAGAAGTCTGTACATTCCACATCTGAAGGAACATAAGGGTATAATTATCAACTGCAGAGCCTTCGATCTTAAGGGCGGTATCCTTCCAGTGGCCGAATTTTTCTACTCGGTTAATATATTCATCAGCAAGATTAACACCGCCGCAGAATGCGGTTTTGCCGTCGATAACCAGTATTTTTCTGTGGTCTCTGTAATTGTATGACGATGTAACTATAGGCTTTATTCTTTCCCAGACCCTGCATTTAATGCCGACCTTTTTAAGTCTTGAGGAATAATCTCTGGGAAGCTTGGACAATTCGCAGGTGCCGTCATACATAACTCTAACTTCCACGCCGCTTTGAGCCTTTCTTGTCAGTTTTTCAAGAATTCTTCCCCACATATAGCCTTCTTCCACAATAAAATATTCGAGGAAGATAAAATCTTCAGCCTTTTCAAGTTCCTCAAGCATACAAAGGAACTTATCCTGACCCAAGGGGAAATACTCAGTTTTTGAATTTTCAAACACAGCTGTGGAATCATATTTCGTCAGATATCTTGAAAGCGCTGCAGAATCCTTGTCAATTGAGTCAAGCTTTTTATATGCAGAATCAGTTTTCATTACATATTTTGAGCTGTCCTTATTAATCCAGGTAAGCTTATTTCGTATAGTGCCGTAACCCATTTCGATAGAGGTCCATACATAGAACAGGGTTCCGGCAAGGGGGATCAGTGTTATCAGCAGGATCCAGGACATTTTTGCAGCTGATTCCATAGGTCTGTTTATCAGTGCGATAATAACGAGAATTTCAAATGTGGTACGGATAATGACCAAATAATCCGCCACAAGGTCCTTAAGGAATGACCATACCGTCATCATCATAAGGATCTGCATAATCAGTATTATTACTACGACCCCGAAACGACTGAATAA
>ONDB01000167.1 GCA_900316485.1 uncultured Eubacteriales bacterium
AAAAATAACCTGCCATTGTAAAGGTGTGTGATAAAATGGCAAAGCTGGTTTATGACAAAACAGGACGACTTGTTTTTACAAAGGAAATGAAAAAGGAAGAGTATACAATACTCATTCCTATGATGGCTAGAATACATTTCAGCATAATGAAAAATGTTTTTATCCATTACGGCTACAATGCTATACTTCTTGAAAATGAAGGCCCTGAGATCGCACAGGTGGGTCTGAAATATGTACATAATGATACCTGCTATCCGGCTCTTCTGGTTATCGGTCAGATGATTCATGCCCTGCAGAGCGGCAAATATGACGTCAATAAGACTGCATTGATGATAACCCAGACGGGCGGAGGCTGCCGTGCGTCCAATTATATACATCTTCTCAGAAAGGCACTTGTAAAGGCCGGCTATGAAAATGTTCCGGTAATATCCCTTAATATGTCCGGACTTGAAAAAAACAGCGGCTTTTCTCTTTCTATACCTATGATCCGCCGTATTGCAGCGGGACTTATTTACGGCGATATGATAATGGCGCTGGATAATCAGACAAAGCCATATGAGATAAATAAGGGGGAAAGCGCTGCCCTTGTGCAGAAATGGATAGATCAGCTTACAGATACCCTTTCAAGCGGACACGGATTTACTAAAAAGGAAATAGCTGAAAATCTTGACGGTATTGCAAATGATTTTTCAAAAATAAAGGTCAACAGGGTTCCTAAAGTCAAGGTGGGTATTGTAGGCGAGATATATGTTAAATATTCCGGACTTGGAAATAATAATCTTGAGCAGTTCCTGTATGAGCAGGACTGCGAGGTCAATCTGCCGGGAATACTTGGCTTTGCTCTCTTTAAGGCAGATAACCGAATGGAGGATATCAAGCTTTACGGAGGCAGCAAGGCAAAGTTCATTGTGGTAAAAAAGCTGTTCAATTATTTAATAAGCCTTGAAGAGCTGATTATAAATAGTCAGAAGAAATACGGCTTCCGTCCCAACGGTACATACGCTCATACCAAATCCCTTGTAAAGGGTATGGTAGGCTATGGCAGCAAGATGGGTGAGGGCTGGCTCCTTACGGGAGAAATGCTGGAGCTTATTGAAAGCGGCTTTGAAAATATTGTCTGCACCCAGCCTTTCGGCTGCCTGCCGAATCATATCAACGGCAAGGGTATGATAAGGCCTATCAAGATGCTTGACGAGAGAGCAAATATTGTTGCTATAGATTATGACCCGGGCGCTCCTAAGGTCAATCAGGAAAACCGTATAAAGCTTATGCTTGCAGTAGCCCGTGAACAGATGAATAAGGAAAGCAGCCCCCAAGGCTGAATAATAATACTATGAAAAGTTTTATCAGAGTTACAATCCAATCAATACTGCTGTTTGCCGCAACGATACTTCCGGGTATCACAGCGGCATTACGCTTATCTCCGTGGCTTTATCTTCTGTCCGGAGTTATATTTGTCGTATTGAATATTATTCCTTTTCCGGCTGCCGGACTGCCGGGAAAACTGAAACAGGAAAGGCACGGAGCGGATCTTTTGTGCGATTTTCTTGTTTTGCTTGCAGCTGAAATAATCTGTTTATTTATAGCAGGCGGATTATGGCTGGGTATGTTTACCGGAGATTTCTGGTTCAATGCGGCAATGGTATATATTTCAGAGCTGATAGTATTCTGGAATGGTATCATCAGAGTATACTTAACCTCATCAATGCTGGGCATAAGATGGAGAATAGCCGGCGTGCTGTGCGGAATGATACCGGTTGTCAATATTATCGTTCTTCTGCATATTCTCAGGATCGCCCGAAGTGAACTGAGAATGGAGGAAAAACGCCTGGAAAACAACAAAAAGCGCAGCGGCAA
Source organism: uncultured Eubacteriales bacterium (assembly GCA_900316485.1). Lineage (GTDB taxonomy): Bacteria > Bacillota > Clostridia > Oscillospirales > Acutalibacteraceae > UBA1213. The sequence continues at coordinate 1,858 of ONDB01000167.1, forward strand.
GGATATCTGCAAAACCAGATATCCCATACTTCTGGTTCACGGAGTATTTTTTCGGGATCTTGATAAATTCAATTACTGGGGAAGAATACCGGCAGAGCTTGAAAAGAACGGAGCAAAGCTTTTTTACGGTGAGCAGCAGTCGGCGCTTAACGTAGAGAACAGCGCAAAGGAGCTTTGCAGAAAGATAGAAGAAGTGCTTCAGGCAACAGGCAGCGAAAAGGTCAATATCATTGCACATTCAAAGGGCGGACTTGACAGCCGCTATGCAATTTCATGTCTGGGAGCTGACAAGTATGTTGCATCGCTGACAACCGTCAACACTCCCCACCGGGGATGTGAATTTGCCCAGTGGCTCCTGCATATTGCGCCGGATAAGCTGAGAAATAATGTGGCAGATGTATACAATGCCTCCTTCCGCATGATGGGAGACAGCTCGCCCGATTTTCTGGGAGCTATTAAGGATCTTACGGCAGAGTCCTGTGAGGTCTTCAATGAGCTTGCACCTGACCGGGACGGAGTATATTATCAGAGTGTCGGAAGCAAAATAAATAAGGCGCTGACAAGTGTTTTTCCGCTTAATTTTTCCCATTTGCTGGCAAAGTATTTTGACGGACCAAATGACGGACTTGTGGCTGTAAGTTCCGCAAAATGGGGCAGCAGCTTTACTTATCTTGAATCAAGCTCTCCGGATGGTGTTTCCCATGCGGATGTGATAGATCTTATGCGCCATGATAAGCCGGATCTTGATATACGTGAGTTTTATGTGGGACTGGTCAGTGATCTTAAGAATAAGGGATTCTGACACATTATCAGGATACATAAAAGGACATGACAGATTAATTGCGGTTTGAAGTGTCCGGCTTTAAAACCGCAGGATCAATAAATAAACAGCAGGTGAAGATATGAAAAAATGGGAGGAGCTGCCGGAGGAATTCCGCTGCCAGGCGGTCAGGGAATACTATGATATATTATCCTCAAGAGGTGCAAGCCTTGTGGTAAAGAGGATATTCGATATTATCACAGCTTTGATAATTACAATAATTGTACTGCCCTTTATGCTGATAATTGCAGTATGGATTAAGCTTGACTCCAGAGGCACTGTCTTTTTCAGGCAGCGCAGAGTAACTGCCTACGGAAGAGTGTTCCGTATATTCAAATTCCGCACGATGGTGTCGGATGCGGAAAAAATCGGATCTCAGGTAACAGTAAATGCTGACAGCCGGGTAACTCGTGCAGGAAAATTTCTGCGCAAATGCCGCCTTGACGAGCTGCCTCAGCTATTTAATGTCCTTGCAGGGGATATGAGCTTTGTAGGTACACGCCCTGAGGTTGAGCGTTATGTTGACAGATATACGGACGAAATGAGAGCAACTTTGCTGATGCCGGCAGGAATAACCTCCCTTGCAAGTATAAAGTATAAGGACGAGGAAAAGCTGCTGGACGGAGCAGATGACCCGGACCAGGTGTATGTAAATGAGGTGCTGCCGGGAAAGATGGAGTATAATCTGGAATATATAAAACGGTTTAACTTTTTTTATGATATAAAGCTGATGTTTATGACGTTCTTTGCGGTGCTGAAATGAATACAGAGGGCGATATCCGGTGTCTCTGAATATCAGATTTACAGTCGGAACAGTTTATAATTTGATTCTGCATAAGAATTAAAAACACAATTCATTCAAAACTTTTTAAATAAACTTTAAAAAAAATTAACAGACTATGAAGAAAAAGATGTTTCGTTCATAGTCTGTTAATATGTTTTCTGTGTCAAAAAGCACAAAAAACGACCAGATATGATGTAGAATATAACTAAAAAACGCACAAAAAAGCTGAAAAAAAGACTCTTTCCGTTATTGTGCACAAAAACGAATGTCTTTCTTTTACGTTTAAATTAAAAAAAACCATAAAAAAGTATTGACATTTTGTTCATAAAGAGTTAATATATATTCAACAAAGAACAGCGCACCGAATCCCCTTCGGGTGCGAGGTTCAAAAAAATTAAATTAAAGAAAGAGGTAATCTATCATGACACTCCAGCAGAAATTGCTCGCTAAGCAGAGCAAAAAAGGTTTCACACTCGTTGAACTCGTAGTTGTAATTGCAATCCTTGCAATCCTCGCAGCTATCGCAATTCCCGCAGTTATCGGTATCATCAACAGCGCTACAACATCAGCAGGTGAGTCCGATGCTTCAACACTGAACAACGGCTGCAAGACTGTATACTCAGGTGTTAAGTCTGGTACAATCACAAATAGCGACAAGACCAACGACGGTACAGCTATCACATGGGCAGCTGCTAAGGGCGCTTCTAACAAGGACAGAACAGCAGCAGCTAGCAAGGTAACTGTTGAACAGGTTCAGAAGTACAACGGTACATCACTTTCAGTTGCTGACTTCTACTATGCAACATCAGATCACACAGATGTACATATTTCTAAGGGCACAATCGTATTCTGGGATGGCAACGGCACAAAGCCCAAAG
>ONDB01000118.1 GCA_900316485.1 uncultured Eubacteriales bacterium
TTACTTTAAAAAGGTGTATTTGATTATATATTTTTAGAATTCAGTATGCATTTACTTTATACAGTTAAAAACAGATCTGTACAGAGAGGCTATACAGATCTGTGTTATTTCATGATAAAAATTCTTTGCCTTTTTCAGTAATTCCTGTAGCAGTAAATTCAAGCAGTTCACTACATCCAAAACGGGATTTTGCAGTTACAAGTCCGTTTTTACGAAGCAACTCCAAGGCTTTTCCGATATCACTGATCGGAAATTTTTTACATTCGGGTGCTGCCATAACATCGTTAAAACTTACAGTCTTTTTTGTTTCAAGACTTCTGTTCAAAAATACTAGTACATTTCTGACACATGAATCACTCAGTTGCATTTTATCACCTCAAAATGTTATTTTTTAATATATCTACAAAAATACTGCGGCAGTAAAGCCGCAGTATTTTCCTGTTTAGTAGATTATAAATAGTTAAATCCCGAGTATGTTAACCATAGCCTTAACCATTTTATCAGCAAGATCAATAGCATTTTCCTCTGTTGTACCTACAGAAGTGATATATACCTTGATTTTAGGCTCTGTTCCTGAAGGTCTTACAATAGCTGCACCGCCGCCTTCAAGTGAGTAGGAGAGTACGTTTGATTTAGGAAGATCAATTACTTCCTCTGAGCCGTTTAACAGATTCTTAGCTACAGAATTAAGATAATCTGAAACACTTGTTACTTTAAAACCGGCGATTTCTGCGGGGTGAGATGAACGCAAAGCAGACATAATGTCAGCCATTTTCTGCATACCAGCTGAACCTTCAAACTCAAATGCCTCCGTCTTATTATAGTAATAGCCAAACTCATCATAAAGCTCGTTCATTACATCATTAAGACTCTTTCCTTTTTTGCGATAGTAAGCTGCCATCTCACATATCAGCATAGAAGCAACGACAGCATCCTTATCTCTTACATAGCTTCCGGCAAGGTAACCGTAGCTTTCTTCAAAACCAAAAACATATCTGTTCTCCTGATGTTTCTGCTCAAGAAGAAGAATTTGCTCTCCGATATACTTAAAGCCTGTAAGAACATTTTTTAGCTCACAACCGTATTTTTCACAAACTCTGTCTACAAGTTTGCTTGTTACAATAGTTTTTACTGCTACCGGTTTTTCCGGAAGAGTACCGTTAGCTGAACGACAGCTGAGAATGTAGTTCATGAGCATTATTCCCGTTTCGTTACCGCTCATGAGACGATATCCGTTTTCAGTCTTTACTGCAATTCCAACTCTGTCACTATCGGGATCAGTAGCAAGCAGAAGATCTGGCTGTTCTTTCTCGCAAAGCTCAAGACCTAACGCAAGAGCCTCTTTTATTTCAGGATTGGGGTAGGGGCAGGTAGTGAAATTTCCGTCAGGCATTTCCTGTTCAGTAACGATCAACACGTTCTCAACTCCGCTGCGTGCAAGAATAGTTCTGACAAGTTTATTACCAGCACCATTAAGCGGTGTATACACGATTTTAAGTCCTGAATCCTTGCATATGCCGGGATTTACAGACTGAGCCTGAACATTTTCAAGATACTTTTCATAAAGATCATCGTCAATCCACTCAATCATGCCTGAAGCGATTCCTTCATCAAAGCTAACGAGCTTGATACAATCACCAAAATATGAAAGCTCTTCGATCTCCTGAAATACAGCGTTTGCATTTGTATCAGTCATCTGACAGCCGTCGCTGCCGTAGCATTTATAGCCGTTATATTTTGCAGGATTATGGCTTGCAGTAACCATAATGCCAGCCTGAGTTTTAAATTCTCTTACTGCAAATGATACTACAGGTGTAGGTTCAAGCTCTTTACTGATAAATACCTTTACGCCGTTGGCAGCAAGAACTCTGGCAGCTTCTCTTGCAAAAACATCAGCTTTTATTCTTGAATCATGGGAGATAGCAACAGACGGTTTAGTATATTTTTTATTAAGAAAATTAGCAAGACCCTGTGTTGCTCTGCGGACAGTATATACATTCATCCGGTTTGTACCGGCTCCGATAATTCCTCTGAGACCTGCTGTACCAAATTTCAGTTCAGTATAAAATCTTTCGTATATTTCATTTTCATTTCCGAAAACAGAATTAAGCTCATCTATAAGATCTGCATCATCATTAGCGTTTTCAAGCCATAAATTGTAAGCAGTTTTGATATCCATAAAAAAACCTCCTGAAAAACAAATAAATCAAATTTATTTACACACTTTATAATAACATATTTTCTTTCAGCTTTCAACAATTACTTTGAAAACAGTATTAATTTTTTTAATATATTACTTTGTGATAGCATTATAATGTTATTGTTGACAAGTATATTTATTTTGAATGGTAATGATAACCAGTTTATTTGATTTTTTGTACAAAGTCCTTTTATAGATAATTTGCATTAATTGTTTAATAATATACTTTGTTTCCAGTAATATAGTAAGTCTGTGATATCGTTCATTTTGACATCACAGACCAGATTTTATTATTTGTTTTTATCCTTATTGTTCCAGAATTTTATCATTGAATCTGCAAATATCAATTCTTTTCCGGTCCATCCATACAAAATATTGGTTCGATAACCATATTCCGGTATTAACATATTATTATAGCCGGCAGTTTGAACACTAAAGACGTTTACTTTCGGATTGACTTTTGAACGGTATTCTGCAATAAGCTTTGCAACATCAATATATGACCAGTATGATGTACTTGTTCCAAAACCTCTGCTGTTATACTCTTTCTGATCTTTTTCAGTTCCATATAAACCACCGTGACCTGCCTGCTGATCAGAGTAAATGAAGATATTATCCCAGTGTTCTTTATTATCAATGGCGTCTCGGAAAAACAGCCAGATACCGTTTTCTGTACTTGTGCCCACATCATCCCCATAGCAGTCTGTAAGTGCTTTGCACTGAGTAAGGAGTCCGTTTCTTTTGCTTACAGGACTTACAATAAGTTTATCTCCGAATTTGCCGATATATCCTTCATTAGAGTTTCGTGCTGTGATCAACGAACTGAGGTTATCTATCTCAGCAACTGTTACGCTGCCGTATTCGCTGTTAAAGGTACCCCAGGCGCTACCTGAATTATCAGATAAACACATAGTTTTTCCGGGAAGCTCAGGCATATTAGCACAGGCTATATCCATGCATTCCTCAAGTGTATCAAGTATCACTCCCTTATGATGTACTTCAGTGCATTCATTTACCATTTTCAGTGCTGTAAAATAGCGGAAAGGAAATTGCTTTCCTTTTATAACACCTTCCTTAAGTTGGTGCATAACATTTTTACAAAGCTCAAGGTCATCAGACTCTGAAAAAATGCCTCTGATATTGCGGAGCAATGCCATGTGACCAAGATTAATTGTACCGAGTATTTCCTTCCATGAGGAACCGGATGCCCGCATTGTTTCCCATGTATTATCCTGGCTGTCAACAGCTACGGTACCGGTTCTCATCAAATCGTTGATATGTTCCGAATTCGCATGACATATACGTATAGTATCTATCATACCTATTCCGGAATTTTTATATTTATGCAGTTCATAAACAGATGAAGATGCAAGTCTTGAAGCCCAGTTTCTTTTCAGAAGATTGGGAATATTTTTCTTGTTTCCGTTTAAAAACAGGTAATATTCCAGCTGAGTTACTGGTTCGTCAGCACGCTGCATGACCTGTTTTTGAATCTTTGAAAACAGTCCGGGATACTTCTGGTTGAATTTCTGCCTATCAGGATGAATTGCTGCGCGAACCATTATAATCTGTGGGTTAAGACGCATATAGTATTCATTCCTTAAAATAGCAGCCCATTCGATTGTGGATTTATAATCATAGTCAAGTGCTTCATCAATAATGTTTTCCATTATATGAGATGTTGTTTTCCCGGAGTATTTATCCGGGAGTACGCTGAATGCTCTGAAAAGCTTGTCTACTGCGTATATTCCGTCTTTTATTTTAGCTTTTGAAAATTGACCGTCACGATAATACTGAGGCTCGCCGAAAACGGAGGAGGCAGATACCATTTTCAATGTTTCTATCGGATCAAACTCGTAGGATATACCACCCATAAAATTCTCTGTGGGTTTTTGCAGTTCGTTTTTTCTTTGATCCTCGACTGCTTTGGTAAATTTACTCATTAGTTTTCACTCCGCTTCCCTGTAGTATGTTAATTGCTTCTTTATATTTTTCTTTCCTTTTTAAATCAAAATCTGAAATAGTATCAAATCTTGTCAGATCACTGTTATGAGTAAGATCTGCAAGCTTTACAGCTGTTGCAACCGTATTATTCTTTATTTTTTCTACATAGTCCATATATGGTACTTTCGGATCATGAGTAAGCAGTGTCAGGGCGTCAATTACTTCATCACAGAATCCTTCGTTTCTCAGATTTTCCAGAGTAATATCAGTATCCTCTGCAACATCATGCAAAAGGGCAACGGTTGCAGTAATTTCATCATTCATTTGTTCAGCAAGATGAAAAGGATGAAAGACGTAGGGAAGACCAGTCTTATCTTTTTGTTCCTTATGAGCTTCAAAACAAATTTTCATCGCCTTTTTAGTCATTGCAGTATAAATCATCTGTAACCCTCCTTGAAATATGCAAAACCATTCTGCAAGAAACTGATTCTGGTAATGTATGGATATAAAAAATGGACACCGACCAAATGCCGATATCCTGTATCCTGAAATCAAGAACAGAAGCTGAAGACAACCAGAAAAACACATCTGTGTTCCAAAAGTTTATATACAGTCATTTCACAGCTTCAATTCGATTTTTATCAAAGGATACCGTGAATAATAAGGACGATGTTTTTACTCTCCGAGTATTCATTTGACAGATGATGTAATCGTCCTTCCGCTACGGTATATTGTTATTATACAACCAACAGAATCTGTTGTCAATTCAATGTATGCAATAA
>ONDB01000158.1 GCA_900316485.1 uncultured Eubacteriales bacterium
AATAAAAAGAAAAAAGGAAAAAGGAAAGAAAAGGAATAATCAAATTATAAAGTCGATTACTTATTCTTGTAATCAAATAATGACAGTTTTAGTACCAGAATGATACTCTTTACTTGTCTGTAACTATACTACACCAATTTTACTAATTTGTCAAGTAATTTTTATTAAGTTTTTATAGTTTTCTGGATTTTTTTGCTATTACTGGTTTTTTAAGTAATGCTTTTCTATGGTAAAACTGAGTGTTTATGGGGGTTTCCAACCTTTCGGAAAGCCGTTTTAATGGATAAAAAGCACAGATTCCGGAAGAGTTTTATTTGACATATGTTATAAAATGTTATATTATATATTTAACAGATAGGTTTATTTTTTACGAATTAATCAGGTGACTGGCTATGAAGATCGGTGTTTCAACAGGGTGCCTTTACCCCGAGCTTACTGAAAAATCACTGGCCCTTCTTACGGAAGGGGGATTTGATCTTTTTGAGATTTTCTTCAATACCTATTCCGAGCTTCAGGACGGTTTCCTTAACAATCTTTCTGACCTCTGCAGAGTAAATAATTCTGAAATTGTTTCTCTCCACCCTTTTACATCGGTGTTTGAATCATATCTGCTGTTTTCCGGATATGAAAGACGCTTTCTCGACGGGGTGGAAGTGTATGATATGTATTTTCAGAGTGCAAAAAAACTGGGGGCAAAGTATGTTGTACTGCACGGGATACAATCCTGCTATTCCTCAATAAGCACCGAAGAATACTGCAGACGTTTTTCTGTGCTTTCACACAGAGCGGAATTGTCCGGGGTTACACTTTTGCAGGAAAATGTTTACAGGCACTGGTCGGGAGATAAGGATTTCATTAAAAAAATGAAGGAACTGCTGGGCAGCGGCGTTCATTTTGTTCTGGATACAAAACAGGCAAGACGATGCGGCTGTGACCCCTGTGAAATGGCTGAAGCCATGGGCAGTTCACTTGAGCATATACATATCAGCGACTGCTCCGGAGATGAGCATTGTCTGCTGCCGGGAAGCGGCAGTTTTGACTTCAGCAGATTTTTCAGCACTCTTGCTGATACAGGTTACAGCGGAGATGCTGTAATAGAAGTATACGGCAGAACAAAGGATGATATTCCGTCTTTGTTGAATGCAAAGTATTTTCTTGAGGAAAAGGCCGCAAAGCTTTTGATCTGATCCGGCAGTATCAGAAATAATGCTGGATATTATTATTTTTAATATACAGGAGGGATTAATATGAGATGTCCGTATTGCGGCTGCGCTGAAAGTAAGGTCGTGGACTCACGTCCTACTGATGAGGGCGAAAGAATCAGAAGAAGACGTGAATGTTTCAATTGTTCAAAAAGGTTTACTACATATGAAATAGTTGAAACAACGCCTCTGATGGTAGTCAAGCGGGACAATTCCAGAGAACCATTCAGCCGTGAAAAGCTTACAACCGGCCTTTTGCGGGCCTGTGAAAAAAGACCGATCTCTCTTGATCAGATTGATGAAATTATTGATAAGGTTGAATCAAAGGTTTACGGCAGCATGGAGCGTGAGATCTCGTCCAAAAAGGTGGGAGAACTTACGATGGAATTCCTCAAGGATCTGGACGAGGTTGCGTATGTGCGCTTTGCCTCTGTTTACAGGCAATTCAAGGATATACATTCCTTTATGAACGAGCTTGAAAAGCTTTTGCAGGAGAAATGAATAGGCTGCGGATGATGGCTGTAAAACAAATATCATGCTTTGCTTTGTATAAGCAGGCATTAATGCAGATGCCGCCTCGGGGTGTGACAGTTCACCCCACAGGCGGCAGTTTTTATCCAAAAGGTTTTTTTCAGAAATCTCTCATTCACTGAAAGGAGAATAAATATGATAATAGATACTCATGTACATATCGGACGGGTACTTAATTTCAATATGAAAAAGGAACATGTTCTGTACTCTATGGAACGCTACGGCATTGACTATTCAATAGTATCAGACTGCCGGGGTACGGAATCTGACCATCATCAAAGAGTTCTGCCCTTTATTCTGCAGACCCCCCAGATCAAATGCATTCAGGAAACAATAGATTTTGCAAAAGCTTATCCTGACAAAATAGGTGCTGCATTATGGCTGAGACCAATGCATGAAACCGCCGATGATAAAGTTTACAGGATTATTGAGGAAAACCGGGAATATGTAAAGGCACTGAAATTCCACCCTTTCCATTCCGCAGTGAATTTCGATGCGGACAAGATGGAACCCTTTATGGAGCTTGCAAAGCATTTTGATCTGCCAGTGGTTGTTCACACCGGAGGCGCAGATCATGCTTCATGCAAAAGAGTATACAATATGGCTCAACGCCATCCGGATATTAATTTCGTTATGGTCCACATGGGACTGGGCACAGATAATACAGAGGCTGAAAAGCTTATTGGAATGCTGCCTAATCTTTACGGAGATACTACCTGGGTCAGCATGAAAAATACTATCCGCTTTATAGAAAATAACGGCGACGACAAAATACTTTTCGGCAGCGACAACCCTATTGACGGCAAGGATACTTATCTCCATAATAAATACGGAGACCGCTCCATATATCAGGATTATTTTCACGTACTGCCGGATCTTATACCGAAGGACAGCTATGAAAAGCTTATGTGGAAAAACGCAGTGAAGCTTTTCAGCCTTGAAAATATCTGCAAAGAATAACAGCATTCGGATAAACTAAAAAAAATATCCCGTTTCAGGAGGTAAAATAATGTTTGAATTAGTACCACAGGCTCAGCAGGTACTGTTTGAGGTCAACAAGGCAATACTTGGAAAAAGCGATGAGATAAAAGAGATTATGACCGCCTTTCTTGCAAATGGTCATGTTCTGCTGGAGGATATTCCGGGAGTGGGAAAAACTACCCTTGCGGCATCATTTGCAGGAGCTATGGGTCTTGACAGCAAAAGAGTTCAGTTCACACCAGATGTTATGCCATCGGATCTTACAGGTTTTTCAATATACAGACGTGACGAGGATAAATTCGTTTTTCAGGAAGGCTCTGTTTTTACCAATCTTCTTCTCGCAGATGAAATAAACCGTACCTCACCTAAAACCCAGTCTGCTCTTCTTGAAGTAATGGAGGAGCGTAAGGTTTCGGTTGAAGGCGTTACCCGTACAGTGCCGGACCCCTTCCTTGTTATTGCTACCCAGAATCCATCAGGCGCATCCGGTACCCAGACCCTGCCTGAAGCTCAGGTAGACCGCTTTATGATAACCCTTTCCCTTGGATATCCTGATTATAACAGCGAGCTTGAAATCGCAAGGTCGGTAGGCGCAGGTTCCAGAGTAGATATTGTAAAGCCAGTGCTGAATGCACAGACGGTTGTGCAGATGCAGAATGATATACACAATGTCTATATCAAGGACGAGGTATATAATTATATTCTTAACCTGGTCATGGCCACAAGAAATCATCCTCATATCGAAAGAGGCGCAAGTCCGAGAGCTACCATCGCCCTTGTGAAATGTTCTAAAGCTTATGCATGGCTTGAGGGAAGACAGTTTGTTATCCCAAGCGATGTACTTACCCAGCTTAAATATGTTCTCCCCCACAGAATGTTACTCAACGCAAATGCAAAAATGGGCAGCATCAGCAAGGCAGATATTATCAGCAGTATCGCCCAGACTGTAGAAATGCCCTATATGGGTGCAAAGAAATGAAAAAAATAGTAACGGTACTGCTGTTGCTGCTTGCGTGGTATTTTGCAGGAATGAACCGCCAGCCTTATGTTATGGCTGCTGTTATCTGCGGAACAATATTTGTGGTGTTGTCATTTTTTCTTACAAGATATCTTAAGCATAAGCTTACCGCTGAAATACCTGAGCAAAGCAGCATCATTCGTAAAAATATGCAGGCTGAATTCAAAATACGCACAGATAATAAATGCCGCCTGCCAATAAATAAATACAAGCTTACTATATGCATGAATTATCAGGGAAGCAACAGACCAGTGATTAAAAAGCTGAGCGGTAATGCCTGCCCTGCCGGAGACCCTGAGGAAAACCTTGCCAGTGTTTATTTTGCAGCTCCCTACTGCGGAATGATAAGCGCTGAGCTGAGACGGCTGAGAGTTTATGATTATTTCATGATATTTTCAAGCTCTTCAAAGCTTCGGGATAAAAAGGGAGAAGTAGCTGTGCTGCCTCCTATAAGAAAAATGAATATCCGTATGCCTGCCTTCGGCAGCTATACAAATGAACCGGTGGCTGAAACCTCATCTGACAAAAAGGGCGAGGATCACAGTGAGATAAGATTTATCCGTGAATACCGAGAAGGCGATCTTACCAGGCACATACACCGCAATTATTCAGCAAGAACAGAAAAGCTCTGGGTCAAGGAATATCAGAGAGAAAACGATTTCATCTTTGATTTGTTCCTGGATTCGTCATATTACAAAGAAACAGATATTGAACACAGAGACGCCTTCTATGAGCTTGTATATGCCGTTGTGAATAATCTTATGGAAAATGATATTGTTATCAGGGTACATTATCTTGATAAACACAGGGGCGGAGCAGTTATGTTCGAGCTTGATTCAAGAAAAGATGTTGACAGATTTATTCTTGATCTGTACAAATCCGACTGCTTCTGCACACAGGAGGAGTTTCTCAACTATTTCAATGTCCTGGCAATGAATAATGCCATGCTGCTGAATACCTCGCTCGAATGGTATTTCTGCGGCAGACCAATATACAGATTCCAGAAAAAAAATATTTATTATGAGCTTGTGAACAGATATTTTGATCTTTCATGATCTGCTTTGCCTCATTTGAAAGAAGGGATATATATCAGACAGAAAAAAATCAGGATATTCGCCCAGAAGCCGGGTATGACAAGAAAACAGAAAAATGAAGCGGATAAGCTCTCAAGACGTCCTGATTCTTCACCTGCTCTTATCATACTTTATATGATGGGACTTTTCGGCATGCTGTCGGTGCTTTATGACAATGCCCTTGCCGACTCAAAACCAATAGTGCTGATGATTACCGTGGCAATTGAGGTTTTCACCATTTTGCTTTGGTATATATACATTCATAAGAATAAATATTTCATGTATCTCGTACTTGGAATTTGTGTTCTTATCACACTTATGATAATACCCTCCTGGGGGAATATTATTTCAGGGTTTTCCCAGCCCGGCGGTATGTCCGGATTATCGGCACTGCTGCCCTTTATTCTAGCAATTGTTACACTGCTGTTTTTCTACCTTGAATTCGTTCTGAGAAGACATTCGATACTCTTTCTGCTGTGTATGGGTATGGTTATTCTGGCGCCTGTGCTTGGTTTATATCTGAGTATTCATTCGGTTGTACTGATTGTTATTTTCCAGTTCGGCTTCTATGTCTTTAATACAAAGATATCCTTCAACAGGTCAAGACTAATCGTAAAGGGCAGCGCAAGAGCTTCTGCCATGAGCGCTGTTGCAGCTGCGGTAATGCTGCTTGCAGCATTTGTTCCGGCTTTTATTGCTGAACATTTTTTTGAGGATGAATTATATATGCAGGTATATCAGGCTGACGGTTATCTGCAGGACGGCATAAATGAGCTTTTCGGCAATCTGTCCACCAATCTTTCCGACGGAACAGTCAGCCGGGGTAACCTGAGACAATCAGGCAATCCTATTTTTGATCTGTCCGTTAAAGAGCTGCCTGAGAATCGACTTTATCTGAAAAACTATGTAGGCAGCACCTATAGTTCAGACAGGTGGGAAAATGCTTATCAGCAGGATCGTACTTTTTTTGAATATATTGATCCGGATTCATCAGGAGACAAATTCGGCAGAATGGGACTGATATTTTACAGAGAACCCTTTGTAACCGATCTGCTGAATGCCATAGTAAACGATTATTACAAAAGCCTGCTCAAGGAACTCAGCCTCCAGACGGATATAAAGCTGGTAAGCTTTGATTACGATTACAAAAATGGGTACCTGTGCTGTTTTGACCAGAACGGCCGTGAGGTTGCTGTCAGCTGCGAGCTTCCGAATGATATTGCAGCAGACAAATATCTGGCAGTTCCCACAGCCTGTGCTTATATATTCTATGAAAATTCCACAAACCGTTATTACGGTGATAACCTTATTGAACAGATCAATCTTTATAATTCCGACTCTCACGCATCATTTATTATCAATGACAGGATGATTGATATCTCAGCCCTTCCGGTATATCCATCTGTTCTCAACCAGACATCCCGTTCAGAAGCTATTTCCGATATCTATACTACTTTCGGACGTCAGGGAATAATATACAATAAGGAATTAAGGGATTTTGACTACTCAATTATGGCTATGAATCCGGGCTTTGATGATTCTCAGACAAACCGGATTACCATTACTCCAAAAAACAACGACCTTATGAATGTATGCTATCCTTATTACCCGGCAGCCGGAAACGCCTTCGGTGCTGTGGGAGACAATGACGGCCGCATTACCCAGGCAACTGCCTGCGAATATTATTTTGAAGACAAGATAAGTATGGAAGGGCGCTGGAGCGATCTGCCGGATTACGAACGCTTTGTTGACAGCTATTATGATTATGCAAAAAGCAATTATACCTACATAAAAACAAATCATCCGAAGCTGTCTGCCCTTTGCCATGAAACCTCACTTGACACTTCCAATATCAATGAAGTGACTACATTTATCCTCTATACCCTTCAGACTCATGCACGTTATTCCAAAACCCCGGGAAGTGTTCCCTTTACCGCTGATACGATAGATTATTTCCTCTTTGACAATCATCAGGGCTATTGTGTTCACTTTGCAACAGCCGCAGCGCTGATGTACAGAATGTACGGCATACCCTGCAGATATGTAACAGGCTTTGCAGTTTCAAACGGTCTGTTTGAAGAGGATAAAAATTCAGAGCTGGGATTTACTGCTGAGGTCAGCGACAAATGTGCTCATGCATGGGTTGAGATATTCCTGAAGGATTATGGCTGGGTGCCTGTGGAAGTCACCCCCACAATAGACGGAAGAATGACAGCCAGCTTTCCGGGATTCAATGACTCTGTTATGAGAAATATTATGAAGAAACACGGCTGGGAATTTGTCACTCGCAACGAGGACGGCAGGATTATCTCCAACGACAACAACGGCGCCGGCGGGTTAGACAGCGACACCTTCCTTCCAATGCTTCTTTTCTGCACAGCAGCCAGCGTGGTTCTTGCATTGACTGCTGTTTTCGGAAGATGGTGCTATTCAAAGAAAAAGCAGAAAACCATGTCATGCAGAGCAGCCTTCGACAAGCTGATCAATATGCTGCATTTCTGTTCTCTGCTGAAGGATATGAACGGCTCTGAAAGAAACTTTGCGGCTGATTTGTGCGAAGCTTTGCCTGAGCTGGATCCCCGGGACGCTGCAAGGATGATGTCCATACTTGAAGCCGAAAGCTTTTCTCAGAATGGTGCAGATGAACAGGAGCATGAATTTGTCCGCTCACTTTACTCAAGCTGTTCACAATATCTGTACGCCCGTCTGAAGTGGTACAAAAAGCCGCTGTTCAGATTTATTTACTGCTTTATTTAGCCGGTATGAAACCGACAAAACAACAGGCTGCAGCACTTTATCGGCGCTGCAGCCTGTTTTTTTATTCTTCTTCCGTTATTTCCTTTTCAAAGCCGCAGCCCTCTGAATTACAGAAAAGCTTCGGTTTCTTGCCTTTCTTCTTGAAAAGTACTGCTCCGCACTGAGGACATTTTTCATTTACCGGCTCGTACCATGATACAAAATCACAGTTCGGATAATTTGAACAGCCAAAGAACTGTCTGCCCTTCTTGGTATTCCTTACAATAACGTCACCGCTGCACTTAGGACAGGGTACACCTATCTTATTCACTACCTTGACAATATTCTTGCAGTCGGGATATCCTGAGCAGGCTATGAATCTGCCGAATCTGCCGTATTTCACAACCATAGGCTTTCCGCATTTCTCGCAGATAAGATCAGTTTTATCCTCCTCAAGAGTGATCTTTACATCCTTCATATCCTCTTTGGCTTTTTTCAGGGTCTTGTCAAAATCTCCGTAGAAATCTGTAAGAAGCTGTACCCATTCGTATTCGCCTTCCTCGACTGTATCAAGGTTCTGCTCCATCTGGGCTGTGAATTTGACATTCGCTATTTTCGGAAAACGCTCCTCCATAAGTTTGGTTGATACCTCGCCAAGCTCTGTAGGGATAAGTGTTTTGCTCTCCCTCTTCACATAGCCTCTTGAGGTTATGGTACTAATGGTGGCAGCATAGGTAGAAGGTCTGCCTATACCGTATTCTTCAAGTGCCTTGATAAGACTTGCTTCTGTATATCTTGCAGGCGGCTGTGTAAAATGCTGATTCGGCTTCATTTCCTTTATCTTAAGGGGCATTCCGTTTTCAAGCGGCGGAAGCTCGCTTTCCTTTTCGCCGCTGTCACCGTCTGCGCTCTCTACATAAAGAACGGTATAGCCGTCAAAACCTACAATATATCCTGATGCCTTGAAAATATAATCCTTTACCGCAATATCAGCCTGGGTAGTCTTTTGAATACATTCTGCCATCTGACAGGCTATGAATCTTTCCCAGATAAGCTTATAAAGCTTGAACTGATCAGAAGTAAGGCTTGCCTTTACCTTTGCAGGCTCCAGCTCTATCATTGTTGGTCTTATTGCTTCATGACCGTCCTGTGCATTGGCTCTTGATTTGAAGCGGCGGTGTTCCTTTGGAACATATTTATCTCCCCATTTGCTGCGGATAAACTTTTCGGCAGCATCCAGGGCATCCTCTGAAAGTCTGAGTGAATCGGTTCTCATATATGTTATAAGACCCACAGATCCCATTCCTTCAACCTCAACACCTTCATAAAGCTCCTGCGCCACCTTCATAGTACGCTTGGACTGGAATCCCAGCTTTCTGGACGCCTCCTGCTGCAGGGTAGAGGTAATAAACGGCGGAGAAGGCTTTTTGCGCCTTGTGCCGTGCTTTACATTTTCCACCACAGCCGGCTGGTCTGTTATTTCATCAAGTATTTTCTGAGCCTGTTCGCCGTTTTCGATCTTTATTTTTCCGTTTCTGTCACCGTAGAAGGAAGCAGGAAATGCTTTTCTGCTGCCCTTAGGTATGAATCTGGCATCAATGCTCCAGTATTCCTCCGGCTTGAACGCCCTGATTTTTCTCTCGCGGTCAACAATGATCTTTACCGCAACAGTCTGAACACGTCCAGCAGACAATCCCTTTCTTATCTTCTGTGAGAGAAAGGGGCTGAGCTTATAGCCCACAAGTCTGTCAAGTATCCTTCTTGCCTGCTGTGCATTTACAAGATCAAGATCTATCTTTCTGGGTGATCCCATTCCGTTCTTTACACCGGTTTTTGTGATCTCATTGAAGGTAACTCTGTTTGTCTGTTCAAGATCAAGATCAAGCAGATATGCAAGGTGCCAGGAAATAGCTTCGCCCTCACGATCAGGGTCAGTTGCCAGATAGACATAATCGCTCTTGCCGGCCAGCTTTACAAGATCATCAGCAAGCTTTTCCTTTCCCTTTATTATCTCATATTTCGGGGCAAATTTCTTCTTTATATCAACACTGAGACGGTTAGGATTCAAGTCTCTGATATGACCCATTGAGGCAACAACCTCAAAATCCGGACCGAGATATTTCTTTATAGTCTTCGCCTTCGCCGGCGACTCCACTATAACAAGCTTTGACATTATCCTTCCTCCGATAAATGTAATAGTATTCAGCCCATTTTAAAACTCAGCAAATCATTTTTCAGATATATCCACTTTTTCTCCGCCTTCATTTCCAATTAAGCCGGAAGAAATATCCAGAGACTGACTGCTGATTCAGGGCTTGTCATTATCCTTTTTAATGTACTTATTGCCCGGAAGCCTGACTATATATCCGTACAATTCTAATTCTGTAAGAGAAGAAAGCACCTCTCCTGCCGAAAGACCTGTTTTAGTCTTGATCGTATCTGTATATACAGGTGTATCCGAAATTGTATGATACACCGAAATTGCAGCAGATGTCAACTGTTCGGTTATATTTTTGTTTTCTTTTTTGTCATTTCTTGCATTATTACCTGAATTATTTGTGCGTTTTTGTGCAGTATTATCAATAGCTTGCTTTTTACTTTTTAATCTCACCCTGTCCTGCTGTGAATGAACCGGCTTCTTTTTAGCAATACTTTTCTTACTTGGCATCACAGGCTTTTTTTCCTGCTCTGATTTTCCGTAAACTGCTTGAACAGGCTCAAATAAACTCATAAAGGTCTTTTTGTCCATGGTATACAGGGGATCACCCTTTTGTTGTTTCTGCTCATAAACCAGAAGATCATCCACCGGTGATTCAAAGGATTCACCCTCTTCCTGTTCTTCTTCAGGTTCAGCTTTTTCCGTTTCGTCTTTCTTTAATGCGCTATCAGTTTTTTTCTCGGATTCAGCCGGCAGCGATTCCCTTTTTCCTTCATCTGCTTTTTCAAAGCTCATCTGCTCCGCCGGAATCATCATCAGACCTGCATTTTTATCCTCAAGAGAAATACTTCTGGCAATCTCATATGAAACCGGTGACGGAATTGACAACTCCTGTGTATTTCTCAGCTCGATAACCTCCGGCTTTGTGGATATGAATTTCAGCTGGATTTCGGAAATATCAGGATTCACATAAACATTTCCGCCCTCCCGATCACGCCTTGCCATCCAGGAAAGAACATCATTTCCGCACAATGCCGCAGAAAAACCACACCGAAGCAGATAATTTGTACCGCTGCAGAAAACATTTCCCATATTTCCCGGAACTGAAAAAACCTTTCTTTCCTGTGCAAGTGCAAACCTTACGGTAATAAGCGCTCCGCTGCCAAGTCCTGCCTGTACAGCGACAATTGCCTCTGACATACCGGATACTATCCTGTTGCGTGCCGGAAAAGTATACTGAGTAGCAGGATATCCCGGTGGATATTCAGAGATTACAGCGCCTTTCTCCGGTACATTATCAAGAATGAATCTGCTGATCTTCATTTCATATTTATCTATTCCGCAGCCAAGAACACATACGGTTCTGCCACCTGATTTCAGCGCACCCCTGTGTGCGAAATAATCTACTCCCACAGCGCCGCCGCTTACAACAACGTTATTACTTGCAGCCAAGTCATATCCGAAGCTATGGGCAAGGTTTTTTCCTGTTTCGTCAGGGTTTCTTGTACCGACTATGCCTATACACGGCATTTTCTGAGACGGAAGGCTGCCTTTGACATATAGCACAACCGGAGGAGTCGCTGTTTTTGCGAGCATTGCAGGGTATGCTGCGTTTTTATAGCTTATGATATCTATACCCAGCTTATCACATTTTTCGGCTGTAGCTTCACTGTAAGCAAGATCCTTATTTGAAAGCCTGAAAATCTCCCTCTCTGAAAAAATCCCGGAATTTCTGAGCTGGCTTTCATCAGAGCTATATAAATTTTCAGGAGTAACATATCTTTCAATAGCTGACCTTAGCTTTTTACTGTCTGTTCCAAGGCAGCACTGCAGCCATATCCAGTATATAATATGATTATCCACACCGTTCACCCCAGTTTCTGACTGCTGATAAGCTTATATAATAGTATAGAAGCTGCTGAGGATGCATTAAGAGATTCCGCTCTGCCAAGCATTGGTATCATAACTCTGTCTGTGCAGGCATCTATTGTTTCTTCACAAAGGCCGCTGCCTTCGTTTCCTATCAGCATTATTCCGCCGGCGGAAAAATCCGCTTTTTCAATACTCACCGCATTTCTCGGTGTAGAAGCAAATGTCCTGATATTATCGTCTGACACAGAGCGAATATATTCAGTGAAATCTCCTTTTATAATGAAAGGAAGTCTGAAAACCGCACCCATGCTTCCTCTTACCACCTTCGGAGAATAAATATCGCAGCAGTCACCGGAAAGTATCACGCCGCTTATTCCCAGTGCTTCAGCGGTTCTGAGTATCGTACCCAGATTTGACGGATCCTGGATTCTTTCCAGGGCAGCATAGCATCTGCCAGGAGTAATTTCCGCAGCCCTTGCATTCATTCGGACTATACACAGAAATCCCTGGGGATTGTCTGTATCAGAAAGCTTTGAAAGCAGAGAGGGGCTTACCCGTACAGTCTTTTCCGCAGCAGACGAAATCATTTCTGCTGCCTCTACATTCTTTGAATATGCCTGTTCAGTGCAGCAGAAGCACAAAATCCCGGCACCGGACAAAACTGCATCCCTGCAAAGTCTTACACCCTCGCAGACAAAGCAGCCTTCCTCACGTCTTCCCTTTGCAGAGGAAAGAAGCCTGGTTATTCTTTTTATCAGCGGATTATCCTTACTTTTAATAATTTCAGCCATCTTTATCCCTTCCAAAGTACTTTTCAGCCTGTTCCTTTATATACAGCGCCAGATCGGAAATATTCCGTTTTTCCGAATCCACTGTCAGATCAGCATATTTTTCATAAAGCGGTGTTCTTTCTTCATACAGACCTCTCAATGTCTGATCCTTACGTATAGATACACCTCTTTTGTGAAGGTTGCCAAGTCTTTTCCTGATAAGATCAAAAGGTAGTCTGATATATACAACAACCCCGATACTCCTGAGATGTTCCATCGCTTCTTTTCCGTAAATAACGCTTCCGCCGGTGGCAATTACTGTACGATCAGTCTTTATAGATGAATTGATCTCATTTTCTATCTTATTGAAACCATCCAGACCTTCATCGTCAATTATTTCACTCAGCAGTCTGCCGTCAGTTTCCTGAATCAGAAGATCACTATCCAGGAACCTGTATCCCATTGCCTTTGCAAGTACTACCCCCACTGTGCTTTTTCCGCAGCCGGGCATTCCTATCAATATGATATTATTATTCATTCTCATCACCCTTTTTAGTATCCATGCTGTGAAACTGATTATTCAAAATCAGTCACGTACAAAAAACAAAAAACTCTGATCCCTATTATATCACTCCCCCATCCCAATTGCAACCAGCGAGCCGCCGGTGCCATAACGCGATGGTGTCGCTTCACTTACGTTACGCTCTTAATGCGCCTGACTGATTGGCCGCCCGCGGTGCTGTGCTGTAATTGCTTGGTTTACTTTTCCCTTGGCAATACTGCGCTCATCAGATATGATGCTGACCGGTTGTTCAACAAAATGATATCACCATTATATTGTACAGGTATACACCAAAATGTGTGCTTTGTAAAAAAATCGAAAAAATTTGAAAATAACTCTTTATCTTTTTGTGCGAATACTGTATAATAATAGACATAGGATGCATTTTTGCGTCCGTTATTAATAATTTTGGAGCGTGATTACAATGGCATTGGTAAATGCAGCAGAAATGCTTAAAAAGGCAAAGGCAGGCCACTATGCAGTAGGTCAGTTCA
>ONDB01000119.1 GCA_900316485.1 uncultured Eubacteriales bacterium
CCGACAAAGGGCGCACACCTCGGACAAGGACAGGAGCGCTTGTTCATAATGACAGTAGGTATCCCCCACTCGTCACGCATAGAGCCCTCGCCTTGAAGATATGCTCTTTTGTTGGCGGTTCTGATCGCCATATCGGCATAATCCTCCAGGGCGGCTGACACTATACGGACAGACTCATTGAATCTGATAGTCTGATAATTTATTTATACCAGTTCAATATCATTTCAGTTATTGATTATTCTCATGGCAATAACTGTTATATCATCATCGTGGCCGTCATTCCTTCTTGTAACGGCTTCGTCTGCAATTTTATCGGCAAGCTGCTGGATCGGCTTGTCATCATACGACAGAATAATATTTTCTATCCAGTCCTCCCCTGTTGCTATTGCACCGTCTGATATCATTACAATAATATCGCCGTCAAGCAAATCGTCCTGAGTGTAGGAAAAATCTATCTGCGGCAGTATTCCCGCAGGCAGCGAAGGTGTCTGTACCCGGAACATATCGTTTCCCTTCCTGATAAAGCTCAGGGCTGCGCCTGCCTTCATAAAATCAGCCCTGCCGCTGTAAAGATCCAGGGAAAGCACATCAAGGGTTGCCAGCGATTCATCCTCCGATTTTACAAGAAGAGCTGAATTTACCACCTTCAGCGAGCAGTCAAAGCCAAGTCCTGCTTTGACAAGCTTTTCCATAATGCTTGAAGCCATTGTACCGTCAACTGCTGCCCTGCCGCCGGTTCCCATTCCGTCGCTGAGTATTACAACCAGTCTGCCGGAGCCGTCATTGAAATAGCAGAAATGATCGCCGCATAATTTGCCGTCACCGCTGATATGCTGACTTGAAGCTATTTCCGCATCCAGACACGGACGCTCGCATATTGATATTCTCACCGTACCGTAGGCATTTGTAACAGTGGGGGCTTCAAAATGCCTTCCGCAAAGCTTATTCAGCTCGTGTACCATAAGCGCACGGCGAAGCTTTCTGCCCTTGCTGTCAGCAGCCTCTGCCTCTATAGTCATTCTTCCCAGATGATCTATCCGGCAGCTTACGGCAGAGGGACACAGCCCCATATCCTTGAGCTTGACCGTTATCTTTTCCGCCAGGTCATTATCAAATACCTCATAATTTGAATATTCCTCTGCCATTTCTTCAAGTATGCTGCCAAGGCCGCAGAACTGTCCTGCAACAACCTGGCGAACCTCGTCAATTCGTTTCTGCGCCGCTCTGGATGAAATATAGCTCTGATATGCCCGGTTTATTGCCGATGTCATTTCCGGCGTTCTGCAGCATTTCTGTCTGAATTCAGTGCAAAGATCCGAAGTACTGATCCTGCCCTCACTGCAAAGCTTATCCTGTGTGCGTGAAAGCATCTCCATATCAACGCCGTCACGATGCTCCCAGCAGAACACCTTCATTCCGCATCTGGCGCAGGCAGATTCCACAGCTTTTTCATATACACCTTCCACAGTAGGCGTTATAATCCCCGAAAGCTTATCGGATACCTCATCCACCTCATTTGAAACATCTGACAGAGCCTTTGAAGCAAAATCCAGACGCATAATAACGGATCTTCTCAGTCCCTCTGTATGCTCGTCATCGTTTCTGGAAACAAAAACAGCCCGCAGAAAGCTTGCGGCATTTTCAGGCATAAACAGGAATACGACACTTGCCGCCACGGTTTCATAAAGCATAATAACAAGCCGTTCCGAGCCTGCGGTCTGAAGACCGCTGATGACAGCCGCCAGCAGAAAGGCGCCGCAGCCTGCAAGTCTTCCCAGAGGCGAAAACATACCGGACAGCAAACCGCCGAAGGCAAAGCAGGCACCTATAAAGCTGAAATCACCGCCTGACAAACTGAGTATTGCTCCTGCGGCTATACCGGCAACTGCGCCTCCGCTTATTCCCCCGTATCTTCCGGCGAAAAGGATTATTATTATTGCAGCGATCCTGCCCACGGACAGTTCCCATACAGCAATTCCGGAAAGTGCCAGCAGCGCTATACAGCCAGTCAGTATAAGGCTTGCAAGCTCCTGAGGCATAAGCATTCCCAGAGACTTGGTTCCGGCAAGCATAACAGATGTTCTTGAAATAAAAAAAGCTCCGGCACCGGAAAGCAAAGCCTCAGTACCGTAAAGCACAAAGCCTTTGGAAGAAAATCCGCTGACGCTCATTACCGCCAGTCCCGTTGCGAAAACAGGCACAAAAGCAACCGCAGCTGAATAAAAGGAATGGGAATTGAGCTTTTTTATATCGCTGAGAGTCCATCTTATTGCAATAACGGCAGCGCTGGCCGCAATATACCGAAAGCTTGCTGATGCTGCAGGGAAAACTATGTATCCCACAGAGGATCCCAGAAAGGAAAAAAATACATAGGGAAAAGGCACTGCTGCTGCAAGAGATACACCAAAGGGGCAGTATTCCCCGAAGACGCAGGCTCTTGAAAACAGCAGTCCGCACAGAAACACAGCGCCCCGGATAAGAAGCTTTCTGGTTCCGTTTTCGGCAAACAGCTTTTTCATGTCAAGCTCCGGGGGCAGCATTCTTAATTTCAAATTTACCACCTACTCCATTCAAAATACCTCAGACCAGATTCTGCCACAGGAACAATTATAGCTGATTACATCCGAATAGTTTGTCAAAGGCAGTTTACAACAGGATATCCATTAATACAACTATATACAGTCTCATTAAAAAAATATGGACGATTATAATATGAAAAAACGTAGACAAAAATGCATTTTTATGTTAATATAGTGATATACAAATGCAGAACTTCCGCATTGATGCTCATTACGGCTGTTGGTTTTGCGGAAGTATGCTTTTCTTTGTATGTATTATATTAACAAGCCGCACATTGCGGTCAGGAGGTATTATTATGAGATGTACATCATGCGGAGCAGAGCTTCCGGAGGGAACCACTTTTTGCACATCATGCGGTGCTAAGGTAGAAAATGCTCAGCCCATCCAGCCTGCTTACGATCAGAACTTTCAGAATCAGAGCTATCAGAGCCAGAATTATCAGAACCAGAGCTTCCAGCAGCCCGGCGGCACATACACCGGCTACAACCAGCCCTATCAGCAGCCCATGCAGTCCTTTACACCTGCTGTAATGGAAGATACAACACCGATCACTCCTCTTGGATACATCGGATACAATATTCTTTTCAGCATTCCCCTTGTTGGTCTTATAATGCTGTTTGTATACGGCTTCGGCAGCAACACAAACATTAACGTAAAGAACTATGCACGTTCTTTCCTTATCATTTATCTTGCAATCGTAATTATTTATGTACTTATTTTCCTTATCTTTGGTGCTGCTATTTTCGGAGCTTCACAAAGCTGAGATTAAGACAGGCAATAATACAATGTACGCTTAACAGCAAAGCAAAAAGCGGAACAAGTGATTTCCTGACAAACAAAATAAAAACAAAAGCCGATGAACCAAAAAATTCATCGGCTTTTTTGCGTAATTATCTGTTTATTGTAATCAGGTATATTCAAATCGGCTGCGGATTATCACCGACCCGGGCGGTGCTCTTTATAATTGGGGTTGTTCTGTAAAATTGTAGAAGGCAGCCTGACCGCTGCTGGAAAAACTCAGTCTGATCAGTGTTTCAGCTGACTCTTTCTGAGAGTTATATATTTATAGGTTTTATTTTTTTTGTATCTAATTACCCGTCCGCTTTTGTACATTATGTGCTGGTGCAGAGCGGCTATCCATGCAAAAAAACCTAAAAGAACTCCGGAAAGCCACAGATAATGCAAATAGGGGCTGGTATGCAGCAGCCTTGATTGTGAAGGCAGATCCGGATTAACATAAATGGTCAGCGGCTTATTCTTGAAGGGTCTTTTAATCAGACCAAGTGATCTTGCTTCCAGGCTTCCCAGCTCGGCGGTATCAGAATATTCAAATCCGTCATATTCATAGGCATATGTAACCATCAGCACCGAATGTCTTGTTTTACCGCTTCCTCTTATACTTTCCCATGAGTTATGAACATATCCGGGGACTTCTACCGCATGAGCAAAGAACTCCTCCGTTTCCTTTGCCTCATACATTCCCATAATAAAAAATATCACGCTTATCCCGATAACAATCAAAGAAAACAATGTGGTAGCTACAAGTGTTACCATTCCGGAATCAGGGGGTACAAATTCCGCGTCGGGGTGAGCAGCGTATATATCATCCGGAATATCAGGATTTCCCCTGTCGCCATGATAATTAAGCCCGTCCCACTGTTCCTCGGGATCAGGCGGCTGAGGGAAATATCCTCCGCCTCCGCTGTAATAATTATTATTCATTGTGCCTCACCCCCAGGGTAATTTGCTTATATTTTCTGTTTTTGTAATTATATCACATTTAGCATTGTTTATCAATAAAAAAAGCACTGTACAGACCAAAAATCTGCACAGTGCGTATAATCATTTTATAGTATTTCAGCGAAAGAATATCCGCAATCAATTATTCATAGATCTTGGAAACAACGCCTGAACCTACTGTATGACCACCCTCACGGATAGCGAAACGAAGTCCCTCTTCCATAGCGATGGGCTTGATAAGCTCAACGTCCATATCTACGTTATCGCCAGGCATACACATGTCTGTTCCCTCGGGAAGTGTGATAACGCCTGTAACGTCAGTTGTTCTGAAATAGAACTGGGGACGATAGTTGCTGAAGAAAGGTGTTGAACGGCCGCCCTCGTCCTTGGTCAGTACATAAACGTGACCCTGGAACTTTGTGTGGGGATGTACAGAACCGGGCTTAGCAATAACCTGGCCACGCTCGATCTCTGTCTTTGTGATACCACGGAGAAGTACGCCTACGTTGTCGCCAGCCTCTGCGAAGTCAAGAGTCTTTCTGAACATCTCAAGACCTGTAACAACAGACTTCTTCTTCTCTTCCTCGAGACCAACGATCTCAACTTCCTCAGAAACCTTGATCTGACCTCTCTCAACTCTACCTGTAGCAACTGTACCACGACCAGAGATTGTGAATACGTCCTCAACAGGCATAAGGAAGGGAAGATCTGTTGTTCTTTCGGGAGTGGGGATATACTCGTCAACAGCAGCCATAAGCTCGTGGATGCAAGCATACTCGGGAGCCTGGGGATCCTTGCTGTCAGAAGAAAGTGCCTGATAAGCAGAACCGCGAATGATCGGAATGTCATCACCCGGGAACTCATACTCGTTAAGAAGATCACGGATCTCCATCTCTACGAGGTCAAGAAGC
>ONDB01000120.1 GCA_900316485.1 uncultured Eubacteriales bacterium
TAGTTGAAAATTTCATGTATTGTTTAACCAATGTTCTATTATGCAACTTTACTAATGCCATTTTTAAGAAAATATAAATTATGTTTCCAAAGTGTAAACTTACAATAAAAATCCCTTATTTTTATTGCTTTTTTTACGTTTTGAATTGGTTCTTTTGTCATTTTACACAAAGCACTTTTTGTTGTGCAATTACTAATATTTCACCTTAACTTTTGTGCAATAAAAGCAAAAAATAAATCACATTTTTTCCGGCTGTCAGTCTTTTCCATACAATTATACAGTAATAATCAGCGTTTCAGCAACTTTATTTTTATACTGGCTGATAATACTTTTGTATCTTATACATATTGTATTATAATAATCTGACCACTCCTGTCAGGATAAGAATGATTCCTGAGGCTATGCTGAAATACAGCTGTCTTATGCCTGTGGTGTTTCTGACAAGCCGGGCAATTATTTCTCCCGCACATAAAAATCCCAGCTGGAATAATCCGCAGAAAATCGGCACTCCCCATTCCGATGCTCCCAGTCCGAAACCTGCTGCTACTGAATCAGCCGAAACAGCCGCACCAATAACAATTGCCTCTGAAAGCTCTATTTTTTTTGAGTTGTCCATATCTCCGAGTTCAGCTCTTGTCAGTATGCCGGCAGTTTTTTCTGCCTTACTGCTGTTTTTTTCCGGTGTAAGCTTCATTTCCTCTCTTATTGCTGCAAGTATCATATATATTCCAAGCAGAAGAATAAGCGCAGCACCTGCAGCACGTACTATGTCCTGCGCAAATGCTCCGCTTATAAGACTTCCGGTTAATACCGCAGCACCTGTTGCTGCAGCAGAAACCGCCGATATTGTTATCTTTGAAATCAGGGGCATCCTGATACCCTTCAGCCTGCATGATGCTCCTATTCCAAGAGAATCTATACTCAGTGCCGCCGACAGCACTATTATTTCAACAATATTCATTTACACACCGCCCCATATTATTTCAGTAAACTTCTGCACAGACTTTACCGGAACAGTATATTCCGGCAGGCTGTGAAGTATTTACTTCATAATATGCAGCTTTCAGGGGATTGTAGATTACGATGACTCCCGGTTTAAAAGAAGCTTTTCTGTTTCTGCAACAAGAAGCGGAACCGCTGATAATGCTGCTGTAATAAGCCAGCACTGGGGCGAAAGTGGAACCGTTTTGAAAATGGATGCAAGAAACGGCAACTGTATTACAGATATCTGCATTATCAGACCTATGACAAATGCAAGTATCAGCATAGGATTTCCTGTAATACCGGTTCTTAATAGTGAACGGCTGCTGCGTAGATTGAATGAATGGACAAGCTGGCTTATGCTCAGAACCGCAAAGGTCATTGTTCTGCCTGTAAGAGGCTCGTCACCGTGGTCAAAAAATATCCTTCCTATCGTAAATGCCAGAAAGGCAAGTGCTCCGATAAAGCAGCCTTCCACAATTATTGAACGTACATTATCTTTAGTAAATATTCCTTTTTTTGAATCTGTAGGCGGTCTTTCCATAACATCTTCCTTTGCCGGCTCGGAACCAAGAGCAAGAGCCGGAAGCGAATCTGTCACAAGATTTATCCACAAAAGCTGTATTGCAAGCAGAGGGGACGGCAGTTTCATCAGAAAAGCACAAAGAACTGTAAGAATCTCACCGATATTGCTTGAAAGAAGAAAATGTATGGTTCTCCTGATATTGTCAAAAATTCCTCTTCCCTGCTCAACAGCATTTACAATTGTTGCAAAATTATCGTCCGTCAGTATCATATCTGATGCATTCTTTGCAACATCTGTACCGCTCATTCCCATTGCACAGCCAATATCCGCGCATTTCAGCGCCGGAGCATCGTTCAC
Source organism: uncultured Eubacteriales bacterium (assembly GCA_900316485.1). Lineage (GTDB taxonomy): Bacteria > Bacillota > Clostridia > Oscillospirales > Acutalibacteraceae > UBA1213. The sequence continues at coordinate 1,865 of ONDB01000120.1, forward strand.
CCCGTCACCTGTCATTGCTACTACTGCACCTCTTGAACGAAAAGCTTTCACTATCCTGACCTTATGCTCGGGAGATACTCTTGCAAATACTGAATAGTTAAATATATCCCGGCGCAGCTCTGCATCTGACATTGCATCAAGCTGGGCTCCTGAGGCACATTTATCCCCCTTTTGCAGTATGCCCAGCTTCTGAGCTACTGCTCTGGCAGTAATGATATGGTCGCCGGTTATCATTACTGTTTTTATGCCGGCTTTTTTGCACTGGGATACCGCTGCATAAGCTTGTGGCCTTGGAGGGTCGGTCATTCCGATAAGTCCCGCGAAGCAAAGCCCCTGCTCAGGTTCAGCATCCGGCGGACGCTCGCTGCTGTCTTTATATGCTACGCCTATCACCCTCATAGCCTGGGCAGCAAGCTGGTCATTTTCATTGAGTATTTTTTTCCTCAGGGTCTCGTTCATGGGGATTATCTTTCCTGAAGAATTTACGCTGTCGCACAATGCTGCAATAATATCAGGAGCGCCCTTTATGATTGTACGCCATCCCCCTGAAGGAAGCCGGTGTATTGTGGTCATTCTTTTAAGAGATGAATCAAAGGGCTTTTCATATACTCTGAGATATTTTCTGTCAAGCTCGCTTTTTATCTTTCCCGCCTCTTTTGCAGCTGCAATTATTGCGGCTTCGGTCGGGTCTCCGCAGTCTGCAGACAAACAGTTATTGCACAGTGCTGCTGCCGAAAGAAGAAATCCGCCTTCGCTGCTGTGGGCTGCAAGTCTTCCGTTTATTCCTGACAAAGCCTGAACTGTCATTTTATTTCTGGTAAGAGTTCCTGTTTTATCAGAACATATTACATTTGCACTGCCCAGGGTTTCTACTGCCGGCAGCTTCCTTACTATGGCTCTTTTGGCTGCCAGCTTCCTTACTCCTATAGCCAGCACGATTGTTACGATCGCAGGCAGCCCCTCTGGAATTGCTGCCACTGCAAGGCTTACAGATATCATGAACATATCAAGCGGCGCTGTCCTCTGCAGAATCCCAAGTACAAATATGACTATACATATCCCAAGGGCACTCAGACCAAGTATTTTGCCTGTTTTCGCCAGACTTTTCTGCAGAGGTGTCTTAGGGCGGTCACTGCTTTCAAGCATTTCCGCTATTCTGCCGATATGTGTATCCATACCGGTTTCTACCACAACTGCTTTTCCGTGACCAGAGGTAATGAAGGAAGACGAAAAAAGCATATTTGACATATCTGCAGGTGCTGTTCCCTCCGGAAGTATAATATCCGCCCTTTTTTCACACGGCACTGCCTCACCTGTAAGGGATGATTCCTCAGCCTTTACAGAAACAGCCTCCAGAAGCCTTTCATCAGCACATACAAGATCACCTGCTTCAAATGCTACAATATCCCCCCGTACAAGCTCCTCGGATAGGATCTTCTGACGTTTTCCATCTCTGATAACCGTCACATGAGGAGATGAAAGCTTTTTCAGAGCTTCTATTGCCTTTTCTGCCCGGCTTTCCTGAATTGTTCCAATAACGGCATTCAGCACTACTATCAGAAGTATCATAACCGTGTCTATAAGGTCACCGTCTCCGCTGAGCATTGATACGATAAACGATACCGCAGCTGCAGCAAGCAGAAGCAGAACTGTAAAATCCGTAAACTGTCTTAAAAAGCATATAATAATGCTTTGCTTTTTCTTTTCCCTGAGAACATTTCTGCCGTAGCTGTCCAGTCTTTCCTTAGCCTGAGTACTTTTCAGACCATTTTGAGCATCAGTTTTCAGCACTCTTGCAGCATCCTCGCCGCTGAAATTATGCCATTTCATATTTTCCCTCCCTGATATGCCCGATCTTTACTTTCAAAGAATAATTGTTTTAAAACAGTTACCCTATAATATATCGTGGCTGTCAGGAAAATATTCATCAGGCTGCAGGGGCTGATTCCTACAAAATGAGACTGTCGCAATAATATGATACATAAAAACTGACAATTACGAAAAAAGTCGATGAATTTTTGGTTCATCAACTTTTCATCAATATATTCAGTTATTATGAATTGAGCGGTTCTGTTATTTGCTTTGCTGCCGTGCAGCATAGTCATAACGCTTGGGTCAATCAGATTTCTTTTGTGTCTGACTGGTTTTTTCTTTTTTGCTAAAAATGCTTCTGATATTTGAACGTGTGCCCTTTTCTCTTATTTTCAGCTTCATTGGAAGATTGAATTTTATCCGCTTGCCGCTGTTATATTTTGCATTGTGTACCCGGCGTGAAACATTTGAATTTTCCCTGATCTCGTATTTTTCATGAGGTATTTTCTTTGCACGAAGCTTTGTAAATACATATCTTCTTACAAGAGTATAAATAACCGATGTTACAGGAGCACATACTAGCAGTCCGATTACTCCGAAAAAGCTGCTGAACAGCACGATCGCTGAAATAAGAACTATAGGCGGAAGTCCTACATTATTTCCCACTACTCTCGGGTAAATAAGATTACCCTCTATCTGCTGCAGACAAACCATAAAGATAAGGAACCATACTGCATTTATTGGATTATCCATAAGCATTAGCAGTGCGCCTATTCCGGCACCTATATATACGCCGAACATAGGAATCCAGGACAGAATTGCCACCATTACGCCTACCAGAGCAGCATAAGGGAATCCGAATATGGTCATTCCCAGAGCGGTAAGGCTGCCCAGAATAACACATTCCATCATCTGTCCGGTAATGACATTATAGAACGATTTATTTGCAAGAGAACCTACCTCAACTACAAAATCTGCAGTTTTAACCGGCAGGAAGCTATATACAAGTCTTTTTGCTCCTGAGGTTATCTGCTCCTTTTTCATCAGAGTATAAATTGAGAGAATTATGCCCAGCACGATATTCAGTGCAACATTGAACAGGGAACCTATCATGCTCATGGTTGTTGTAACCAGACTTGCTGCATCATTCTGCAGGAAGTTGGATACATAGCGCTTCAGATCATCCCAGTTGATATTTATATTGGTGACAATACTTTTAACATACTCATTGTTTTCACTAAGGTCATTTACAAATGATATAAGCGAATCAATCGCTCCGGGAACAGCTTTTATTATCGTATCAAGACTTTCTCCCAGCTTTGGAATAATAATCAGAAGGAAAATCGTTATTATCGCAATAAAGAAAAGCAGTGAAAGGATTATGGAAACCGGTCGCCTGATCTTATCGACTACAGGATTCAGTTTCTTGCCGGTTCCGACTCTGAACAAATGCTTTTCAATAGCTTTAAGAGGTACATTAAGAAAGAATGTACAGCATATAGCCACAATAAATGGCATAGATACATATAACACCCATGACAAGAACTGCAGTACGATATTCATATGCTGAAGACCAAGATACAACAGTATCAGCACTGCACCTATCAATATTATCTTTTGTATGTTTTTTCTGTCCAGCTTCATACACACATCTCCAGAGTTATATTATTTTCTTTATACCGCACGTATGATACAGTGCACAAAGAAAAATGTTGAATAGAATCCTACAATAATAAATGATTCTCAGTCACTGCACTTTCCGGTATGACAAAGGAAAGTTATAATTGAGGTTTACTTGAATTGTCATTATCGGGGCAGCTGAAAAATCAGGATTTATTTCAAAGCATCCGCCTCACTGCAGCAGGTTCCTCCGCCTAAAAGCAGTTCTTCGTCATAGCATACAAGCGCCTGACCAGGGGTTATTGCTCTTTGGGGCTTATCGAAAACAACCTTTATATTTCCGCTTTCAAGCGGATAAAGCGTTGCCGGCTGCTCCTTCTGGTTATATCTTACCCTTGCCTGTACTCTTATGGGTTTATCAGGTCTTTCCACAGACAGCCAGTTCACATCATTTGCATAAGCGGTGTCACCGAAAAGATCATTATTTGTACCCAGTATTACCCTGTTATTATCCATATCCTTGGAAACAACATAGGCAGGTGCGCCCAAAGCTATGCCCAGACCCTTTCTCTGACCTATGGTATATCTTATGATTCCCTTATGTCTGCCCAGCACATTGCCCTGCAGATCAGTAAAATCACCTTCTGGAAAGCTTCTGCCCATATATTTTTCGATAAACGAAGCATAATCTCCGTCAGGAACAAAACAGATATCCTGACTGTCCGGCTTATTTGCATTTATAAGTCCCAGACTATCCGCAAGCTCTCTTGTTTTTGTCTTTGTAAGCTCCCCTATGGGGAAAAGGCTTTTTGACAGCTGCTGCTGTGTCATTGCGTACAGCACATAACTCTGATCCTTAGTCGGATCTATTCCCTTAAGCAGCTGATATCGGCCTGATGACTCATTATATCTGCGTCTGACATAATGCCCAGTGGCTATATAATCCTGACCCAGTATTTCTGCCCTCTTCAGAAGGGCGTCAAATTTTATGAAACGGTTGCAGTCAATACAGGGATTGGGAGTAAGTCCGTTTATATATGCTGAATTAAATCTGTCGATAACACATTCACGGAAGCGTTCGCCGAAATTATACACATAAAAAGGTATTCCAAGCTTAGCCGCCACGCTTCTTGCATCCTCCACATCATCCAGACTGCAGCAGGTACGGCTTTTGTCAAGCTGTATATCTTCATTTGTAAAAAGCCTGAGTGTCACTCCTGTGACCTCATACTGTTCCTTAAGTATCGCAGCTGCAGCAGAGCTATCTACTCCGCCGCTCATTGCTACCATTACCTTTTCCACTGATTCTCACTTCCTAAAACTGTAACTGCTGCATTTTTATTCGTTAATTATATCCCAGGGAGTCAGCATTCCCAGCATTCGTCCCCTTGAGGAACCGTTATCTGTAATGAACACGGCTGCAAGTCTTTTGGAATTCCGGCTCTTTCTTTCAAAATCATTACGCACATCATAAATGGTGGCATCCTTGCTGACAAAACGAAAACGCTCCGCTGAGTGATTATTGAAGCTGAGCATTTCTCCGAAATCAGAGATAAGCATATCATCTCTCAGAGCTGCCATGCCGGTATTAAGGGAATAAGTAAAAATCGTACTTACGCTGAATACGCCTATACATTCTCCGCCGTCAATTACAGGAACATGTGAAAAGCCCTGACGCTCCATCTTTTTCATAACGGTCTGTGCCTTCTGTGAAAGTGTGGTTTTCAATATATCAGCAAAAAGAGTGGAAAATTCAATTGCAAGGGGCGGACGTCTGATAAACTCTGTAACATCGCCGAGAAAATCTATCATTGCCTGGGAAGGCTGAATAATCCGCTCACCGTTGACCTCTGAATGATGACTGAGAAAATTCCTGATTTCACGGCAGATATCCAGATTTTCACGGTAAGGCTTGCTTTCCTTTTCTGTAAGAAAGCGCACGATAGGACTGCCGAATTTTTTATCGTCAGTGTTATATTTGCTGTTCAGTGTTTCTTCCAGCTCTCTGTATGCATTTAGAAATTTATCGGCTCTGTCCGTATCTGCCATCTTTATCAGTCCTCTACACTGTATTTTTCAGCTATATATTCATCATAGGAACGTGTAATATCCTTGATTCCTTCTTTTTCAATTACTATTATTCTATTTGCTACCGTAGATATGAATTCATGGTCATGGGATGTAAACAGAACTACTCCCTTGAAATTGGAAAGGCCCTTGTTTACTGCGGTAATTGATTCAAGGTCAAGATGGTTGGTAGGCTGGTCCAGAACAAGAACATTCGCTCCGAACATCATCATTCTTGACAGCATACATCTGACCTTTTCTCCGCCGGAGAGAACCTTTACCGGCTTGAATACGTCATCTCCGGAGAACAACATCCTGCCCAGGAAGCCTCTGAGGTAGGTATCTGTATTATCATTGCCTCGTACATACTGACGAAGCCAGTCGATAATTGTATCATCATTGCCCTCAAAGAAAGCCGTATTATCCTTGGGGAAATATGACTGGGTAGTTGTTCCGCCCCATTTATATTCGCCCTCATCAGGCTCCATATTGCCCATCAGGATTTCAAAAAGTGTTGTTATTGCTATTTCATTATCGCAAAGGAAGGCTACCTTATCAGTGCGCTCGATACGGAATGTTACGTTATCAAGCACCTTTTCTCCGTCCACTGTCTTGGAAAGACCCTCTACCTGCAGTACCTCCTTGCCCACCTCTCTGTCAGGTGTGAAGCCTACGAAAGGATACCGGCGTGAGGATGCCGGCATTTCCTCAACAGTAAGCTTTTCAAGAAGCTTTCGTCTGGATGTAGCCTGCTTTGACTTTGATTTATTAGCTGAGAAACGCTGAACAAAGGTCTGCAGTTCCTTTATCTTTTCCTCAGTCTTTTTATTCTGCTGTTTAAGCATTGACTGAATCAGCTGGCTGGATTCATACCAGAATTCATAGTTACCAACATAAAGCTTGATCTTATTATAATCAATATCAACCATATGCGTACAAACTGTATTAAGAAAATGACGGTCATGGGATACAACGATTACTGTTCCCTGATAGTCAAGAATAAAATCCTCCAGCCATGCTATTGCCTTGATATCCAGGTTATTTGTAGGCTCATCCAGAAGTATTATCTCCGGATTGCCAAAAAGTGCCTGAGCAAGCAGTACCTTTACCTTTTCGTTACCGGTAAGACTGCTCATCTGGGAATAAAGAATATCCTCAGACAGTCCCAGACCCTGTATAAGCTTTGAAGCATCGCTTTCTGCCTCCCAGCCGTTCATTTCGGCAAATTCAGCCTCCAGCTCTGAGGCTCTTATGCCGTCTTCATCTGAAAAATCCTCCTTCATATAAATGGCGTCTTTTTCCTTCATTATATCATAAAGCTTTTTATTTCCATATATTACTGTATCAAGTACGGTATAATCATCGAAAGCAAAATGGTCCTGCTTAAGTACAGACATTCTTGTGTTTTCCGGAATGATCACTTCTCCCTTTGTAGGCTCCAGATCACCCGAAAGCACCTTAAGAAATGTAGACTTGCCCGCTCCGTTAGCACCGATTATTCCATAGCAGTTATTATCGGTGAGCTTCAGGTTTACATCGGAAAACAGCGGTGTGCCGCTGAAATTCACGGTTACATTGCTTACTGTTATCATATTTTTCTCCCTTTTTCCTTTTTAATACAGCATTTCATAATTGCTGTCAGCTTATAAAATCAAAATTATCCCAGTCGAATTCACGCAGTCTGCCGCTGTTCTGCAATGCAGGAAAATCCCACTGTCTGAGCACCTCATATGCGGCTATTGCGGCTGAATTTGATAAATTAAGGCTTCTGGCCTCGCCCTTCATAGGTATCCGAACAACATTCTGGGGGTTGTCATGCAAAAGCTGTTCGGGCAGTCCCTTTGTTTCCTTTCCGAAAACTATATAGCATTTATCCGGATATTCAATATCTGTATATTTCCTTGGCGCCTTGGTAGAAAAATAATAATATTTTCCGCCTGCTGTTCGTTCAAAGAAATCATTCAGATTCTCATAATAAGTCAAATCGAGATACTGCCAGTAATCAAGCCCCGATCTTTTCAGATGTTTATCAGTCGGGGTAAAGCCCATAGGCTTCACAATATGCAGCCTTGCGCCTGTTGCGGCACAGGTCCTTGCAATATTGCCTGTATTCTGCGGTATCTCGGGTTCAACAAGAACAATATTTAGTTCCGGCATTTTTTCCTCTCCATAAGCAGTGTATTAAACACCTGCTGAACAATTTGTAAGTCCGAAGGAGTTCCATATGAATACCGGAACTCCCACAGGACGGGTTATCAGAATTTTCTGAATCTGTTATATCTTTTAGCAAGCAGCGCTTCAGTATCAGAAGCACTGAGTTTATCGAAGGTCTGAGCAATAAGAGTCTTGAAGCTTTCAAACATTACGCTGTCTGCAGTTTTTGGCTCACGGATTATTCTTTCGATAACTCCTAACTTAAAGAGATCCTGAGATGTAAGCTTAAGACACTCCGAAGCCTCGGCGGTTTTTGTAGGATCCTTCCAGAGTATGCTTGCACAGCCCTCCGGCGAAATTACCGAATAAATAGCGTTTTCGAGCATCCACACTTCATCTGCAACCGCAAGTGCAAGTGCACCGCCGCTTCCGCCTTCACCTATCAGTATTGACAGTATAGGCGTTTTCAGAGTCATCATTTCCATCAGGTTTTCAGCAATAGCCTGACCCTGACCTCTTTCCTCTGCTCCTATTCCGCAGTATGCACCTGATGTATCTACAAAGCAGATAACTGGTCTGCCAAATTTTTCTGCCTGCTTCATAAGACGCAGCGCCTTCCGGTAGCCCTCCGGATGAGATGAACCAAAATTGCGTTCCATTCTCTCCTTGAGGTTTCTACCCTTTTCCAGTCCGATAACAGTCACTGTCCTGCCGTTAAGCTGAGCAATACCTGCAACAACCGCTTTATCATCGGCATATCGTCTGTCGCCGTGAAGTTCTATAAAGCTGTCACCGAAGATTCTTGTAATATAGTCGATCGCAGTGGGACGATCATTTGCTCTAGCAGCCGTTACGCTGTCATATGCGCTCATTGTTTTCGCCCTCCTCTGCGTTTTCATGCTCTTCTTCCTGTGAATCATTCTGCTCAGGAACACTGCCGTGAAGGATAAGAAGTCTTGTCAGCATATCCTTCATTTCATTTCTCGGAACAACCTTATCTACAAAGCCCTTCTCTACCAGGAATTCCGCAGACTGGAAATCCTTAGGAAGCTTTTGTCTGATAGTCTGTTCTATTACTCTGGGGCCTGCAAAGGCGATAAGCGCCTTTGGCTCTGACAGTATAATATCGCCCTCCATGGCAAAGCTTGCAGTAACGCCTCCGGTTGTGGGGTCAGTAAGAACTGTTATATATAGCAGTCCGGCATCACTGTGCTGTTTGACAGCACCGCTGGTCTTTGCCATCTGCATAAGAGAAAGAATACCCTCCTGCATTCTTGCTCCTCCCGATACTGTAAAAACTATCACCGGAAGTGTATTTTCAGTAGCATATTCAAATGCCCTGGTTATTTTTTCACCCGTTACGGTGCCCATGGAACCCATCATAAACTGTGAATTCATAACTGCAATCACTGTTTTGCAGCCGCCAATCTTTGCAAGTCCTGTAATAACGGATTCATTTTCTCCGCTGTTAAGCTTGGCATTTTTGAGCTTTCTGGTATAATCCGGAAAGTCAATAATATTTGTTGATGTCAATTCTGCATCAAACTCTTCAAAGCTGCCCTCATCAACGGTTATCTCTATACGCTGTCTTGCGCCGATCCTGAAATGATATGAACATTTCGGACAGACCTTGAGATTTTCATTCAGATCCGCAGAAAGTACAGGATTTTTGCAAACCGGACATTTAACCCACAGTTCATTTGGTATGAACGGATGGTTATCTACCGATTCGCCCTGATTTTCAAGCTCGTTCTTGGGCTTTAAAAAATTAAAAATATCTGATGTATTCAAAGCTTCACCCGACCAATCTCCGCAAAGCCGAAGTCAGGCTGTTTGCGGCTGTTGTATGTATATACGGCGATCAGTCCTCGCCGGCCTCAGGAATCGCTGATAATTTCATGCACAGTCTTCCTTGTGCAGATCCTTTGCTTATTCAGTGGCTTCCTTTTTTTCCTGGTTTGATTTTCTGTTCTCCATAAATCCTGTGGTATATTCACCTGAAACAAATTCAGGGTCAGACAGGATATCTATATGAAGATCACGATTATGAATAATACCGTTTATTGTAAGCTCGCTGAGAGCCATTTTCATCTTTCTTATCGCAAGCTCACGGGAACGTGCCTGTACAATCAGCTTGCCTATCATTGAATCATAATATGGGGGTATACTGTAATCCTGGTATATGGATGTATCGAATCTTACATTAGGACCGCCCGGAATATGAATAAAATTGATCCTGCCGCATCCGGGACGGAAATCATGCTCCACATCCTCTGCATTGATACGGCATTCTATTGCATTTCCGTGCATAAATACTCTATCCTGAGTAACAGTAAGCTTTGCACCTGAGGCAACTCTTATCTGCCACTGAACGATATCTATACCAATGACCATTTCTGTTACAGGATGTTCTACCTGCAGTCTTGTATTCATTTCCATGAAATAGAAATTCTTATCCTTATCAAGAAGGAATTCAACAGTACCTACATTTTCATAGCCTACTGCTGTTGCTGCCTTTTTGGCAGCCTCCATCATCTTTTTTCTGATCTCAGGAGTAACGGCCGGTGAAGGACATTCCTCAATAAGCTTCTGGTTCTTTCTCTGAACAGAACATTCACGCTCACCAAGGCATACTACATTCCCATATTTATCGCAGAGTATCTGCATTTCAACGTGCTTTACCGGTGTAAGGAATTTCTCCATATACACAGCACCGTCACCGAATGCACTCTGGGCCTCTGCCTTAGCAGAAAGAAAGGCATTATCGAATTCTTCGATACAGTTGACCTTTCTGATACCTCTTCCGCCGCCGCCGCTTCTTGCCTTGACCAGCAGGGGAAAGCCGATTTCAACAGCCTTTTCCCTTGCCTTGTCAATATCATCTATTATATCGCTGCCGGGAGTAACAGGTACTCCTGCCTCTCTCATCGTTTTTCTTGCCTCGTCCTTATCGCCCAGGCGCTCGATCATTTCGGCGCTCGGTCCGATAAATTCGATATTGCACTTTTTGCAAAGGGCAACAAATTTTGAATTTTCAGACAACAGTCCGTATCCGGGGTGTATTGCCTGTGCTCCTGAAAGAGCGGCTACCTCCAGTATTGCAGCCATATTCAGATAGCTGTCTGCAACCTGAGGACCTCCGATACAGTAGGCTTCATCAGCCATTGTTACGTGCAGGGCATCGCGGTCTGCAGTTGAATATACAGCGACTGTTGATATGCCCATCTCCCTGCAGGCACGGATTATCCTTACGGCGATTTCGCCGCGATTGGCGATAAGTATTTTAGAAAACAATTCGATTACTCCCTCTCAACAAGAGCGAAGGAAAACTCCGCCGATACGCTCAGCTTGCCGTTGACATAACCCTTGCCCTTTATAAAATAGAAATTTCTCTTCTGACCGGTAAGCTCGCATTTGATGTCAAGCGTATCTCCGGGTAATACCTTATTTCTGAATTTGGCCTTGTCTATACCTGTGAAATACGGAGTTGATTTTGCTGATACATCCGAAATGATTACTGCACTCGCCTGTGCCATCATTTCGCAGAGTATTACTCCGGGTACAACAGGATTTCCCGGAAAATGTCCGTCAAGGAACCATTCGTCGCCCTTGATATATTTTTTTCCCTCACAGGTGTTCTCTCCTGTTTTTGTTGCTTCATCTATAAGCAGCATGGAATTTCTGTGGGGTATGATCTGCATTATTTCTTCTTTATTCATTTCTCTGCTCCTTATCTGATCACGAAGAGGGGCTGACCGTATTCAACCACCTGTCCGTTTTCTACACATACCTCTTCGATTACGCCGCTTTTCTCGGCTGTTACCTCATTCATAAGCTTCATTGCTTCGATAAGACAAAGCACGTCGCCCTTATTTACATTGCTTCCAACTGATACATAAGGCTCGCTGTCGGGTGTGGGAGCGCTGTAAAATACGCCTACCATCGGAGACTCAACTGTTGTGCCTGATGCTTTCTGTACCGGCTTCGGCTCTGCTGCTGCAGCAGGGCTGACCTGTACCTCAGGGGCTGTCTGAACCGGTGCAGCCTGTTCGGTAAATACGGGCGCAACTACGGCTGACTTGGCTGTTTTCTGGCGAATGCTGATGAATTCATTATCTGAAAGCTGTATATCCATAGCTGTTGCCTTTGAATCATTGAATGCAGCAAGCAGCTCCTTGATCTCTTCAATACTGTACATTTATGTCTACCACCTTATACTGTATAAATCATTTGTACGGCACTCTGCGGATCTCAGTTGACCTTTCTGAGGGCGATACAAGCATTGTGTCCTCCGAAGCCGAAGGTCGTTGAGAGAGCCATCTCAACAAGAGCCTCAACTGCTTTATTGGGAGTATAATCAAGATCACATTCCGGATCAGGTTCCTTGTAGTTAACTGTGGGAGGAACTATACCTTCCTTGAGAGCCAGTGTAGCAGCTATTGCTTCAACTGCACCTGTTGCACCAAGCATATGACCTGTCATTGATTTTGTTGAGCTGATATGAGCCTTATATGCCTTTTCACCGAGAACCTGCTTGAATGCCTTTGTCTCGCCTGAATCATTAAGGCTGGTGGATGTACCGTGAGCATTGATGTAAAGCTCTTCGTCTCCCTTATAGCCAGCTTCCTCAAGTGCAAGTTGAACACATCTTGCTGCGCCCTTGCCTTCCGGATCCGGTGCTGTGATATGATGTGCGTCACAGGTGTTGCCATAGCCGCAGATCTCAGCATAGATCTTGGCGCCTCTTGCAACTGCATGCTCATATTCCTCAAGAATCAGAATACCTGAGCCTTCACCCATTACAAAGCCTGATCTCTCCTTATCGAAGGGAATTGATGCTCTCCTGGGATCATCTGTCAGTGTAAGTGCCTTACAGCTTGTGAAGCCGTTTATTGCAAGGGGAGTAATTGTAGCCTCTGCTCCGCCTGCAATAACTGCATCAGCCATTCCGTACTTGATAGCATGGAATGCTTCTCCGAGAGCATGTGTAGATGTTGAGCAGGCTGTTACAACAGGAAGGCATGGGCCCTGTGCCTTGAAGCGGATTGCCACATTTCCTGCTGCGATATTACCAATCATCATGGGAATGAAGAAGGGAGAAATATTCTTACCTGTATAAAGGTTTACACTCTGGTCATAGAAGGTATGGATACCGCCTACGCCTGAACCTACATAGCAGCCGAAACGCTCGGGAGCAACCTTGCCCTCAATTCCGCTGTCCTCAACAGCCTGTGCTGCTGCTGCAAGTGCATACTGGCAGAAAAGATCCATTCTTCTGCATTCTCTTTTATCTATATACTGAGTGGGGTCAAAGTCCTTTACCTCGGCAGCTACCTTTGCCTTGGTGGTGGAAGGGTCAAACTTTGAAATAATATCTATTCCGCAGACTCCGTCCTTCATTGACTGCCACATTGTTTCAACGTTATTTCCGATCGGTGTGATAGCACCGAGTCCTGTTATCACTACTCTTTTCATTTGTCAGATTCCTTTCCTTGAATTTTGCCTGATATCAGATAGCAAGTCCTCCGTCTACCTTGATAACCTCTCCTGTGATATAGGATGCCTCATCGCTGGCAAGGAATGCAACTGTATTAGCGATATCAGTAACCTCTCCGGCACGCTTGAGCGGAATAGCTGCAAGAGTAGCTTCTCTTGCCTTCTCGGGCATACCGTCTGTCATATCAGTCTTTATAAATCCGGGAGCAATTGCATTTACTGTTACATTTCTTGCGCCAAGCTCCTTGGCAATTGACTTTGTCATGCCGATAATGCCGGCCTTTGCAGACGCATAGTTTGACTGACCTGCATTACCTGTGATACCTACGATAGAGGATATATTGATGATTCTTCCTCTGCGCTTTTTCATGAAGTGCTTATATACTGCCTTTGTCATATTGAAGGTACCCTTAAGGTTTACGGCAATAACTGCGTCAAAATCAGATTCCTTCATTGAAAGCATAAGTGTATCTCTTACGATACCTGCATTGTTTACAAGGATATGAACCTCACCGAATTCCTCGATAATATCTTCAACCAGCTTTGAAGATGATTCGAAATCAGCAACATTACATTCATAAGCTGCTGCCTTTACGCCGAGAGCCTCCAGCTCCTTTACAGTTTCTTCTGCCTTTTCGCCGTCACCCAGATGATTGAAAGCGACATTTGCGCCAAGCTCTGCCAGCTTTAAAGCTATAGCCTTGCCGATACCTCTTGATGCACCTGTTACGATTGCTGTTTTACCTGTAAGCTCAAACATAATTAACCCCTGACGCTTATTCCAGTGCGTCAAGTCCCTCCTTTGTTTCAATATTTACTGCGGTAAGCTCTGAATTTATTTTTCTGATAAGTCCCGTAAGGGTCTTGCCTACTCCTACCTCGATGAATCTGTCTGCACCCTCTGCAGCAAGATTTTCAATTGTTTTCTGCCACTTTACAGGGCTTTTAACCTGTGCTGCCACAAGTGCCTTATAGTCTCCCTCATAGGGCTGAGCGGTAACATTTGAATACACCGGTATTTCCGGATCCTTCATCTCCACTCCGCTGAGATATTCAGCCAAAGCATCTGAAGCACTGTTCATGAAAGGTGAATGGAAGGCTCCGCTTACTGCAAGCTTTACAGCCTTTCCCTTAAGCTCTTTCACCTTAGCGCAAAGCTGATCTATTTCTTCCTCAGTTGTTGCAACAACTGTCTGTGCAGGACTGTTATAATTAACAGGATATGCTTTTTCAAATTCAGAGCATAGCTCCTCCACCTTTTCCGGAGTAATCTTCATGATCGCAGCCATTGCTCCCTTATTTTCCTTAGCAGCCTTATCCATTACCTCAGCTCGTCTGCATACGAGTCTGAATGCATCCTCGTATGAAAGCATTCCTGCAAATGCAAGCGCTGCAATCTCGCCTAGTGAGAACCCGGCAACATAATCCGGACGAATTCCCTTTTCTGCTACAGCAGCTGCTGCTGCAAGATCCGCAGCAAATACACAGGGCTGTGTGTTTATAGTGATTGAAAGCTCTTCCTTTGTACCCTCAAAGCACTGCTTCATAGTACCTGGTCTTATGCTTTCCGCCATATCGAATACTGCTTTGGCAGCAGGTGAATTTTCATAAAGTGTCTTTCCCATTCCGGGATACTGAGCTCCCTGACCGGAAAATACAAACACCGTTTTACCCATATTGTTACCTCCGTATCTGATTTTTATATATCTGACCGAAAATTTCAGAACCGGCACATTGCCTTTTCGGTTTTAATATCAATCCTTGTTCCAGCGGATAACACAGCTGCCCGTCGTAAGACCGCCGCCGAAGGCACACATTGCAATAATATCACCTTTTTTAAGCAGACCGCTGCGGTTTGCCTCATCAAGAGCTATCGGAACGCTGCCTGAAGATGTGTTTCCGTAATGCTGAACATTGCAGAAGAACTTTTCTCTCGGGATATCAAGGTTCTTTGCCGCTGTATTTATAATCCTGATATTAGCCTGGTGCGGGATAACGCAGTCAATATCGCTCTGCTGAAGTCCTGCATCCTCTACTGCCTTTTTGATGCCGTTAGCCATGGCAGCCGTAGCAAATCTGTAAACATCGTTGCCTGCCATATGAAGCACTGCTCTTTCCTCTTCATGCTCATAGAAAGGGGAAGAATTTGTGCCGTGGGGAATTCTGATAGCATCATCATTGCCTGATGCTGTAAGGTGAATTGACAGAAGGTCGTCGCCTTCGCCGAGAACTGCAGCAGCGCCGCCGTCACCGAAAAGCACGCATGTGGAACGGTCTGTCCAGTCTGTTATATTAGAGAGGTTATCCATTGAAACGATAAGCACCTTTTTTACAACTTTTCTTACGAAGAATCCTGCTGCTATATCCAGGGCATAAACAAAGCCCGAGCAGGCTGCGTTTACATCAAAGGCAGGGCAGGTGGCGCCTATTTCCTTCTGTATCATACAGCCCTGGGAGGGAGTAATATTTTCGCCTCTCATTGTAGAGCAGATGATAAGGTCAAGCTCCTGTGCAGAAACTCCTGCATTTTCAAGAGCATTATTTGCAGCTTCAACGCAAAGCTCGGTAATAGTCTCTTTTTTTGCAATATGACGCTCCTCAATACCCGTTCTGGTACGTATCCACTCGTCATTTGTTTCCACCATTGTGGACAGCTCATCGTTATCCATGACATACTCAGGCACTGCCTTGCCTGTTCCAAGTATTGTAAAACTCATCAATATAACCTCCGCAGTTTTTAATATTAAAGAATATCCGCAGTCGTCAAGGGTTTCATCACGGCTGACCGGTGGTAATATTCTGTGACTGCTGTTCCCATAAGGAAAAACCTGCCGCAAAGCATTACTGCCGATGATACTATCCATCTATTCTATCCTTATAATTCTATAACAAATCCTATCATTTGTCAACCGGGATATGTTTCTTATGTTCACGATACTGCAATAATAATTTCGATATCAATAAAAAAGCATCGGCAGTATCCACCCGCAGCAGAAATACCGATGCATTAAAAAAATCATATTCTCACGTTTTTTGTTCATAAGTTCCATTGTTACAACATCTCAGCCTTCAGCCCAGTTGGTATTCCAGAAATCAGGCTTCCGGCTTTTGCCCAATTACAGACACTGTTTTCAGATTCTGCATTTATTGAAAATAAATAAGCCCGTATTATCAACATTTCCTGAAACTGATAATTATTTTACGCAAAAGTATTACCTGAACTGCGGAAGCTCTAAAAAATCTTTTCCCCGTCAAGCACGGCACTTTTCAGCACCTTATTTTCATATCTGAGTTTAAGGGAAAAAAACGGTGCTCCTTCTGAAAGCAGGCGCAGGAAAATCTTATCGCCCTCCCATACAGGAAGCTTTTCCAGAACGTCCTGTTTATCAACCCATACAAGCTCTCCCTCGTCACATTCTGTCAGCCGGCCTGAAAAATCATATCCGCTGTAAAGAAACATATATTCGTACCAGTCATTATCAGAAAAGCTGACTATTCCCCTGAACTTAAAGTCTGTCAAAGTAAGACCTGTTTCCTCCTTCACCTCACGAAGCAAACATTCCTCCGGGCTTTCACCCTTCTCAAAATGACCGCCTACTCCCAGCCACAGATCATGGCTGGGATCATTTTTCTTCTTTGTGCGGTGCATCATCAGATATTTTCCGTCCTTCTCTATATAGCAGAGAGTTGTCAGTTCGTTATCCATTTTTCCTCCTTATAAGACGAGTGTCTGTCCGGTAAGAAAGGGCAGACACTGCTGTGTTTTTTACGTCAGATATACATATCAGTATATTTATTATTTATCCTTTGATTGTCCGGATTTCTTTTTCTTTATTACTACAACAGTAACAACTACTGCAATGACAACAACAACTGCTATTGCAATCCAAATGAATATGCACAGACCAAAAGGCTGGGGACAGAATCCGCATACAGAGCATTTTTTCTCCTTCGGCTGCTTTTCCTGCTGAACCTGTTCGTCAGGAACATTTGCTCCGTCTGTATTGACTTCGCTTATCTCTTCAGCTGATGATCCTGTAAGTGAGTTTTCCTCCGATTTCATTTTTTCTGTGCCGAAGGAAAGAATTTCGGAATAATCCGAATAAAAATCTTCCTGGTCAGTCTGGCTGCAGTAATATCTTGCCCTGAACTCTATGGGAGTGTCCTTGCTTATTTCCCCCTCTGCCTGTGCAAGAGCCTGCAGGTCCGCCTTCATATCACCTGATTTTATAGTGAAATCTCCCTGCAGAGCAGTCCAGTTTTCCTTACCCATGACTCTTGCCTCAGTTTCAAGTCTTATAACACCCTGTGTGCCCGTAGCCTGAGCAAGCTGGGCAGAAAGCTTATCATCAACATCAAGCCTGAATGTTACCTGGGGGTACTGACTGCCTTCCTCTTTCGTAACCCTTAGATCCTTTACTGCAGGAGCAGCTATTTCGCCGGGTTTTATAGCTTCTGATTTCCGGGCATCCTTGCCTACTGCTGCTGTCTGGGACCAGTCAGACGTAATCCGGGTATATTCTTCACTGCCTGTTTTAGTTACAGAAACAAGCCAGCGCACACGGGTATAGATTGTGTGCTTTGAAAGATCTATAACAGCATATGAGTTGCCACCGTCTTTGACAACATCATATTGTCCGTCTTTCAGAACATCCTTCCAGCCGTCATAATCTGCATCCCGGTGATCTCCGTACCATGTCTTATCCTCAGGATCGTTGATATCACCGAAGCCTCTGAAAATCCATTCACTCATGGATATTTCTTCGGAATATGCGGCATCATAATATGCCCATTCTCCTACCTTCTGAACCATGTTTTCATCACAGCCATCGGTTTCCCAGTATTTATTGCAATGCCAGTCATCCTGAGAATCTATTGACCAGTCAATCTGAGATTTTATCAGGATATCCTCGTAGCCGGCACTCTGAAGCTCTGCTTTCACTTTTTCATTCTCGCCTGTCCAGCGTGTAAACCACTCGCTCATTGACTTATTCTGAGAATAATGTATCTCGCAGGTATTTGGCGAATCCCGTCCATCAAGGAATTCGACAGATACATTTTCCGGGGCTGACAGCTTAAAGGGAAGATTATCCTCACCTACTGCGCTTGCCGACAGGGAAAACGTACTGAGTAATGTCAGTGCACCTATCGTCAGTGATATTATTTTTTTCATTAAAACACCTCATTTTTTCTGCCTTAAATTCTTCCGGCGCTGTATAAGCCGCATTTTCTGTGAAATAAATGCATTATTATATGCAGTTTTTACGCCATTCATAATTATACATATATAATCCCCAGCTTTCAATTCGTATTTTTGACGAAAACGCACAAAAACCATTGTATAAACCTGATAATTTAAACATATAAATTCATGAATTATATCAGACGACATAAATTTTTCCCTGATAAGGTTTGCTATTATTCGGGTTATTAACTGCAGTATATTTCCACAGATACATCCACAGATGAGTTTTATTCACTTAAAAAGCAAAAACTGAGTAAGCACGGCACGAAATATTATTTATTATTTCCGTTGCATTATTATAAACCATGTATTATAATTGGGTATATATTTTTTACAGCCGGTTTAAAACGAATCTGTTTCAGATTACCTTACCAAAAGGCTTACGGATTTTACAATCGGCTGATTTTTCAAAGCAAAGGAGAAATGGATATGAAACTGATACCAAGCTTTTCTGTAGATCATACAGCCATTGTTCCCGGTATTTTTACAAGCCGTGTTGATACGGTGGGAGACAATGTTATCACGACTTATGATATCAGAGTAACAAGACCAAACAGAGAACCGGCAGTAGATGTGGCAGCTATGCATTCACTAGAACATATCATTGCTACTTATCTCAGAAATGACCCCGAATGGAAGGATCAGGTTATTTACTGGGGACCCATGGGATGCCTGACAGGATTTTATCTTATCCTGAAAGGAAATCGTGCTCCGAAGGAAATACACGGACTTCTTTTGAATGCCTTCAGATCTGTTGACGATGCACAGACCGTTCCCGGTACCACACCTGAAAACTGCGGTCATTATCTTATGCACAATCTTGGCATGGCAAAATGGTATGCTGCAAAATTTGCAGACTATCTGGAAGAAAATGGTGATAATCCTTTTATTTTTGAGTATCCTAAGACAAAACGTCTTGTGACGGATGACGGACAGCAGTTCTTCGATTCCTGAATAACGCAGTTTCCTACTGATTATATTTACACAGGAGTCGTCTCAGCAGATAATAGTGTTTCCCACGTCTGTCCATAAGCGGTTAGTTCATGTGACTAATCGAAGAACAATTCACTCTATAAAAACTAAATATATATATCAAAAGGGCTGTTCCATTAAAATACTGCATTATGCCCGATAATAAAGCAAAAGAAGTCGATGAATATATTGTTCATCGACTTCTTTTATTTGTCATGGAGTCAGTCATTCCGCTTTTTGCTATGCTGCCCTGAGGCAGCAAGACTATTTCTTAATGAAACAACCAGGAGGACACCATTGGAAGAGGGCTTTGCCCCATAGATACACCGTCTTTGAAAAGGCTTGAGCAAAACATTTATAGCCAGATATAATTTTTTAATTATCTGTTTAAAAATCCTTCATTTTTCTTCCACTCAGATTCCTACAAGCAGTTGTATTATCAACATCAAGAGGAAATAAAAAGTCAGAATCATCCGGAGGTGAGAAAAATGACTGTACAAAGCAAACGAATTGTACTGATACCTGCCTACTGTCCTGACGAAAAGCTTATTGCTCTTGTAAAGTCCCTGCATGATATGGATTTTACAATAGTAGTGGTCAATGACGGCAGCAAAGCAGAACAGACTCCGGTATTCGAGGCTGTTTCGGGATATGCTGAGGTACTTACACATAAAAAAAACAGAGGTAAGGGCGCAGCACTGAAAACAGGACTTGAATATATTAAGAGCAGCTTTTCAGTACCCTATGTTGTAGTAACCGCAGACGCAGATGGTCAGCATCTGCCGGAGGATATTCTTCTGGTGTGCCAGAAGGCATGTGAAAAAACAAACTGTCTGGTGCTTGGCAGACAGATACAGAATACTCCGGCAGCAGTCAGTCAAGCTGCTCAGAAAATGTATCCTCTGAGGAACAGAACGGTATATCCAGCAATTCAGTTTCAACCGATGGTGCAAAGCTTATCGGTGAATACCAGAACGATCAGGCTGCTATCAAGCTGTATGAATACAATTACGAAAGCACAGCTGTTTATGTTGCTGATATCGTTGTAAGCTCCAGCGAATATATAAAAACTGCCTTTGCAAGTAATTGCTACGGAAAGAATGTTACGGATAAAACCTCGTCAATTGCACAGCAGAATGATGCGATCCTCGCAATAAACGGAGATTACTACGGAGCAAGAGAAAATGGCTATGTGATACGAAACGGCGTTGTATTCCGTGACAGCAGCGATGGAAGAGATCTGCTTTGTATATGTGCAGACGGTACTATGAAAATAGTCAATTCCGATGACCAATCGGCTCAGGAACTGGTTGACAGCGGTGTTTGGCAGGCATTTTCATTCGGACCTGCTCTGGTACAGAACGGTCAGGTGGATGTTTCTGTCAATGAAGAGGTTGGCAGGGCAATGGCAAGTAATCCGAGAACAGCTGTAGGGATGATTGATACCTGTCATTATGTGTTCGTCGTATCCGACGGCAGAACAAGCGACAGCAAAGGCTTATCACTGTATCAGTTAGCAACATTTATGCAGAATATCGGTGTAAAAACCGCATACAATCTGGACGGTGGCGGTTCGTCAACACTATATTTCAACGGTGAGCTTATCAATTATCCCACCACCTCCGGCAGATCCATGAAAGAGAGAGGAGTGAGCGACATTGTGTACATCGCTAAATAATATCAGACTTCAGAAGCATCTGATCGTAAGTATTATCGCTGCACTGTTCTGTGCATTGTTTGCAGCTGTTTATGAGGCATTCAGCTTCGGAGTGTATTCATACTTTATGCTTTTTTCCTTTGTTGTTCCTCTTCTGGGGTGCTCCCTGCCATACAGCATTATGATTTACAAAAGCAGGATTAATCCCGGAATTATTTCTCTGCGGCTCTGGAACAGCGGTATAGCTGCTCTTACAGTCGGATCTATAATCCAGGGGGTTATTGAGATTTACGGAACTACCAATCATCTTGTAATTATCTACGCAATAGCTGGAGGAGCATTATGTGCAGGTGGTTTCGGTTTATGGCTGGCTGACAGAAGAAGAACTGCAGCATTACTGGAATAATCATTTAAAACAAAGGGCAGCGTAGCAAAAAACGGAACGACAACTCCTTGACATATAAAAAAAATCGATGAACTAAAAATTCATCGACTTTTTTATGTTATATATGAGGCGTAATGCGTTATTTTATTCCGACAGCCCCTTTTCTTTGCCGTCTCAAGTCAGACCTGGTTATTATTTTAAAACGAAATAATATCTCATGCTCTTTGACGGAATAAAACATTTATTTCATCTTACGGAGCGTAAGCAATAATTATTTCTGTTACCCTGCCGTTTTCAAGCATGAAATCAAGAGTATTCTTACCGCCGTCAACAGTATATCTCTTAAGAAAATCGTCTGACTCAGCAGCCTTACCGTATGCCTTTTCTATATCAGCCACAGAACTGCCTACTGCAACACCCTTTGCAGTTGTTGCACTGCTGCCTGTAATATCCATGATATAGACCTTTTCAACGCCGTTTTCGGTAAGTGTCTGAAGCGTAAAGCCGTTGTATGTATAAATTACATCATCGGGGGAATCCATTGAAAGACAGCTGGGAAGCTTTTCAGTTGAGGATGCATTGCCGAATGCAGCAACAGCATCATTTATTCCGGAAAGTAATGCCACGGTACGATCATTATATTTCATCACAAGGTCTGAATTGCTGAAGCTGCCTGATGAATTCTGCTGCTGGGCTGCTCTATCTGCAGCTTCTCTTTCATCTGCTGCCTGCTGTTCAGCCGCTGCCCTTTCTGCTGCTTCCTGCTCTGCCGCAGCCTGTTCTGCTGCTGCCCTTTCTGCTGCTTCCTGCGCTGCAGCCTGCTGCTGAGCCGCTTGCTGGGCTGCCTGCTGAGCTGCCTTCTCAGATGCTTCCTTTTCAGCCTGCTTAGCGTCCGGCTTTTTGGAGCTTTCTTTAGCTGAGCTTTCTTTACTTGTTTCTTTCTTTGCAGATGATTCTTCCTTGCTGCTTTCCTGCTTTGAGCTCTCCTCAGCCTTGCTGCTTTCCTCAGATGCTTCCTCTTGGGATACTTCCTCTGAGCTTTCAGCTATTGATACTGTTCCCTTGGATTCCTCTGCTGCACTGTTATTCTGACCGCAGCCTGCAAAAGCAACTGTCATGCAGGCAAGCACAGCTATTGCAATAAGTTTTTTCATTTTATTATTCCTCTCTTTTTATTATTCCCGCCGCAAAGACAGGGTATGTCATTTTACTATTACCGATACCTCTGCATTTTGCGGCATATCACCAAGCCCCTCAATCAAAGCCGTAAATCCGAAATCGGATTTTTTCTCTGTTTTCAAAAGCTCTGTTTCCGTTATTGGAAATGCTTCATATATCCTTTCATTTCCGTCAATGCTTATGCTGACATATATCCTGGATTCATCTGATACCTTTTTCTCATCAAGGATACCGTAAACCTTCAGGGCTCCGTTATCATTTTTCACGAGCACCTTGTTTTTGCCGTCATTTCTGAGCTTTTCACCGCTTATGCCCTCAACCTGAGGCGCATAAAGCAGCGGCACTGTATCGGTAATACTGTCCAGCTTTCTTTCCACCATTTCATAAACAACATCCCTGTACTTATTTTTATCTGCACCTCTCAGGTCGAAGCTTCTTGTACGGGTCATATAGGTTGTTCTGTAATTGCTTACAAGAAAAGGCAGCATTGCTCTGCCGAAGGAATCCCTGGAAATATAAACAGACCCCTTTCCGGCAGGATTCACAGTACGAATGGTAGTATCATTTTCTTCCTTATCGCTCATAAGCTCCTCCATAAGCTTATCGTTGGACTGCACCGCTCTGGGCTGCAGGAAACGTATCTTTGAGTAATCAAGGTCAAAATAATACTGACTGCATACAGGAGTTCCGGCTGGATATGCCATTTTTGCTATATCACCGTACCAGTCATTCCTGACAGTGTACTCTGTTCCGGAAAAGCTTTCATGACTGCCGCCAAGGCCTTTCATAATGGCATTATAGCCATAGAGTGCTCCCAGTCCGTTCCAGTGGGTATCACCGGTAAGATAAAGAACTGCTCCGTTATCCTTAACGCTCAGAAGCTCATCTTTAAGGCTTACATAGTTTATTTTATCATCTTTCAGATATTTTTCAAGTAGGGAAAGGGTGTTTTTCTCTGATTTTATATATCCTGCAGGCATATTTTCAGGATATATTTCGTTTTTGTCCGGTGCAACAGTAAAAACGAAATTCATTCCCTTTGCCGTAACACAGTCCTGCATTATCCTTATGGTTTCCGCCGCATTATGTACAGACCTGCTGCTTTTTATCACTCCGATGAATTCGTCCGTGCTTTCCTTGGTATAAAGCCAGCCGTTCTTTCCTGTCAGAACATTATTGTTTTCCTTTCCCAAAAGTGCCCCTGTTAGGGTATTCTGTGCCGTAATCACCTGTGAACGGAAGGGAATGGATTTTGTAAAATAATCGTCAAATTCTGTACCTATCCTGTCATTCAGCTTTCCGTCAGAAAAAAGCTGCGGCTGCTTTGCGGCATCCTCTTTTCCGGCTGTACCGGAAGATGGAAATATCAATACCGCTGAAAGAGGGACACAGCAGGCTGCAATAAACACAGCCGTATAAATGATTCCTATTGTTTTTTTCATTATGCTGCTCCCCCTTAAAATCTGAAATATATAAACGGATTGTAGCTTGCAGTGAAAAGATTCATTACGCAAAGCACAAACAGGCATAAAGAAGCCCCACAACCGATATATTCGCTCAGCCCTGCCTTATTTACCGCTTTAAGCTTTTCGCTTATGCGCCTGATTATATCCGTTGAGAATATTACAGCAAAAACCAGGGTAACTGCTGTATAGGGCGTAAATGCAAGAGCATAAACATTGCTGCTCAGAACAAATTCCTGACCGAAGCCCGTAAACATTCCGGCTATATAGCTGCAGGCATTGCCCAGGCTGTCAGCTCTGAAAAATACAAACGCAAACATTGCAACCAGAATAACATAAATATGAGATATTATGCTGCCAAATATGTTTTTTCTGAATTTGTCCTTTACGAAAAATATTACTCCGTACTGCTCAAGCAAAAGGAAAAGACCGTGCATAAGACCCCAGACTATAAACGTCAGGTTTGCTCCGTGCCAGAGTCCCGTAAGGAAAAACACTATGCACTTATTAATACCTGTTCTGAGCTTTCCCTTTCTGTTTCCTCCCAGAGGTATATATACATATTCCTTGAACCATGTGGAAACCGAGATATTCCATCTTCTCCAGAACATCTGCATTGAATCCGCAGCATAGGGATAATTGAAATTCTCCTTGAATTCAAAGCCGAACATTTTTCCAAGGCCTATTGCCATATCGCTGTAACCGCTGAAATCAAAGAATATCTGCAGCATATAGGCTGCAGCGCCAATCCACAATGCACCTGCGCTAAGCTCTGACGATTGAGAATCAAATGCTGCGTCAGCTATCTGCCCCATTGTATTTGCAATAAGCATTTTCTTTGCAAGGCCATAAATAAAACGTCTTATGCCAAGGGTGGTTTTTTCAATAGTAATGCTTCTTTTGCTTATCTGCTCTGCAAGGTCGGAATATTTTACTATAGGACCTGCAATAAGCTGCGGAAAAAGAGATATGTACAAAAAGATATTCAGAATATTCTTTTCCTTGAGTTTTGGTTCCTTATATACATCTATAACATATGACATTGCCTGGAAGGTAAAAAAGGAGATTCCTACAGGCAGAGTTATGGCAGGAACCGGTATACCAAGCCCTGTGATATCATTGATAAGCTGGGCACTGAAGCTCAGGTATTTGAATACATAGAGCATCAGCAGATTGAATATTACAGATATAATGAGCAGCGGCTTTCTGAATCTGCCGTCCATTCCAAGACCAAATAAATAATTGGCTATGATGGACAGTATCATAAGAAAAACTGCCTTCGGCTCACCATATGCGTAAAAGAATAGACTTGCTATTATCAGAATAATGTTTCTGACTTTTATATTCCTGCAGATAAGATAAAGAATATATGTAACAGGCAGGAATATAAACAGAAAAACTGTTGAACTGAAAACCATTCTGACCTCCGTTATTTCTTAACCGGTGTGCTGAATTTCCGCATTGCCGGCTGATTATTTGTGTGCTTATACGCACTCAGGCTCTTTTTCTTCATTTAATGAATCATTAACTTACTTATTCAGCGAAGATGCTGTCTCTGATTTTTCAGCACCTTCATTTTTATTCCCCCTTGATTTTGTCCTGTACACTATTTCCATGCCCTTCGGCATTTCATTAATATAATATCATATAATTATAAAAATTCAAGTGAACAGATAAAAAACAAATAAGCTGTCACAACAAAAAATAACAAAAGTCGATGAACCCGAAACTCATCGACTTTTGTGTGTTATTGCCAGATCTGATGCATTATTGAATGCGTCAGCCCCCTGCCCCTGTTTTTACCGACAATCTTTTAATTACATTTGGGGTATTTCTTTCTGTCCCAGGAGAACAGGGTAGATACTCTCGCATCAGTTTCAAGATAAATAGGTCTGACTCCTATAATAGGCGTGGGATCTATATGACGCCACCCCTGTGATGTCTTGATGATACACCAGTTGTGGGGATCTCCGCCTGTATATCTGTCAATACCGTCACTTACTCTGACTACCTCATAGCCTGCTCTGTCAAGAAGGTAATAAAGCAGTGCTGCTCGGTGGTAGCAGGCACCTCTGCGGTATCTGAGAATATAAACGCAAAGGTTTTCAAGGGTACTGTTGTGTGCAGAAACATAGCCCATTGAATTTACATAGTGATAAAGACTGTAAACACTCTTGCCCCTGGCGAAAATGATATCATCCGCTATAGTGGGAAGTGTAGAAGTAGAAATAGAGCTGTAATTCCTTGTTCCTCCGAAAGCAAGGTTATATACATATCCTGTACGGTTATTATATCTTACAAGTATCCATTTGCCGTATGTTTTAATAGGATTTACTACAGAACCGCTTTTCAGGGAAAGCACAGAACCGCTTTTCCAGTTTGCACCATACTGCATGGTAGTTGAAGATACTGTCTTTTTTACTGAATTTGAATAAACACAAACCCTGAACTGCTTTTCCTTGTACTGACCGGATGCATCCTTTACACCGACTCTGATGTAATACACATTCTGCCACTTGAAGCAGAAATTCTTGACTGAAGCAGTGGTATAATCGCCGAGATAAATCCAGGGCTTTCCTTCTGCATGATATGAATAATGATATTTTACATCACCGTTTGCATTGCTGACAATTGAATTGATCCTGATGTTTTTGCCTACCGGTACTAATGTTCCTGTTACAGTAGATGAAGAAACATCCATCGGAACCGGTAATTTTACAATTATCTTGAACTGCTTTTCCTTATATGTTCCAAGGCTGTCCTTTGCACCTACTCTGACATATACCGTACCTGGTGTGCTGAACTTGAACTGGAAAGTATCCGATGAAATATAATCACTGGTATATATCCATGCCTTGCCTTCATAATGATATGAATAATGGTATTTAACGCTGCCTACATTGTTATTTATCTTTGTTGTAAGTGTAAGCGGCTTGTTGACATCAACAGACGAAGCACTTATCTGAGAATCACTTATGCTGAATGCAGGTATCTCAACATTGAAAAGCTTTTCAGCATATTTGCCTGCATGATCCTTAACAGCGATTCTTACTGTATACTTTCCTGAAACCTTAGGAAGACTGATGCTCTTTGATTTCATGGTTATGTAATCAGCATCTGTATTTACCCACTTGCCGTCCGGACCCTTATATGAGAAAAGATATTTATACGGTGCTGTTCCGCCGGCTGCGGCTGCAGATGCTGCAACAGTTCCGCCAGGAGATACTGTAGTCTTGTTGATACTGCTTCCTGTCAGTGAAAGCTCAGCTCCTGTTTTCTGCACAACAGCCGCATCCATTGACACCTTTTTCATCTGACCCAGTGCATCCTTTGCCGTTACATAAAAAGTATAATAGCCCGGAGCTTTAGGCATTGTGTATGTATATGTGTTTTCGCTGATAAATGAAGTACAGCTTCTGCTGCCGGTACTCTTATTGATATATGAATACTGGTATGTATACGGATCCTTGCCTCCGGTAAAAGAAGCATTCACCGTTACCTTATCGCCGGCATTGATCACTGTTTTGCTGAGATTAGTTCCGGCATCCTCAAGAGGCTCTCTTTTCTTTACCGTCACCTGAACTTTATCCGATGCAGATTGCTGCAGATCATCTGTTACCTCAACGCTGACAGTGTATGTGCCTTCATTCAATGTCAGGGTTAGCCTGGAATCCGCAGACTGTGTAGTGTAAACTGTTTTTCCGCTGCTGTCTGAAACAGAACAGGAATACATATAGCTGCTGCCGCCTCCGCTGGCCTGCATACTAATGCTGAATGGTTCTCCTTCGTAGCAGTCAGCTGATTCAACCTCTGCCCTGACCTGAAGTTCTTCCACTGGTACTATTGCGGTTTCATTTTGTGTTAACGGAGCCGCACCACTATCAGTAGCTGCACTTACTGCAATTCCTGCCGATAAGGTCAGCACAGCTGCAACAGCTGCTGCACTTAATACTTTTAGTGCTTTCATTTTTGATCCTCCTTAATTTTCTGCCGAATTGCTGTTTCTTCAATCCGACAAACATCCAATTATAATAATAGCATATTCAAAAAAAAATTTCAAGTAAATAAAAGAAAAATAAAGTCTGAGCAAAGCTTTTGAAATATAAAACAGAAAAAAAAGTGCGATATCATCTTCAAAGTATTGCCCAGACAAAATGCTGTCTGCGCTTACAAGTATTCTTATTTCTCACTATCAAGTAAATTCCTTACAGCTTCATCGCTGTTATCGTGTATTGTTCTGAGAGTTTTGCAGTTTTCCCAGCCCTCACATTCAGCACAGGTCATGTAGCCTCTTTCTATTGCACACTTTCTTATCTCACAAAGACATTCGCAGTAATATGCCTTTATTCAATCGCTGCGGCAGCCAAGACAGTTGATTGCTTCAGGCGGGATTTCGGTATTGTTCCATTCGCTCCAGAGCTTTGCAGTTTGCTTTCTTTTTTCATCGTCATTATTGACGGTAGCTATATAAGCTCCGCATTTTTCGCAGTCAAGTCCGCAATATGCTATTTTTTCTCTCATATTGTTTTTCACCATTCTTTTTTATTAAACCGCTGATCTTTTTACATAAATATTCTTTTACTGAAATGAATATCACGAACAATATTTTTCACATTATTGCATTCACCGCACAAACCGGGATAAATATCATAAATACAATGCTTTGGCTGCAGATTCAGTCCGTATTTTTTATTCAGACATACTCTGCAGATATTTCCCAGGTCTTTTTTTAGTAGTTTATATTTATTCATAGTTTTTTACTCCGTCTGATTAGTTTATGTATTATATTAAGTTTTTCCGTTTTTAAAAATTTTTAAATTGTTATGTATCAGGATTTCTTGCACAGTAAGGGGATTCGTAAAGTCTGCCGTGTACAAAATAATTATAGGAACGGCAGCCTCCGGCGCAGTATTCGCCAAAGGAACATTCTTTGCATTTGCCTGTAAGAAGCTCTTTGGTAAATTTTCTGTTGTATTCAAAGTTATGGGGATTATTCCATATGCTTCCGAGAGACTGCTCTCTTAAATTTCCTTCAATGAATCGCTCGTCATACATAGATTCACAGCCCCTGACATTACCCACACTGTCAATGCCAACTGCAGAAATACCGGCAAGACAGCCTCTGAAAAAGGCTCTGCCGCTGCGGCTGCCTCGGAGTCTTCCGTCAGCCTCTGTAAAATAGCCTATATTATCAGCCATTCCTATTGAAAAAGGTACTTCATCCCCATTTCTATCTATAAAATCCATAACCGTTGAAAAGTCAAACCGGTGATTCAGTCCGCTGTCAGAAGCACTTCCCATTGGAGAGCAAGCCTGAAGCTGCCAGGCAAAAATATTATATTGCTTTAGTATTTGAAGCAGTTTATTGAGCTGACCGGCATTTTCACTGTGGATAGTTGTGATAACGCTCGCAGGAATACCCGCTGAGGTCAGAGAATCTAATGCATCAAGTGCCCGGTCAAAGCTTCCGGCCTGTCTGAATTTGTCGTGTATTTCACGGGGACCGTCAAGCGATACAGATACCGACTCAAGTCCTGTGCTTCTGAGTTCGTTCAGTATATTATCATTAAAAAGAAGTCCGTTTGTAATGATATTTACCGCTATGCCGCCGCTTGTCAGGCGACCGGCGATTTCCTTCCAGTCCCGTCGCATAAATACTTCTCCGCCGATCAGTGAAACCCTTCTGCATCCCAGATTTATAAGCTCATCGGCAACTCTTAAGCATTCATCTGTGTCCAGCTCGTTTTCCCTGGCTCGTCCTGCCCTTGAACCGCAGTATCTGCAGTTAAAACAACAGGCCAAAGTTATTTCCCAAACGCATCTTGTAAGTCTGTATTCCATATCTTATTCTGACCCATCCATTATGTGTCCGCATTCCGTGCAAAATTTTGATTGTGCAGCGTTAATATAACCGCACATTTTACATTTCTTTTCACCGGGTCCGGCAGCACGTTCAGGTTCCTTTGAGTTTTCCTGAACATTCTCATCTGCCTTTGGAACAGCCCCACCGGGCATCGGAAACGGAACCATATTACTCATAAATTCCGGACCAGCATAAGTAACCATAGCGACAGGGCTGCTGAATTCTGATACGCTGTTTCCAACCGCTACCGGCATCTGTGCAGGTCCTGCATATACTCCCTGAAACTGAGCCTGATCGTCAATATCCTCTGAAGCGCGCTGAGGATATCCGGGAGAACCTTTCAGAAGCTCTACTGTACACCGGTCTTTTTCTTTTTCATTCATAAGCAATACTCCTTTCAGAAAAAATATTTTTAAAAACTCAGGAATTCAATGTCCTGTATCGTTATTACAGGCAATCTGTCAATGCTTTTGTCCGTCTCTGACAAAGGGATATTCTATATTATCGTCAAGCAAATCCTTGTAAGCTGATACCCTGCGGAATGTATTTCCCATCATTTCATGCTCACGATAGGAACGGATTATGTCCATGTCAAATTCAGCGTAAAACAAACCTTCTGTTTCCGCGTCAGCAAGAAGCAGGGTATTGTCTATACATTCACCGTTTTTATCCCAGCAGACAGGACTGTATGCACAGGAGTTTCCAGCATTTGATCCGTTGGGATTAGCCATTGCCACAGCGCACATATTTTCATACGCTCTTGTAGACAGTGCCTGCAGACGCGGGCGCATACTTTCGCAGTCATTCGGAACAAGAATGATCTCGGCGCCTCTCAGCATAAGGATCCTTGCACTTTCCGGATATTCACGGTCGTAGCAGATCATTATACCAATTTTTACACCGTCAAAATCACACACAGAAAACTCAGTGCCTGATTCCAGCACTTTTTCATCAGCAAAATCACAGGTATGCACCTTAGAATATTTCATAAGTATACGTCCGTCTTTTCCGATAACATAAGCCGAATTCTGCGGACTGATTTTACCCCTGGTCAGTGCAGTTGCCACAAGACCAATACCCAATTTCCCTGCCTTATCACACAATGGCTGAATATCCGTTTCAGTCAGCGCCTGTTCATTGCTTATAGTCAGGTCATAGCCTGTCACAAAGCACTCAGGTAAAAGAAGAATATCCGCATTGTTTTTTCTGGCTTCAGTCATTTTATCTGTTATTGTTTTTATATTCTGGTCATACGCCCTGCTTACAGATTTTATCTGCAAAACAGCAGCTTTGAATATCATATTATCGCCCTACTTTTCGGATCAGTTATTATTCATATTGTACTACAAAACAACCGTATTATCAACACTAACGCCCCAGCGGTTAGTATAAAATAATGGGTTTATTCAAAACCAGAATCAGTTAAGATAAAGTAAACCAGGCTACTACAGCAGCACCGCGGACAGCCAATCAGTCAGGCGCATTAAGAGCGTAACATAAGTGAATCGACACCATCGCGTTATGGCACCGGCGGCTCGCCGGGCGTCACGCTGGCGGGGACGTTAGTGTAAAATAATTCTGGGTTTATTAAAAACCAGAATCAGCTAAGATAAAGCAAACCAAGCTATTACAGCAGCACCGCGGGCAGCCAGATAGTCAGGCGAAATCAGAGCGTAA
>ONDB01000204.1 GCA_900316485.1 uncultured Eubacteriales bacterium
AATACGCAATATTATTTCACACTTATTTGATTTTCTTATTTGATTTTCTCTATAATTTATACAAACGCCAGATAAAATGCTCATACGTCACAGAAAGAA
Organism: uncultured Eubacteriales bacterium; assembly: GCA_900316485.1. Taxonomy (GTDB): domain Bacteria; phylum Bacillota; class Clostridia; order Oscillospirales; family Acutalibacteraceae; genus UBA1213. The sequence goes on from ONDB01000204.1 coordinate 100, forward strand.
CGTATGAGCATAAATCATTATTCAGAAAAACAGTATCAGCCGACGGTCACTGAGCCAGAGGTATTGCCCGTATACTTTGCGCCACCTGAAAGATTAATTCTGATCGAGCTGATATCATCTGCTGAAGCACTGTCACTGTAGCTTTCACCGGAAATATTCATAGTAAGCCTGCCGCCGTTTGAGCCGTCTTTTCCCCACCTTCCGGCAGCTGCTGAAACAAGCTCTCTGGATTTTGTTTTAAGCGTATTTCCTCCCTTTAGTTCTATGACAGAGCTTGTATTCGTTATATAAAACATCGGAGCATCCAGCTGGCAATCGATAGTTGTGTCTGTCATAGTCAGTGTTGATACAGAAGCTGTTGCGTCAGAATCTGCAGCGTCTCCGGACATACTCTGGTAGAGCATAATGCCGTTATTCCCCTTTCCGCTGACAGAAAAGCTGCAGTTCTTCATCGTTATCGAGTTTTTACCCTCAATTACTGCCGCCTGAGAGCCTGTTGAAACTCCGATGCAATTTTCAACAACTATTTCTCCGGTAGAATAGATATTCGGACTTCCGTCTCCGGATGAAACCAATCTTGAATTCTTTACAGTAACATATCCTCCGCCCCGGTCAGTAGCTATCGGAGCACAGTGGGCACCTGTTGTCGTTATCGAAATATGATCCGCATTAATGGTTCCACCGTTTGTTGCATATACTCCCCTGGAGGAATTGCCGGTAGTATTTATTTCCACACAGCTTACTTCTATCTGAGCGCTATCCAGAGAGAATATCGCATTTGCGCCGCTGCAATCAGAGCTGATGACAGAGTTCTCGATCGAAGCCTTACTTGTTTCGCCAACAACAAGAATGACAGAGTTGATACCATAAAAATTATAGTCATCAGAAACATCAGATGTTCTACTGGAATCATTTTCTCCGGCATCACCTGTTTTGGTGACAGATGCATTCCTGAGTGTCAGACTGCCGCCGTTGAGAACGAGAAAAACATTCTGGTCCGTTTCACTGCTGCTCCAATCGCCTCCGGTTATGACAGCGTCTGTTCCGTCAACTACATACGCGCCGCTCAGGGTGACCGTCTTGTTTCCGATTTTCACCTCATAAGTTCCGGATGAAAGCTTGGTATTTCCGGAACCGGCTTTTTCCGGGGTTATTGTTCCGGCACCCACATCAGAGCTTTCTGTGTTGTCTTTGATATCACTGCTTTCAGGCTTGCTCTCTTCTGCAGAACTCTCACTGCTCTCCGCAGGATCTCCGACGGATGACTCGTCCCTGACCTTCTCTGACGCCTTAGGGCTCTGAGAAGAATTGCTTTCCTGGCTGCTTTTGGTCTCCTGACTGCTGCTCTGATCGGATCCGGAGCTTTTTCCGGTATTTTCTCCTGACCCACAGCCCGAAAGCAGAAGCGCAACTGTAAGGACATATACTGAATACCTGATCATTTTTTTCATAAGACCACCCCATTCATTTTATTATAAAAATTATAAATTGGAATGATTATATAAAATCAATGATTTTGTAAACTGTGTATTTATTTTAACATAAATTTTTTCAAGGTAAAGAAATAATACTTACCTGAGATTTGAATCAATGTAGTCCATATATGGATTCCGGCGATAAATACTGTCCGGTTCGTTTTTATACCATTGATATTCTTCATTTAGACCATCCCAAAGAGGAGTTGTATCCGACATCAATTTATCCTGCTTTGTTACATCCAGTAAATATTCGTAATCATAGAAGCAGAAATAATATCTCTGAAAAACAGCTTTGTCAACGCTTCTGAAAACGGGTTCTTTTCCTGCTATCTGATAACACATCGTTACCCACTTGCGTACTGTTACAGCATCTTTATTTCCCACATTGAAAATGTGTTCAGAGGGATGCTTGTCAAGAAGTATCTCAATAAACCGGCATAGATCCCTGACGTTAAAGAACTGAAGCTTCATTTCCCCATCACCGGGAAGATAAAACACTCTGTCCCGATCAGCGCAATCAAAAACAAATGCCTCACGATAAAGATTTTCATAAATCCCATAAAAATACGGCGGACGCAGAATATAAGCATCAGGACAATGCTCTGTAAGGTATTCCTCGGCAAGAAGCTTATTTATCCCGTAATCTCCCCATATGCTGTTTTTTCCGCATTTCTGCTCTTCGGTAAAGGTCTGATGATTTGTTTCAGGATATACCGCACTGGAGCTGACAAAAATATAATCCCTGAATATGATACCTGAATCAAGAAGCTTCTGGATGTGCTCATGAGTGTATGCAGTAATATCAAGTAT
>ONDB01000049.1 GCA_900316485.1 uncultured Eubacteriales bacterium
ACTGTAAGCGGCGGCAAGGTAACAGCAGTTGCACCCGGAACAGCAACCATAACCGCAGCATCCGTAAACGGCAAGCTGGCAAACTGCACAGTAACGGTAACTGACCCGGTTATCGCAGTTACAGGCGTAACTCTTGACAAAACCTCACTCAGCCTGACAACAGGTGATACTTCTACCCTTACGGCAACCATAAGCCCTTCAGATGCAACCAACAAGACCGTATACTGGAGCACAAGCAACAGCTCGGTTGCTACTGTAAGCGGCGGCAAGGTAACAGCAGTTGCACCCGGAACAGCGAAAATAACAGCGACATCATCCAACGGAAAAACTGCATTCTGTACAGTAACAGTCAATGCTCCGCTTGTAAACAATTCAACTTTAAGTGCTGATACAGTATTTACTGATACTGCTGTGACCATAACCGGTGCTGCATCAGGCGGCAAGGCTCCCTACAAGTATGCATTCTATTACAAGAGAAGCACTAATTCAAAGTGGAATGCCCTCGGAACAGAGTTCGGCACAGCTACAAGTGCAGTCTTTACACCCACAGCAGCCACCACCTTTGATATCAAGGTAAGCGTAAAGGACAGCGCGGGAGTCAAAACAAACAAGATAATGACCCTTACTGCCAAGGAAAACCAGAGTTTTTTCAATTCCTCATTCATCAATACAGATATTGCACAGATAGGCGATGATATCAGAATAACAGGCGCAGCAGAAGGCGGTACAGGATCATACACCTACGCATTCTATTTCAAGCGCAGCACCAATTCAAAATGGAACAAGATTGGCACTGAATTCGGTCAGAAGAACTACGGCGTTCTCATTCCCTCTGCGGCAGCCACCTATGATATGAAAGCAACAATCAAGGATGAAAGCGGCGCAATGGTTACAAAGACCTTCCAGGTAAAGGTTGTAGAAAGCCTGCCTCTTACAAATATCTCTACCATCAATTATGAAAATGTAAATGTTGGTAAGACGGTATGCATTTACGGAAGAGCCATCGGCGGTACCAAGCCCTTCACCTTCAGCTACTATTTCAAGCGCAGCACCAATTCAAAATGGAATCCCATAAGCTATGCAAATGAATCCGGTTCCTTTGCTAAATTCACTGCAACGGCTGCAACCACCTACAATATCAAGGTGGTAGTTAAAGATTCAACCGGAACTGCCACTTCACAGAAGACATTCAATCTTACAGCGAAATAAAAATCAATTTCTCCATTCAGGCATGACAGTCAGATAACGTTACATACGGAGACTGCATCATATCTCATAATAACACAAAAAAGTCGATGAATATTTTAATTCATCGACTTTTGTTTTTTATTATCTTTGTCAAGGAGTGAGTAGTTCCGCTTTTTGATTTGCTGCCTTGCGGCAGCAAGACTATTTCTTCATGAGACAGACAAGGGGACGCCCTCTTTCCCAGGGCGGCACAGAGCCTGTGCTCCCTTAATTACTAGTTCATTGCGCTTGTTATTAGTAAACCGATAAAATATGATAATTACGCCTGTCGGGGCTTCCCGACCTCTTAAAAAACAGTCCACCGGACTGTTTGGGAATTCACCCCCCTGCCGAGGGATTTAAGCAAAGAGATTTCGCACTCTGCGGAGTGCGCCGAGGACGCTGTTGTCCCTTCTGTTTTTATACGTCTTCAAAAAGCTTTTCCATCAGAGCAGATACCTTCCCCTTGCGTTTCTCTGTTTCCTGTCTGCTGATGTTGAATACTATAGGATCCCCGGGCTTTGCTTCGCCCATAAGCTCTGTCGGCATTGCATATTTTCCGTCCGGAGTAAGCACCGTCATTCTGCCGTCATCAATGCTTGCAAAGTAAAATCTGGATACCTTTGCAGTGGTTATTTCAACACAGTCGCCTTCTGAGGCGTCCGGTATGAAAATCATAGGAAGATTTACAAACTTTCCTTCTGATATTTCTGCAACTGCCATTTCTCCTTCTATACGGTCAATAATTACCTTTACCATATTAACCTCCCTTTGCAGTGTCTATATTGAATTCGTCTCCATCGGTTGACAGAACTATATCACCACATTCGTCAGTCCGCAGAACCTCGGTGCCCTGCTTTTTCCACCGGTTCATGGCCTTTGTGTGGGGATGATGGTAATCGTTGCCGGCACCCACGGAAACTATGGCAAACTGAGCCTTGACCTTCTTTACAAACTGTTCTCCTGAGGATGATGAACTGCCGTGATGTCCTACCTTAATGATATCGGCAGAAACATTCTTGTTCTTTTTCAGCATTTCGTTTTCGGATACCTGGGTGGCATCGCCCATGAACAAAAGACGCACCTTGCCGTAGGTCAGCTTTATTACAACTGAATAGTCGTTCAGCTCTTCATAGCTGTCTGAATTCGGGGCAAGCACCTCTGCCTTCAGGTCACTCTGGCTGTGTCTGAGCAGCTTTGTTCCTGCTTTGGCAGTTGTTATTCTCATTCCCTTGCTCTGTATAGACTTCAGAAGATTCTGGTATGAGCTGGTGGTGGCTGTTGCCTTTGGCATATAAACATTATCAATCGTGAAGGAATCGACAACCCTTTTCATTCCGCCGATATGGTCAGAGTGAGGATGGGTGGCCACAAGATAATTGATGCGGTCATATCCCAGACTCTGGATATAATTCACTACCGTATCTCCGCTTTCCGCCGGACCTGCGTCAATAAGCATAGATTCGCCGTTGGGCAGCTCTACGAATTCTGAATCCCCCTGGCCTACGTCAATGTAATGGCAGACAAGCTGAGGAACGTTATCGTAGTAATGATTGTCCGCATACGGGTCGTCGTAATAATTATCGTAATACTGATCATCATAATATCGGTCGTTGCTGCCGAAAATGCTGTCGCATCCACAAAGGGAAACGCAGATCAGTATAACCAGCGTCAGCAGGGCTGTTCTTTTTATTTTCATTGTTTTTCCTCCGTTTCGCATATTGCCTGGGCTATTGTCATATCAGACGGATATGTTATTTTTATATTCCTTCTGTCGCCTTCCACAAGACCAACAGCATATCCTCTCAGATGGAAAAGCTTGCATGCATCGGTGACAGTCTGCCTTTCCTGCCGGCTTGCCTGAGAAAGCACCCCAGTGAAATCTCCAAGCCGGAAGCTCTGGGGGGTCTGCACCTGATACACGGTGCTTCTTACCGGAAAATCCGAAGCCTCTTCTCCGTCTGCGGATATTATTATAGTATCCGTGGCAGGTATGGCGGCGGTCACTATTCTGTATTTCTGCAGGGCTTCAATGCTGTCGGAAATCATTTTTTCGCTGACAAAGGGTCTTACTGCATCATGAGTAAGTATTATCTCGTCATCGGCGCAGGAAAGCTCCTCCTTTGCGCAGCGGATAATATTCAGAAGAGTCTCATTCCTGTCGCTGCCGCCTTTTGTAAGCTTTACCTGTGTCATGCCGTAATTTTGCAGCAGCTCCTTTGTATAGTCGTACCATTCCGGATTTATTCCGATTATTACATGGTCGATAAGCGGATTTTTAAGAAAAGCCCCTACCGTATGTATTATCACAGGTCTGCCGCAAAGCTCTATAAACTGCTTTGGCTTAGCTGAACCCATTCTTGAGCCTGAGCCTCCTGCTACTATTCCTGCAATTGCCATTTGTTTCCTCCTTTGCTCATTCCGTTTCTTCTTTATCCGTGTGATTATTCTCTGTATCCTTACGGCGGCGGTAAACATAAACGGTTACAACAAGAACCGCAATCAATACCAGCAAAAGCAGCACTGAGGCACCAAAAAGACCTGTTCCGTATCTTTTGACGCTTACTGTTATAAATGCCGAAGGGTTTCCGGAAGAGGAAGATATGCGTATGACCGTATTGCCCTCGTTAAGGGCTGTTATACGGCCGGTGTCGTCAACCTCGGCGATACTGGGATCATCGCTTGAAAAATGCAGCGAAGCAATGCTTATCTCCGCCGGAACAAGTTTATAGTCTATTTCATAGTTATCTCCGCTGTTCAGTGAAATGTCCTTTTCATTAAGTATTATCTCTCTTAATTCCCCGGACAGGTTATTATTGCTGCCGTACATAATGCAGAGAGCATTATCGGTTACAATACACGAAAGGGAATTATTCCCGGAATTCACAATAATGTCTGAGGAAACGGTCTTTTCTGTATCTTCGCCGGGGCAGACGGAAAGAATATAATTTCCTGAACTGATGTTTTTATAGAAAAATCTGCCGTCCTTGTCCGTGGTTGTTTCAAGTCCGGCAGCATCTCCTTCCAGCTTAACCTTTACAGCGGAAAGCTTTTCTCCGTCTGCATCATAAAGTACGCCTGTAATGCCGGCTGAAACATCCGGAACTTCTGAATCATCCAGCACCCGGACAAAACAGCCTGCCTGAACTGCTGAGCTGTCTGATTCAGCTGTTATAACCGTTGTGCCTATAGCGGCGGCGGTGATATTTCCATTGTCATCCACCGACGCAACCCCCGTATCAGAGCTTGTAAAAAATATCTTTGAGCTGTGATTTGACGGAATCACCCGGGCGCTGAGCTTAGTGCTGTCACCCTTTTTCATTGTAATAAACTGCCTGTCAAGCATTACGCTGTCAGGCGGAGCGCCTTCTCTGACATTTACGGCGCATTTCAGCTCTGTTTTATCAGAAAGTCTGCATAGGATATCCGTTGTGCCCGGGTTTACAGCCAGTATCTTTCCTGTTTCGTCCACCTGAGCCACATTGATATCCTTTGAAATAAATGTATGGAAAGCTGAATCATCATTCAGGCTTATCCTGAATACCTGTCCCGGATAAAGACTGACGCTTTCCCTTGAAAGTCCGGGAGCTGCTCCCTGAGCGCAAAGGCAGAAGGGAACGGTTATTATCAGAGTAAATATGCATAAAAATGCAACAATCCGTTTAGCCATAGTATCCTCCGAAAAAAGCGTCCCCTGCACAAGCCGGAACAGCAGGACGCCCGAAAGCTGAGTATCACTCCCCGGATATTACCGGATAATAATACTATTCCGCTGATATTATATCATATTTTTCTACAAATAAAAACTATTTCAAGAAAATTATTAAACCTTCTCTCAACCGTCCGCCTGTAGCGGCAAAGCCGCCGGAGGGGATGATAAATAAAATTGTTGTTATAATCGTCTGCGGCGATTGTTTAAGCAGCGGAAATATGGTATAATAACATTATAAGTTAATTTAAAACTGAAATATGGAGCTGATTGAATGTCGGATTTTGTCAGAAAACAAATCTGTGACGGTGTTGCCTTCGGAAGTATCACCGACGACAGATTCAAAATCGGCCGCCTCAGTGCGACCCTAATAACTCCGCTTGACAGAAAAACTGCAGCGGCAAATGCTTTATTATCATGCGTGCTGACACGCTCGTGCAAAAAATATCCCGATTTTACCGC
>ONDB01000121.1 GCA_900316485.1 uncultured Eubacteriales bacterium
CGATGGTGTCGCTTCACTTACGTTGCGCTCTTAATACGCCTGACTGATTGGCTGCCCGCGGTGCTGCTGTAATTGCTAAGTTTACTTAGACTTACGCTGCTAGTCAGAACGGGGAGTCAGTAACTGTCTCACGAACACAAACCACAGTTGACGTTTTCCACCGTGAAAAACGTTTAATCGGGCTGACCATTAAAAAAGTTTCGCCCGCCTTTTCAAAGGCGGTGGGGGCCATGGGGCAAAGCCCCTGGTCGAACTCCGCAGAGTGCGAAATCTCTTTGCTTCAATTTCTCGGCAAGGGGTGAATCAAAAAACGGAACGACTGACTCCCTGATAAATAAAAAAGCCGATGAACCAAAACATTCATCGACTTTTTGATATTATTATGAAGTATGATGCTTTATTTATTGCTCTATCAGACCGTATTTAAGCTTTATTCTTTCCAGTTTTTTGACTATCGGCACAGTTCCTACAAAAAGAAATACTGCAGTGGATACAGCATGAATCATATCAAGAGGAAGTCCTGCTGCATAATATGCTATTGCTGTCTGTGGGGTAAGTTCTATATGTGACATTATTGCTGCTGCAGGATCCATTATTCCTCCGTAAATGATTAGGGAGCATAAAAATCCGAATGCAGAGAATACTACCCTTTTTTTCGGTATATGCTTTCCTCCAAGGATAAGACCTGAAAGCAATCCGATAAGACCCATTGCAAGCATTTGCCACGGTGTCCACGGGCCCTGACCGAAAACAACATTTGAACAAAGCATTGAAACTGATCCGATCAGAAATCCGGATTCAGCTCCAAGTGTTGCGCCCGAAATAATAACTATGGCTGTAAGGGGTTTGACCTCCGGAAGCATATAAAACATAACCCTGGACATTACACATATTGCACACATTGAAGCAATAAGAACCATTTCTCTCGCCCTTACATGTCTTTTTTCAAACATAAGGTAAAAAGGCAGAATACATTCCAGGCATATAAGCAATGAAATAAATAAATATTTTGAATCATTGAAATAATATATACCCGAAAAAATAGTGAAAGGTACCGCAAAAAGAATTATACACAAAGTTACTAATGTCTGTTTTTTTGATCTTACAGTCCTGTTTATAGTTATCGTCTTATTGTCTTTCTTTTTTTCAACCGATTCGTCCTGCACAGCCAGTTTTTCAATATCCGGGAATTCATCATCGCCGGAATTGTCATCTTCGTATTCAATACCAAGTGACGACAGTATATCAGATCTTGTTACGCAATGATCAACAATTCCCTCTGTTATCCTGCGTGAAACAGTTGTATAGAAACTATTGCTGCTGAAGAAGTAATGTGGGTCATCCTCTCCTATCAGTTCACCGTTAAAAAGCATGGCACAGCGGTCGGAAATCTCGGCACAGAAATCCATATCATGGCTCACGCATATTATACAAATACCTCTTCTGGCAAGTTCTCTCAGAATATCTCCCGTTTCCTTTTTTGCACGGCTATCCATTCCTTTTACAGGCTCATCAGCAAGTATCAGCTCAGGAGAAGTGAGAAGCACCTTAGCAAGAGCAGTTCTTTGCTGTTCACCCCCTGACAGGTCATATGGGTGTCTGTCAAGCAGTTCGTGAAGTCTGCAAATTCTTATTACATCTTTCAGTCTTTTTTCCTTTGAATCTTTTTCTACGTTAACCCCTTCCGATGCTGAAATCAGCTCTTCACGGACGGTTTCGCACAAGAACAGTGTCTGGGGATCCTGAGGAAGATATGCCATGCTGATATTTCCCTTTTCTTTGCCCTTATATAATAGCTTTCCGCTGTATATTTTACTGATTCCCGCAAGTGAGCACAGCAATGTGGTTTTTCCAGCACCGTTTCCTCCTATGACAGAGAGTATTTCTCCCCTGTATGCCTTTATACTTAGACCGCTGATGATATCCGGATCTGATCTGTCATATCTGAAATAACCTTCCTTCATTTCAAGCACTGGTATTTCTTTTTTATCGAATTCCTTTTTTATAAATTCAGGCTCTTTAGCCGGTTTTTCTTTTATATAATCTGCAATCAGCCTTCTGCTTTCAGAAACAGAAAAAGAAATTTCTTTCTTTTGGCTGCCAAGAGCAAATCTGAAAAACGCAGTATCAGGAATTGCTGACCTCATTTGCTGATAATTTTCATAAATATAGCTTGTCACTGTGGATGGATCAGAATATGTCAGTACCCTTCCCTTCTCCATAAGCAATATTCTGCTGCTGCATAAAAAAGTTCTGTTCAGGTCGTGCTCGCTTACTATTACAGTTGTTCCAAGCTCCTTATTGATCTTCATCAAAAGTGACATCAGATTATCCGCAGATACAGCGTCAAGCTGGGCTGTCGGCTCGTCCAGAACAAGAAGTTTTGGCGAGGTTATCATTGCACAGGCAATATTGAGTATCTGTTTTTGTCCCCCTGAAAGCTGGCTGATCTTTTTATTATACCATCCGGATATACCAAAAAATGATGAAAGCTCAGCTGTTTTCCGCCTGATATCATCATTGCTCATACCAAGACTTTCCGGACCAAAGGCAAGCTCATGCCAGACCTTATCTGTAACAGTCTGCTTTTCCGGTGACTGCATTACAAAGCCTATCTCTCCCGCTTGCTTTCTTTCATCTACTTCATCAATAGGCTGACCGAAATATATTACTTCACCGCTTTTTTTACCGTGTGGACAAAGCGATGTTTTCAGCTGACGAAGCAGAGTGCTTTTTCCGCAGCCTGATAAACCGCACACAGTTACAAATTCCCCATCATTTACTGAAAAGGAAATATCATTCAGTGCTTTTTTATTCTCTTCGGGATATGTAAAACTCAGACTGCTGAGCCGTAATGCTTCCATAGCTTTTCCTCCCTGATATCAGTTATCAAAGGTATTATGCAAATCATTGCAAAGGCTGCAAAAGCTGCAAAGCTTTTATAACTTTCAATATTTATTTCTATCATCGGATAGTAGTTGAAATAGATTATCTCTGATACTGAGAAATATATAATCATCATATCTGAAGAAACTATTGCTGCAATAAGCAATACATCCTTCCTTTTTATGCGGAAATTATGATAACTTGTTCGTCTGCCTGTTGCATAACCTCTGCTTTTCATCGAATCAGCAGTATCTACAGAGCTTTCAAGCGACCACTGTATTACCGAAGACATTAGCCTTGCTGAGCTTTTAATTTTCTGCATCAGGCTTCTCTTATCCTGTCTGAAAGATATCTGAGCAGCTTTTACTGACCTGTAATGTTCAGATATTTTTCCGGCAAATCTGAGGGTCATTGAAATAAGCAATCCTAGTTTTGGAGCTATCCTGCTGAAAAGATATATAACTCTGTCTGAAGTCAATGCATAATTAATACAACAAAACCAGTTTATTGTACATGACATAAGAGTTGCTGCAGCTGCTCCGAAAACAATGCTTTCAAGTGTTATGGCATTTCCGTCCGGCAGATATGCCAGTACAGTGACTCCTGCATGACTTATAAGCGGATTGATTATTATTATCATAAGCGAGGTTATTATATTCAATTTCAGGGCTGATAATAGCTTTTTAAATCCCTGACTGTACAGTATGTATACAGTTGACAATACAAACGATATCCCAAGAAATACCGGATGCATAATAAACATAGTTACAAAGATACAAGAAAAAAATAATACTGCCTGCGTCAGCGGATGTACTACTGTAAAACCTGTTTTCATCTGAATTCACCTAGAATCATTCTGACTTTTATATTTCAGCTACCGTTCCATACATTGCCTATATCGGCGCCCAGGTCGCAGCTATAAAGAAATTCAACGCTGTCACCATCTTTGAGCTTATATTCAGAGCAGCCTACATTCGGAAATTCTCCGTTTACCTTATACATCCATCCTGAAACATTTCCGCAGTCGAATTCATAGAGATTATTAATTCCTCTGATATACGTTCCCCCTGTCATGGGTATGGAAGTAAAATCAAGATGTATTCCGCTGCTTCCACAGGCTTTTTTCAACACGTCAAAGGCAGAATCACCCTCATTAAAGCCCTGCACAGTTACGGGAATAACTACCCCGTCTGACGGAAGCACAGACCTGGTTGATCTGCTGAGTTTATCGCTGTTTACTGCGGTTTTACAATCCACATACAGAGTGCAGGAATAATTATATTCGTCTGTGTTATATGCTGATGACTGAGGGGAGCTGACTATACTTATCTGCTGTTCTGAAGTAATTACTTTTTTTGTTTCGCTTTGCTGTGGGGGTCTGTCAGGTTCCGGGAGTTCTGTATTTTCCTGAGTTGTTTCATCTGCTTTTCTTTCATTGTATTCTGCAGAATTCTGCTGAACTGAGGATGAAGTATGAACAGACTCCTTTGAAGCTTTTGAATAAGGTATGGAAGATACTGACTCAGCTGACTCAGCGCTGCGTTTTTTTTCAGCCGGGGATTCATCTATTGATGATTCGGTCTTTTTAGCTGACGGTTCTGCCTGAGGTGTATCAGATACATCACCGGCATTTTTCTCTTTTACCTGCACACTGTCAGGAACAGCGGAATATGCTTCTTCTGCAGTATCAGTTTCAGCCTTTTGAGGGACAGCATTGCCACCTATAAAAAAAGCTGCAACAAGTACAGAAATAATAACAACCGCTAGAATTATTCTTTTAATAATTATGTTTCGTTTTTCCATAACTGACCACCTGTCATCAGGTTAAAAACCGGAATTTAAGGCTGCCGCTTCATTTATCATTCAAAGTGACAGCCTTAAAATTATTAATTGTTTTCTTTACGTTTTTTCATAAGAATTATCAGTGCTGCTGATGCTGCAATAATAACAATTACGAACCTGATTGCAGCAGCGGAACCGTCTGAGGTTGCAACTGTATCCGACGCAGATGAGCCTGCTGCTGTACTTTTCTGAACAGCTGAGGTCTGTTTACTCTGCTCTGAGGGCTTTTTGCTTTGCTCTGAATTCACTGAGCTTTCAGGAACAACATCAGACATAACATCCGACATATCATAAAGCCTTGTCATACCGTTTTTATTCCTGAGGAATGCACAGAGAGAATAAAAAGCCTGAGCTGTGGAATACTTATTCGATGTGTCAGATACTGTATGTGAAAATGCGCCTGTTCCTGTTTTATAAAAGCTTTTCAAAGCATCTGTTACACTGAGGGAATTCTTAATAAAACGCGGATCTTTCTCAGCATCAATACCAAGCGATGAAAGTGCGCAGAGTACCTGAGCGGTGCTTTCACAGTTTGCCGTACCGAATGAAGAATAGCTTCCGTCCTGATTCTGAACCTGAGAAAGCAATGCTACTGCCTTATCAACAGCATCATTGATTTTTTTATCTGATTTGCCGTAATATCTTGAAAGTGCCTGAAGAACCATTCCTGTCATATCAGGATCATAGCTGTCGCCGAAGAATGTCCAGCCGCCATCTTCAAGCTGTAATGTAAGAATATAATCTATGAGCTTTTCTCTTACAGCATCTGCCTTACCTTCAAGCGGAACAGTGTCCAGAGCAATAAGTGAATATACTGCTCCGTTTATTCCCTGTTTTATATCAAAGTCATAATCAAAAAGCTTATCTGAAAATTCGTTTCCGTATTCATCAGCATATTTCTTGCCGAATGAAGAAACCACTATAAAATATTTTGCATAGTCGGTAGCATTTACAGGCGGATTATCTTTTAGAGCCTGTTTCAAAGCATTTATATACTGATCCTTTTCTGCCGCTGTAAGTCTGCCAAGTCTTGAAAGGGTCATTACTTCCCATTCATTACCGAATACAAGATAATCTGAGCCTGTAATGTTTGCACTGACCTCTTCTATGATTTTTTCTACAGATATACCTGTTTTATAATCAGATGTTTCAGAAACCTGACTTTCCGGTGCAGAGCTTTCCGGCTCTTCAGTGGAAGACTCTGTTTCTGAGGGAATACTTACATTTACAGTATATACTGTCTCCTCAACACCGTCAGGCATCCATCCATGCCAGGAAGCATGACCAACTCCAATGTAAAGTTTATCTCCGTTTGCAACCGGAATATCTTTACTGCGGCAGTAATCATTGTTTTCATCAGGGGTATATGTGTTTTTATAAATTTTATATCTGTAATTCTTATTCTCTGCTGTTGGTGTAAGCTTTACAGATGTACTGCCTTCAGGAAGACTTAAAGTAAATGAATTATCAGTATCAGGACCATCAACACTGCCTTTATCTGCTTTAAGTTCTTTAAGCTTAGTGCTGGTACTTGTGTAATCTGCTCCCAGATCTGCGCCCCAGTTCATAGAATATGAAAAATACATCTCATCACCGTCACGCAGAGAGCCATCCGAAGCTGAAAAAGCAGTTACTCCGTTATTACCATACCAGTCGTCAACACCAAACATCCATCCGCCCATGCCTTCAGCAGCAAGACCCTGTATTTCAGTAATATATCCGGTCTGAGCTCCCGTCTGGGTAAAGCCTTCACTCTCCACAAGATCAATAAAAAGAGACTGGGCTGTGGAATCCGGTTTAAGCTCCACCCACTTATCTGCTATAGTACCTGTCCAAGGAGTATTATCCCCTGTACGGGTGTTATTCTCAATAACTATCCTCACCTTCGGGCTGCTTTCATCCGCCTGTACGGAAAGCGGGAAAGCTGCCAACACTGTAGCCGCAGTTAATACGCATGAAAGAATTTTAGTTTTTTTGCTCATCAGTTTTTTCCTCCGTTGTTTTTTCTGGAAGACTCTTTAAAGCTTTTTCCCTTTGCTTTCTGATCTTTCCGCTTCGCTCTCTTTTTATTCTGCTTTTTTCAGCTGCAGACATTCCGCTTCTGTCCTTTAATCCTGCAGCTTCCAGGGCTCTTGGCCAGGGACCAAGCTTCTGCTTTATCAGGCAGACCTGGGCGTCTGCAAAGTCGCTTTTCTTAGGAAGACGTCCAAGTTCTTCCGACTTACGGATCAGCAGAGTAATTGCGGATTCTTTCTTTTCATCATTAAGCATAGTTCATACCACCAAAAAGTGCCTTCTTTATTAAATAAAGAAAGCACAACAGATCGTAACACAAACGCACCCTGGCGAATTTCTCGTCAAGGCTATTTCGACCGGCTGCACTTCTTCATCGTCCAAGTTGCGATACCAAAACAGCGGAAGTATTCTGACTTACGGCTTTGCCGATCACAGTAATGACGGTTGTTCCGGATTTACACCGGATTCCCAATTACCTACCGGGAACTATTCCTTTCGCACCGCTGCTCTATTATTTTATATCATCAACTATATCATATACCACTCTCTTTGTCAACTCACACTAACACTTTAGTTTTTCAAAAGATGGTTTCAGTATTATCAAAAAATGCCATCGGCTTCTTTCCATTTATGTTCCTTAAACAGGTGCTTTTACTATTTCGTGGACATATCAACTTTGCCTGCATAGAATGTAATGAATATGTTTTCCGGAGCTGATAACAGTGAAACTTAAAAAATCGGCTCTTTGTGAGCTGCCTATCGGAAAAAAGGCTGTAATTTGCAGTCTACCTGAGAATGATGAACTGCGCCTTGCCCTGATGCGGCTCGGACTTTGTAAACAGACTGAAATCCAAAGGGTGCTTTCCTCGCCCTTCGGGGATCCCTGCGCTTATCTTTGCAGAGGTACTATAATTTCTATCAGAAATTCAGACAGCAGGAATATTACTGTTATTTCGGAGGAAGATAATGACCATTGATCATTCTGTGCTGCTTGCCGGCAACCCCAATGTAGGCAAAAGCACTATTTTTAATGCACTGACTGGAATGAAACAGCATACAGGAAACTGGGCTGGGAAAACCGTAAGCTGCGCCCAGGGTTATTTCAGATTTAACAAAGAAAACTATAAAATTACCGATCTGCCGGGAATTTATTCTCTTTACGAAGCCTCGCCTGATGAAGCAGCAGCTACTTCAGAGCTGTACAAAGGTAATTATGATTGTGTGATCATCGCAGCAGATGCAGCATGTCCTGAAAGAAATCTTGATCTGGTATTGCAGATATGCGAGCTTGCACCGAAGGCTGTGCTTTGTCTTAATCTATGGGACGAGGCTATAAGAAAAGGCGTTTCGGTGGATACAAAGAAGCTATCCGGACAGTTGGGAATACCTGTGGTAACAACCTCCGCCAGATCCGGCAGCGGTATCCGTGAGCTTAAAAAAATACTTTCAGGCACAGTAAACGGAACTATTACGTCAGAACCGGTTATGATAAAATATGATGAGGATACGGAAAACCTGATATCACTTATGACAGATCAGCTTTCCGACAGGATGCAGAATCCTTCTGCTCAGCGCAGAACAGCTTTACATATTCTCAGATGTAAAGCGTCCTGCTGCAAGAACAGCGTTTTTCCGTTGCTGCCGGAGGAAAAAAGCATTAAAGAAAAAATGTCGGAAAGAATAATCAGCGAAAGTAAGAGCATTTCATCTGCCTGTGTCCATAGCACCGGAAGCTGCGAAAAGACTTTGGGAATTGATCGTGTAGTAACCTCAGCTTTACTTGGTATCCCGATTCTGGCAGCTTTGTTTGCTCTGATATTCTTTATTACCGTTACCGGAGCTAATTACCCTTCGCAATTTCTGTCGTGGCTTTTTGATAATCTCAGGGTTATAATCACAGAGGCTGCAAATAAATACGGAATGTCTGATTTCTGGAAGGGTCTTCTTATTGACGGAATATACACTTCTCTATCAGAGGTTATTTCTGTTATGCTGCCGCCCATGGCAATATTTTTTCCTCTTTTCACAATTCTTGAAGACCTGGGATATCTTCCAAGAGCAGCTTATATTCTTGATCCGCTCTTCAGAAAAGCTGGTACGAACGGTAAAAACGCACTTACCATAATGATGGGCTTTGGCTGTAATGCCTGCGGAGTTACAGGCTGCAGAATCATGAACAGCTGCACACAAAGAAGGACTGCGGCTATTACTAATGTGTTTGCGCCGTGCAACGGGCGTTTTCCGCTGCTTATTGCTGTAATATCCATGTTTTTATCGCCTCTGATGCCTGATATTATCCAGGGAATTGCCGGTTCGCTGATACTTGCAGCGGTTATCTGTTTAAGTCTTTTTATTTCATTACTATGCAGTCGTCTTATTACCCGTTTTATCAAATCTTATGAAACGGACTGCTTTATTATGGAGCTGCCCGGATACCGTATGCCTCAGCCGGGCAAAACACTTATACGTTCTATTTTCGACAGAACTGTTTTTATTCTTGGCAGAGCTGTTATTGTTGCTGCTCCAGCCGGCGCTGTCATCTGGATGCTGGCGCATTTTGATATAGAAAACAAATCACTTATAATGTATCTGTCAGAATTTCTGGAACCTGCGGGCAGGCTTATGGGACTTGACGGAGCAATTCTTTCAGGCTTTTTACTTGGTTTTCCTGCTAACGAAATTGTGCTGCCAATTATTCTTATGATATACCAGAGCTGCCCCGCAATAACAGATGCATCAGCGGCAAATGAACTGATGTCTGTACTCAGCAGCAACGGATGGACTATAAAAACTGCTGTATGCATGATCATTTTTACACTAATGCATTTTCCATGCTCCACCACGATGATAACAATCTGGAAGGAAACCAGAAGTGTAAAATGGACGGCGGCAGGGTTTTTACTCCCTACCGCCTGCGGTGTAATCTGCTGTATTGCTGCAAATTTGTTATTAAGCTTATTTTTATAATTAATTATTAATTAATCCTCATAGGGAATGTCAATGTTTTTTCCGTCGCAACCGCATTCGGCATCCGGAAAAATCGCCCTGGCAACATCTATCCCCAGCTCCGGTTCATTTACTGCAGGACTGAAATGTGTCAGCCACAATCTTTTTACTCCTGCTTTTTTGGCAAGGAGTGCTGCCTCACTGTAGAGCATATGACCTGTTGTGACAGCACGTTCTGATTTCTCCTGCTCATAATATAGTCCCTCGCAAATAAATAAATCTGAATCCTTTGCATTTACTTCAATGTTTTCAGTAGGTCTGGAATCAGTACAGTAGGTAAGCTTTATTCCCTTTCTGCTGCCTTCTGAAACATCTTCGTAAGTAAAACGCCTGCCTTCATATTCAGCAATACCATCCTTCTGCAGGGTACTCCATATGCACATAGGAACATTATTTGCTTTTGCTTTTTCCGGAATAAATCTGCCCTTTCTCAGAAGCTCTGCAGAATATCCGAAGCATCTGATTTTATGTCTGACTTCAAAAGGTGTGATACGAATCATACCACTGTCAAAGGGCGCCGGCTTATCAATCTCCATAACATTGACCTCAAAAGGAAGATTCGGAGCAATTACACACAGACTTCTGACAATCCTGCCTATACCCCGTGGACCGACTATTGTAACAGGTTCTGTCCTTCCTTCATTGCCCATTGAAAGCAAAAAACCCGGCAGACCCGAAATATGATCAGCGTGAAAATGGGTGATACAGATCAGATCCACGGGTGTGCATTTTTTTGCTGCACATTTCAGGGCAATCTGTGTGCCCTCGCCGCAGTCAATCAATATACTATGTCCCTGGCAGCTGATAAGACAGGAAGTCAGCCAGCGGTTTTTCATTGGCAGCATTCCTCCGCAGCCAAGAAGTGTTACATCCAACATCTCATTTCCTCCTTATTCCTCCTGAGCAAATAGTTTTTCACAGATCTCTGTAAATTCGTCCTTTGTCATTATACAATTAAGCGTATCAAGAAGTAAATTTGCACTCATATTTACAGGCAGGTCAAGCTCAGCTTTCAGTTTATCTCGTTTCTTTGAGGAGTTTTCTCCTCCGCTGAGTCCGTATATAAACAGATCGGTCTTTGTTATTTCACCTTTTGAACCGGAACTAATCTGCCCATCGCTGCAGTGGGCGCCTGAGGCTCTGATTGCTTTTTCTATTATTTCTCCTGATACTCCCTCTACCCCAAGTTTTCCTTCCTTGGAGGGCTTAGCCTTTCGCTTTTCCTTACCGAAAATATCAGGAATAAAGGCGTGCCTGATATGATCCTGGGGAATGGAACCCTTTAAAAAATTCCTGATCACAAAGCCTGCACTGTCGCTGTCAGTAAGTATAAGTATCCCTCGTTTTTTTGCAAGGTGACGGATAAGTGCCTGTTTCTCCTTATCTTTAAATACGCCAAATCCATCTGTGGTTATTATAAGACCGTCAACATAACCTGACAGTTTTATCTTATCATACTTACCTTCAACTATAATTGCTTCTTCTACCTTTATCATATCAGTTTTCCTCTTTTATTATAAGAAGTATTTTTGCTACCAGAGTTTCTATCAGAATCCTGGCGTCACCTCTTGTGCTTTTCATTTTAATATCAGTTTCCAGTATAGCATCGAGTATTTTTCTCAGAGTCTCAAATGAATACTTTGCCGCTGTATTCGCTGCATTCTTGAGTACAAAGCTTCTGTTTCCGTACCTGAAATCAGATGCAGCCTGGGTTACGCTTACACCGCTTTCAACGGCTGCTTTCGCTCTGTAAAGATCAATATATGCTGAGCTTAATCCGCTTAAAATAACTTCCGGCTTTTCGTTATGACCAAAGAGAATATTCAGCTCGGAATATGTGCTGTTAAAATCATTTCTTGTAATATATTTTGACAGGTTATATACCTTTGTTTCGCTGTTTTTTACACAGAGAAGCTCTATTATTTCCGGAGTAATTTCTGAGCCGTCTGCATATGCGCTGAGCTTATCTATTTCATTTTTCAGGGAATTCATATCCGTGCCAACCATTGATATAATCCTTGAAGCATACACCTTTTCAAGCTTTGAGCCGTTCTTCTCTGCCCATTTAACTAACTGGGTTTCAAGTGCAATATCACCCAGCTTATTAAGCTCCAATACTGTTCCCTTATCTGCTGCCGCAGCAATAAAGGAAGAAAATTTCGACTTCCCTTTTCCGTCCTTCTTTTTTCCTCCGGTTGTATCAAGAGTAGGCATCGAAAAAATCAGAACTGTTGTGGGAGATATTTCAGGAAGAAAATCCACAAGCTCCTTAAGATCTCCCTCCGAAAGGGAATTGATGTCATAGTCTGTTACACTTACGCATTTTCTTTCGGAAAAAACAGCTATCTGCTGAGATGCATCAAAGATCTCCTCAAGTGAGGTATCTGATGAAATATGATAATAATCGAAGTCAGACGGCTCTTTGCCTACTGCTTTTTTTACCAGAGCCTGAGTATACTTTTTAACAAGATATTTTTCATTTCCGTATATTACATACAGGTTTTTCAGCTCACCAGATGCCATCTCCTTCTTGAATTCCTGCTCATTCAGCTTTGCCATGCTTTTTCCCTCCTTATTTCCGTTTTTCCGCCGTGATATGATCTTATTCCTATATTTCCGCAGCCTGCCGTATAATACAAGTTTTTATACTCTCCTTCAAGAGATTCTATATCCTCCTGAGCAAGAGATGGACTGTCGGATATTATTATATTTTCTGCCTTCATCCTTTTCGGCTCTGACAACCTGCCGCAAAGAATCAGATAATCACATTCAAGAAAACATTCCGGCAACAGAAGACAATCACTGTCACCGCAAAGAATAACGTATTTATTGTCATTGATAGTAAAAGACAATGCATCTGTGTTTTCAGTTTTATATACGGATATATCTGTACCGCAGCATTTAAATGTATTGATTCCGTGTCTTTCGCTGTCTGAAAGTATAACCTCATCAGAGCTGAATATCAGGCTGTGCAGACGCTCGTACATATTTTTCTCATCATATACCTGTATTGTTTTTACGTTTGTACTCTTCAATATGTTTTCTGCAAATGCTGAGCTTTGTCTGTCTTTGCCTGCAATCAGCATATATGAAAGATCATTGAATGAAAGATCTTCAAGATAATCTGATACCACAGCTATTTTTTCATAGCTTCCTCCGCAGTGAAGAAGTGCCGTTTCACCGTTTCCGTTCATAACTGCAGTAATACCGTTTCCTGTATCAAGAACAGACAGCTTTGTACTGCCTGATTTTACGAGTACATCTACTGTGCTTCCAACAGTAAAAAACAAAAGAGATGAACAGACAAATACTGTAAGTGTACGGCGCTTCTTATCGCGCTTTATTATATAATAACCTGCTGTAATGCCAAAAACAATGAGCATCACTGCCGGAACATATTCTCCTGTGGACCTTATTCCTGCAAATGGCAGATAAGAGACTGCGTCAGCTGTTTTCAGTATATAGTCTGAAAGCGCTTTGCATATCAGCACCAGCGGAAGCTTAAGAAATCCGAATATAACACTGATATCTGCAATTACAAGCAGAAAAGTCATAAACAGCAGTACTGTTGCTGCCAATGAAACCAGCAGGTTGGCAATCAGTGAATACGGGGCAAAAAAGCCGAAAAAGATTACTGTTACCGGATATGTAAATACAAGGGCGGAAATTGGCACTGTAAACAAACATATCAGGGATTTTATAAGTCCTGTATTGGCTTCATAGAACAATTCGTATTTTCCGCCGCAAGCTTTTTTCTTGGGTTTCAGTATTTCCAGTACCTTTTCAGTCAGCTTATCTCCCAGTGTTATTATTCCTGCCGCTGCGGCAAATGACAGCCAGAAGCCTGCGTCACACACTGAATATGGATTCAGCAAACATATGACAAATGCTGCTATGCCAAGTGAATTCAAAGAATCTGCCCTGCGGAAAAGAAAATCTCCCAGAAGCCACAGTATCATCATTATTCCGGCTCTCATTATTGATGCTGTAAAACCGGCTGCTGCCATATATATTATTACAAGGGGAATGCAAAAAAGGGAGGCTATATTTCTTCTCAGACGAAAGATCAGCATTATTATTGTTGACAGGAAACCGGTAATTACAGCAAGATGAAAACCTGATGCGACTATGATATGTGATATTCCGGCATTTTTGAATGTATCATAATTATCATAGGTTATTCCTGATTTATCACCTATTAATAATGCAGAGATAAATGCTGCATTTTCTCCATTGAAATTATCATGAATGGTATCCGTTATCAGCTTTCTGAGCATAAGTGCGTAATAATACACCGGCTTTTGCTCATTATGGGTTATCTGAATTTCAGAATAAGCGTCAAGGCTGCCGCGAAGATATATTCCCTTTACAATATCAGGATAACGCTGATCCCTGACTTTAGAGTAGAATCTGATTTTCGCCTTCACAGTATCATATGGTTCTATTCTTAGTGCTTTGGGAGACGAAACCAGTATTCGCGTTTTCTGCGGACAATCCGGAAAATCAATTTTCTCAGTTTCAAGCTTATAATATACCCTGTTATTTCTCTCATAGGGCAGCTCACATACAGTACCTGTTACAACCGCTTCGTTTTCCATAAGAATATCTGTATTACTGACAAAGGCTGCATTGAAAATCATCAATGTAACAAATGCAGTTGCCGCAGACAGCATTATCACCGGAGGATACACCTTTTTTCTGATACAAGGTATCGCAGCAGCTGCTGAGGCTAAGATAAAAAATAAAAGTGCTGGGATCCAGAGCGGTATACCGCCCATAAAGAATGCAGCCGTTAATGCAGCTGAATATGATAATCCTATAACTGCAAACGGCCGCACCATAGTAACTTCCTCCGAGTGTCTTTTTGCCAATAATCATTCAATAATATGACGTTTTATGCATCAGCACATTTCTACTTTCAGCTTTGTACCGCCAAGCAGGTGAAAATGCAGATGGAATACGGTCTGACCTGCATCTGCGCCGCAGTTTGATACTACACGATATCCGCTTTCGCTTATTCCAAGCTCCTTTGCAAGCTTTGCTGCTATCTCGTAGATATGAGCGATAACTGCACTGTTCTCGGCTGTCACCTCATTTATTGAGGCAATATGGACTTTGGGAATAATGAGAACATGAACCGGCGCCATTGGGTTTATATCCTTGAAGGCGTAAACTGTTTCGTCCTCATATACCTTTGTTGAAGGAATCTCTCCCTTGATAATTCTGCAAAAAATACAATCCATAGTTATTTCTCCTTTTCTGTTATTTATCTGATAATTTATTTCAGAATGCCATATGCATGACAATGAAATTCAAAACAGCAATTTTTCCTCAAAAATACATCATCATGAATCTGATGAAAGCATTTCTTCGGCATAATCAAGAGTAGCTTTTGTAATCTCCACACCGCCGATTATTCTGGCAAGCTCATTCCGTCTGCCTTCATGGTCAAGGTAAGTGACCTCTGTATAAGTCTTTCCGGAATCAACACTTTTCTTAATCTTGAAATGAGTATCTGCAAGGGATGCAATCTGTGCCAGGTGGGTAACGCAAAGAACCTGCCGGGTCTTTGATACCTCTTTCAGCTTCAGTCCCACCTTTCTTGCGGCGCTGCCGCTAATACCTGTATCAACCTCGTCGAAAATAAGAGTATCCACATTATCCTTATCTGCCAGTACATTCTTTATGGCAAGCATCATTCTTGAAAGCTCGCCGCCGGATGCAATTTTTGCCACTGGCTTTGGTATCTCTCCCGGATTGGTGGAAATAAGTATCTCAACATTATCGCAGCCGTCATTATTCAGCGGACATTCCTCTATCTTTACAATCAGTTCTACATTCGGCATATCAAGATATGTCATCTCACGTCTGACGGATTCAGAAAAAGCCTTTGCAGCTGTCTTTCTTTTTTCTGAGAGAAGCTTTGCAAGCTCCTGAGCCTTGATCCTGGCTTTCTGGCATTTTTTTGCAAGTTCTTCCTTGTTTTCGTCATACTTTTCCAGATATTCAAGCTCTTTTCTGGCATTATCCAGAAAATCAAGCATTTCCTCGATTGTGCTGCCGTATTTCTTGCCCAGGGTATATATCAGATCAAGTCTGTCCTCAATCTCTTCAAGGCTTTCCCCCTCTGAGTCTGCAGCATCATTGAGCGAAACAAGCTCATCACGGCAATCCTCCAGCTCATACACTGCATTCCTTATTCTTTTGGCAATCTCGTCAGTTTCGGGCATACAATCAAGTACAGATTCCAGGCTGTCGCAGGCATATTCAAGCTGCTGAATCGCTCCGTCACTGTCATCACTGCCGTTCAGAAGATCATGAGCTTCATTGAGAGCTGAGGATATCCTTTCCCGGTTTTCAATTATCTGTCTGCGGTCACAAAGCTCCTCATATTCCCCGACATAAAAATCAGCCTGTTCCAGTTCATTTACCTGATATGAAAGCAGATCAAGCTTTCTTGCTCTCTCGCTTTCGTCTACATTTGCTTTATTAAGCTCATTTCGCAAACGGGAATATTCTTTATATACCTCCCGGTATTCTGAAAGCTCCTGCTCCAGTTCACCAAGCTTGTCTATGTACGTTATATGCAGCTCAGGCGACATAAGCTCATAACTTGCATGCTGCCCGTGGATATCAATAAGCTTTTCACCCAGTGCCTTTAGTGTACCTACCGGCGCAGGTCTGCCGTTTATTCGGCATTTACCCTTACCGCTGAGCGAAAGCTCTCTCTGCACCAGGACTGATCCATCCTCCTCCGGTTCAAAACCAAGTTCCTCAACAGCAGAAATCATTTCCGGGGACAGCTCCGTGAACTCTGCACTGACAAAGGCATTTTCCGCCCCGTTTCTTATCAGATCTCTTGATGTACGATTTCCGAGAATCGCATTTATTGAGTCGATAACTATTGACTTACCTGCTCCTGTTTCACCTGTCAGGGCATTGAGTCCTTCCGTGAAATCTATATTTGTTTTTTCTATTACGGCAATGTTTTCTATATACAGATTCTTAAGCATTTAATGCCTCCGTTTTATTATCAGACTATATCTCTGCCTGTCATCAGCCTTTTTAAATCAGCTGCAAGGCTTGATGCAGCCGAATCATTCCTTACGGCTACAAATATTGTATCATCTCCTGCAATAGAGCCTAATACACCAGGACGATTTATTGAATCAAGGGCAGCACATACAGCCTGAGCCATTCCTGTTCCGGTTTTGATAACAACCAGATTGTGAGTATACTCTATACCCGTTACTGCTGTTGCAAAAAGATAGGAATTTGAAATTTCCTCTACTCCGGTCATGGCCTCAGATGCATATTTATACCCGCCGTTATTGTCCAGCACCTTTATCAGACGCATTTCCTTTATATCTCTCGAAACCGTAGCCTGAGTAACATTATAGCCCTCCTGTCTGAGCATCTCAAGAAGATCAGACTGAGTTTCTATACTATTGCTCCGGATAAGCTCCAGTATTTTTGCCTGTCTTAGAGTTTTCATTCATTTTACCTCTTCTCAGCAAATTTATCATGCAATACCCTGTAGAAGGATTTATCCTTGAGAACTATGAATTCAGCTCCAAGCTCTGAGGATGTTACTGTTATCCTGTCATCCCGTTTTACTATTATGGTCTTTGCTCCGTCTATTGTCAGGAAAACCTCGGTATCATCGTCACAGGATGCTGCAACTACAAGCTCAGAATGATGACTGAAAATAACCGATCGTCCGAAAAGCGAATGGGGACAGATAGGTGTCATTACAATACATTTCATTGTAGGTTCAACCACAGGACCGCCGGCTGCAAGCGAATATGCACTTGAGCCTGTGGGAGTTGAAAAAATCAGACCGTCACTGCGGTAATGACATATATAATCCTTGTCAAGGGATACATCAATATCAATCAGTCTTGACAGAGAGCCTCTGGATATTACTGCATCGTTTATTGAATAAAACTCTCTGCTTTCGGATGCATTTGTATGAACAATCCTGAGCATCATTCGTTTTTCTGTTGTATAATCACCTGTTGTCAGTCTTTTCAGCATATGAAGCTCATCAGCCTCAAGTCCCGCAACAAAACCCAGTCTGCCCATGTTTATTCCAAGAAGGGGCTTTTTCAGCGGGGATGCGTGTCGTGCAGCATGAATGATAGTGCCGTCTCCGCCTATTGTGAGAGCAACATCGCTTGCTTCGATAAGACTGTCTGTGGAATCAAAAAATGTTACATTCAGTCCATTATATTTTTCCCTGAGAGTTCCGGGCATATGTATCTCAGCTCCGGATTCGTGAAGTATACCTATTGTACTCAGGGAACAGGCATAGGCGCCTTTTTTTGTAAGATTCGGGATCAATGCGATCTTTTTTAAGCTTTGCATAGATTATCACCAGTTTATTTGTCAAGCTCGCCGTGTGACCGGGCTACGACCAATTCTACATCAATTTCTTTTGCCGCACCGGGGGAATCTGATTTCTCTATGTATATCAGATATTCAATATTGCCTTCCGGGCCTTTTATCGGGGAATAATCCAGGTCCAGAACGCTGAATCCGTTTTCAAGGCAGAAATTATATATTTTTTTTATTACATCAATATGTATTTTTCTGTCCCTTACAACACCTTTTTTCCCTACATTCTCTCTTCCGGCTTCAAACTGGGGCTTGATAAGGCAGACTGCCTGTCCCCCGTCTTTAAGAAGCGGCCTTGCCGCAGGCAGTACAAGACAAAGAGAAATAAAGCTTACATCAACACTGAAGAAATCAAGCTCATCAGGTACCTGTTCCTTCGTAATATACCTGACATTTGTGCGCTCCAGATTTACCACTCTTTCATCATTTCTGAGCTTCCATACAAGCTGTCCATAGCCCACATCAACGGCATACACCTTCTTTGCACCGTTCATAAGCATACAATCGGTAAAGCCGCCGTGAGAAGCTCCTATATCCATTGTTATTCTATTCCTGAGATCAATAGGAAATACTGCAAGCGCCTTTTCAAGCTTAAGTCCTCCCCGGCTTGCATATTTCAGCTTATTACCTCTCAGTTCTATATTTACTGTTTCCGGATATGTTGTGCCCGGTTTATCAGATTTCTGATTGTCAACATATATTATCCCCGACATAATCAGAGCCTTTGCCTTTTCCCGGCTTTCAGCAAGTCCCTGCTCATATACAAGAATATCCAGTCTTTTTTTCTCTGCCACTGCTTTCACTCCGTTAATCTGTTTTTATGCCGGACTATCAGGTTCAGCAATTATTATTTCAAAGCCTTTTCAATAGTATTTATCATACCCTCTTTATCAAGTCCAAGCTTTCTGAGAGATGAATCCACCTTTGCCTGCTGTACATATCCTTCTATCGCTTCAAGATGATACTTCCCCGCAAAACCGCTTTCATACAGCATAAGTCCGAAGGTTTGTCCGACTCCGCCGGACTTTATACCTTCCTCAAAGAAAAAGCAATGCTTACATCCGCTTATCTTCTGTACAGCACTTTTTGATACAGGCTTTATCTTATTCAGCTTAAGTATACAGGTTTCTATGCCCTGCTGCATAAGCTCTTCTTTTGCCTGACAGGCATATGAAAACAGTCTGCCGCAGGTTACTATTATATTATCACAATTCTTATTCCCATAGAATGTATAGTCTTCGCCGTCATATGTATAATCCTCAGGCAGATAAAGCTCTCCGCCCCGGGGGTATCTTACTGCGGCTACACCCTCTGTCTTATACACTGCCGTTTCAAGCATATGTTCAAGCTCGGCAAATGATGACGGAGAAAAAATAGTAACATCAGGTATCGTATTCAGAAAAGCAGTATCAAATATTCCCTGATGAGTTTCACCGTCTTCACCCACAATACCTGCCCTGTCAATGGCCAGCACTATATGAAGCTTCTGCAGTGAAGCATCATGCAGTATCTGGTCATAGCTTCTCTGCAAAAAGGTGGAATATACCGCAAATACAGGTATGACATTTCCGGCTGCAAGTCCACAGGCAAATGTGACTGCGTGTTCCTCTGCGATTCCCACATCATAAAACCTGCTCTTATATTTTTTTGCAAAATCACTAAGACCTGTACCCATTGCCATTGCAGCTGTTATGGCACATAGTCTTTTATCATTCTTTGCGTTTTCACACATGAATTCTCCGAAAACATTTGAATAGCCTTTTGAGGAGCTTTTAGGCTCACCTGTTTCAATATCAAAGGCTGAAATACCGTGGAATATTTTCGGGTCCTTCTCTGCAAATTCGTAGCCCTTGCCTTTTTTGGTGCAGACATGCAGCATTACAGGACCTCTTGAACGCTTTGCTGCTCTCATTGCAGTCTGCAGCTGAGAAATATCATGTCCGTCAAGAGGACCATAATAATTGAACCCCAGCTGCTCGAACATGTTTTTCTGATGTCCGAAAAAATTCAGTCGTATCCATGCCTTCATACGGCTTATCATTGTTGCAAGCCTTTTGCCGATGCCTGGTATATTGCTAAGTCTGCTGTGCACCTTGATTTTGGCATCAAGATAAGAGGGACGTATCCGGAGTCTCGTAAGATGCTTTGCCATTGAACCGACATTTTTAGAAATTGACATCTTATTATCATTAAGTATAACGATAAGATTTTCCTTTGATTTTCCTACGCTGTTCAGTGCTTCAAGCGCAAGACCTCCGGAAAGTGCTCCGTCGCCGATAACGGCTATAGTATAGTTTTTTTCGTTATTTATTGACCCTGCACAGGCAATACCAAAGGCTGCAGATACAGAAGTACTGCTGTGGCCTGTGTCAAAGCAATCATATTCACTTTCGTTTCTTTTCGGAAAACCCGAAAGACCGCCTTCTGTTCTTATTGTTTTAAGCTGTTCACGACGACCCGTAAGTATTTTATGAGCATAACTCTGGTGTCCCACATCCCAGACGATTTTATCTTCAGGTGTATTGAAAACGCTGTGTATTGCTACTGTCAGCTCCACTACACCAAGATTGGATGCAAGATGTCCGCCGTTTTGTGATACAGCATATATAATTTCTTCTCTGATCTCATCCGATAATTTATTAAGCTCATCAAGCCCGAGCTTTTTAAGATCAGACGGAGAATTAATGTTATCCAAAATACTGTCTTCTGTCATATCTATTTCTCCATCCGTTATTTATGAAAACTGCCTACAATAAGCAATTACTTAAGTCTATGGTATGAACGTCAGACTTTTTCAATATTCTGAAAACTCATTTTTTCAGAACAATTATTGATACAACATTATATTATACTACTTTTCGGATAAACATTCAATTAGTTTTCTCTGTTTAACAGATAATCAGCAAATTTTTTAAGCTCAGTTGTATCCCCTTCAAAAATATCCAGTGAGGCCTTTGCCTTCTCTGTCAATTCTTTACTTATGCGTCTGCATTCATCTATTCCAAGCAGAGCCGCATATGTAGATTTATCATTTTCATTATCACTGCCCACAGGTTTGCCCAGCTCCTCCGTACTTGAAGTAACGTCCAGAATATCGTCGATTATCTGGAAAGCAAGACCGATATTTTCAGCATAGCTTACAGCAGCTGCTGTCTGCTCGGGAGTAGCATCGCCGGCAATACATCCAAGCTTTGCTGCGCCGATTATCAGAGCACCTGTTTTCTTTCTGTCCATTATTCTGAGATGATCAGCATCAACCTTTTTTCCTTCGCTTTCAAGATCAATTATCTGACCCCCGAGCATACCCTCGGCACCAGCTATCTCAGATAGCACCCTGACTGCTGCAAGGCATTTTTCAGCACCATTAAGAGCAACTGCCTTATCTGATGAAGCTGCTTCAAACGCAAGTGTAAGCAGTCCGCTGCCCGCAAGCAATGCACAGGCTTCACCGTAAACCTTATGATTGGTAGGCTTACCTCTTCTGAGATCATCATTATCCATGCATGGAAGATCGTCATGGATAAGTGAATATGTATGTATCATTTCAAGTGCACAGGCAAATGGCATTGCTGCCTCTTCTCTGCCTGAGCAAAGTCTGGCAAATTCAAGCACCAGCATGGGACGTACTCTTTTTCCGCCGGCTGTGAGACTGTATTCCATTGATGATACCAGATTTCCTATATATTCATCCTTCTTCGGAAGATATGATACCAGTTCCATTTCAATATTTTTCATAAGTTCAGACATAATTATTCCTCCGTTCTATCAAACTCTGAAATATCCTTGATTTTCTGCTCCGCTTTCTGAAGTACATCATAGCAGCCTGCAGTAAGCTTTGTTCCTTCATCAAAAAGCTTCATTGCTTCGTCAAGGCTGATATTTCCTTCTTCAAGCTTCTCAACTATTTCTTCAAGGCGCTCTATTGATTTTTCATAATCAGCTCTTTTCATCGGGTTACCTTCCTTTCATTTACCGTGCACTTTGCAATGCCGTCTGAAAATCTGACATCTATCTTATCACCCATATATATTTCATCTGCAGACGTAATTATTTTTTCTTCCTTTGTTACAGCAGTATAGCCCCTTGAAAGAACCTTCAGAGGACTTAATGCATCAAGTCTTGAAGACAGCCCTGTAAAATCATTTTTATTTTTCATCAGTATATTCCTATATGAATTTTCCAGTCTGCCGCTTAGCATATCTAGATTCATCTGTTTATTTCTTATAAACTCTGTCTTATCACTCAGCACCTTTGAAGACGCAGCTGCATCAAGTCTGTTTTTTGCATTTGTCAGCAAAAAAGTTAAATTGCTGATTATTCTCTGTCTGTAAAAAAGTATGTTCCCAAGCAACGCTCCCTCCTCAGGGGATACAAGCTCTGCAGCTGCGGAAGGAGTTGATGCCCGGACATCCGCCACAAAATCGCAGATAGTAAAATCCGTTTCATGACCAACACCTGACACTACCGGTATACTGCATGAATAAATAGCCCTTGCAAGGGCTTCATCGTTGAATGACCACAGGTCCTCTATGGAACCGCCTCCCCTGCCGAGAATAATTACATCGGCACACCGGAGCCGGTCAAATCTTTTTACTGCCTCTGTAAGCTGAGCTGCTGAATTTTCGCCCTGAACCAATACAGGACACATCACTATTTCTCCAATAGGATAACGCCTTGCAAGTATCCGGCAGATATCCTGAACAGCTGCTCCTGTTGGTGAAGTTATTACTCCTATCCGCTTTGGAAAAGCCGGTATCTGCTTTTTATGTTCACTGTTAAAAAGACCTTCGGCTTCAAGCTTCTTTTTCAGCTGCTCATATGCAAGACTCAAAGCACCTACACCATCAGGCTGCATATCTTCAATATAGAACTGATACTGTCCGGTAACACTATATACCGAAACATATCCCCGGACTATTACCTTCATTCCCTCTTCTGGATGAAATTTCAGTCTGGATGCATTTCCTGCGAACATAACCGCTTTTATTGCAGATTTATCATCTTTAAGCGACATATAAAGATGACCCGTGCGGTAATGGTCTGTATAGTTTGATATTTCTGCACTCAGATATACTGTTTTCAGTCTGTCATCATTATCAAATAATGACTTGATATAAAAATTTAGCTGTGAAACGGTCAGTACAGCCATATGGTCACCTCCGTCAGCTGTCAAATCTTATCTGCGAATCCTGCATATCCGGAAGCTCGACTCCTATATGAAGGCAGCCGGCTCTTGTTATGCACCTGCCTCTGGGAGTTCTGTTCAGAAAGCCTATCTGCATGAGAT
Source organism: uncultured Eubacteriales bacterium (assembly GCA_900316485.1). Taxonomy (GTDB): domain Bacteria; phylum Bacillota; class Clostridia; order Oscillospirales; family Acutalibacteraceae; genus UBA1213. The sequence continues at coordinate 23,435 of ONDB01000121.1, forward strand.
AAGGCTCGATTACATCCTCTATCGTAACTGCCTCCTCACCTATTGCTGCGGCTAAGGTTTCCAGTCCTACCGGACCGCCTTTATAGAACTTTACTATCGCATTGAGCATTCTTCTGTCATTTGAATCCAGACCAAGCTCATCTATTTCCATTCTTTCAAGTGCTATCCGGGCAGTTCTGAGGGTTATCACTCCGTCGGACATTACCTGAGCAAAATCACGGACACGCTTCAGCATTCTGTTGGCTATTCGCGGTGTGCCCCGTGAACGGGATGCAATTTCAAGTGCTCCGTCAGGTTCTATCGAAATACCAAGTATTCCGGCGCTGCGGTTTATGATAAGTGCCAGATCCTCCGGAGTATACAGCTCAAGTCTTAATGTTACGCCAAAACGGTCACGCAAAGGCGCAGTAAGCTGTCCGGCTCTTGTAGTAGCTCCTACAAGAGTAAACCTTGGAAGCGGCAGATGATATGATGCTGCCATCTGTCCTTTTCCTGTTACAATATCTATTGCAAAATCCTCCATTGCAGGATACAGCACTTCCTCAACCGCTCTTGAAATGCGGTGTATTTCATCAACAAAAAGTACATCGCCCTCGTTAAGGTTGGTAAGAATCGCAGCAAGGTCACCGGGCTTTTCTATTGCCGGACCGGATGTTATCCTCAGATTAACCCCCAGCTCATTTGCAATAATTCCCGAAAGGGTGGTTTTGCCCAGTCCGGGCGGGCCGTACAGCAGTACATGATCAAGAGATTCGTTTCTCTGTCTTGCAGCTTCAATAAAGACTGCCAGGTTCTGCTTTGCTTTTTCCTGGCCTATATAGTCCTCAAGCCTTTTCGGGCGGAGAGGGTTATCATTTTCATTTTCTCCCATTATCTCTGTTGGAGAAACTATTCTGTTTTCAAAATCGAAATCTTCCATCTGTATTTCCTCTGTTTATTTTGTTCCAATAGCTTTAAGAGTTTCACCGATAATTTTCTCTACAGGGAGTGTCGGGTCTATACCCTGCATAAACGGTGTTACCTCATCAGGTGAATAGCCAAGAACAGCAAGCGCACCAAGTGCTTTTTCAATATTACCTGATGCCGGCACTGCTGTATTCATTCCTGAAGGTGCTGAAATATTAATCGTACCGCTGGGAACGATATTTTTCACCTTATCCTTTAGTTCAAGTATTATCCTCTGGGCAAGCTTATTGCCAACTCCGCTTGCCTTTGTCAGAGTCTTGCTGTCTCCTGTAGATACAGACAAAGCTACCTGCTCGGGTGTAAGAACTGAAAGAATCGCCACTGCAACCTTTGCGCCTACCCCGCTTATAGTAGTCAGAAGCTTAAAGCAGTTAAGCTCGCTGGTATCTGCAAATCCGCAAAGCTCCACAGAATCCTCCCGGACTATCATATGGGTATAAACCATCGCCTTTTCCCCAACCGCCGGAAGCTTTGACATTGTATTCATGGTAGTAAGGCATTTATATCCAACTCCGCCGCATTCAATAACTACGGCATTCGGTTCATTATGTATTATTGTTCCATTCAAGCTGTATATCATTACGTTTCCTCGCTGTTTTATCTTATTTCCGCTGCCATCTGCCGTTATTGAATTTGATATTAGTGCTCTGGGCATTAATTAGGTTTCTCAGCCTCGTACCGGAACTCTGGGCATGGCATATCGCCATTGCAAGAGCATCAGCTGTATCGTCAGGCTTAGGCACCTTTTCAAGCTTCAGCAGTCTTCTTGTCATCTCCATGACCTGAGGCTTTTTAGCCTGACCATAGCCAGTTACCGCAGATTTCACCTGCAGCGGAGTGTATTCACTTATAGGTATATTATTCATCTGGGCGGCAAGAAGTATCACCCCTCTTGCCTCGGCAACAGCAATCGCCGTTTTCTGGTTATTCTGAAAATAAAGCCGCTCAATAGACATTTCGTCCGGGTCATGCTTTATTATAATTGAAACAAGCTCGTTATAAATATGCTGCAGACGCTGAGGGAAGGGCATTTCTGCGTCAGTTGTGATATCTCCGAAATCTACAGCCTTATACGAGCCGTTCTGGTATTCTATTATCCCATAGCCTACAATAGCATAGCCTGGGTCTATTCCGAGAATTCTCATATTTTCCTGCTTTCTCTTTTTCATTTGCAGATGTACAAAGGTACCGGATATTCAATTAATATATACAAATTATAATATATTTTTAACTCTTTTTCAACACCAGATACAATGTATTCACCTATTGATTCATCTGTATTAAATGTATATAAAAAAACGTGAAGCCATCTGACTCCACGTTTAAATTACTGTCTTTTATATACCCATGGAATAAATTTCCACTCTACAATACGCTTTTTAAGTTCATCATCCGTACTGCCGGATATTTTGAGATACTCATCATATCCCTTATTTTTGAGCAGCTTTCTTATAGAGGTCTTTGAAAAACCTTCATCAAGAAGCTTATTGATACAATTTATTACAACTGCCGGCAGCTTCTGATATTCAAATGCTTCAATCAGCACGGTATCATTCTTATGAAGCTTTCTGCAGTTTTCGTATACCTTTATCATAGCGTCAAGCCGCTCAAAACAGTTATTGCTTATCCCTTTCTGACTGCCGTGATTCAGGCTGTTTACATAGTCTCTTTTGATATCCATATCTGCATACGCAGCAACAGGATTAGCAAGCAGAGAATTATATATAAATGCCTCAGCGTAGCCAAGAGTACACTCCTCGTAAAAACGAATATTATTCTTTATAAGGAATTCTCTGCGAAAAAGCACGGCAGTAAAATCCATATACAAAGAAGAACGTATAAGACTAACCACCATATCCGTTCCCTTTATTCCCTCAGGTACAATATTTTTATAGCCATCCTCTAATTCGGAAGGTGCAGCAAAAACAAACTCCGCATCCTTTTCCTCAGCTATCTTTATATATTCATTTATATAATTCTTATAAAGTCTGGTAGGATAAACAAAAGTTATGTACTTTCCTTTTGCACGATATATACCTGTGTTGAGAGCAGAGCATACGGTTCCGTTTCCGCACTGTATCACGGAACCTCTCAGATTGCCTGTTTTCATCATATTCAAAGCATCAAGAACGCCGCCGTCGGTAGAATTCATATCGAGAACGATGAATTCCACTTCCAGGCTGCGTGTCTCGTCTGCTATCATTTTTATAATATAGGCATTTTTTGCCTTATTGTTTCTTGCGGGGATGATAATAGAAAGATCAGTATTCGCCACAATAACACAACTCCAAATCAAGTCTTATAGTTATTATAGCACATAAAAATACTTTTGGTGATTTTAACGATTTAGAAATTTTATAGTTTTTTATTATTCACTTTGTTGAATTTGCACATATCAACCTATTCTGTCCCTGATAACATCTGCTGTTTCATTTGCAAGACGGTTTATCTGAGCTTCATCAAGTCCTTCAAGCATTACTCTTACAAGAGGCTCTGTTCCTGAAAGTCTTACAAGAATTCTGCCGTCTTCCCCCAGTTCCTGCTCTACTGCTTCAATCTTCTTTCTTATTTCCTCATCTTCGCTGTATTTCTTTTTGCCCTCAGCTGTTACTCTTACATTTACAAGTACCTGAGGATATCTTATCATAAGGGTTGAAATACTTGAAAGCTTTGCCTGTCTGCGGTTTATTATGCTGAGAAGCTGAGCTGCTGTAAGCTGACCGTCACCTGTTGTTGCGTAATCAAGAAAGATAACATGACCGGACTGCTCGCCGCCCAGATTATATCCGTCCTTCAGCATAGCTTCAAGAACATATCTGTCGCCTACATTTGCAGCGTAAAAATTAAGGTTATTATCCTTACAGAATTTTGTAAAGCCCATATTTGACATTACAGTTCCAACGATAGTATTCTTGCTGAGTTTATTTCTTGAAGCACAGTCAAGAGCACAGATAGCCATAATAAAATCGCCGTCTATCATTTCTCCGTTTTCATCAACTGCAAGGCATCTGTCTGCATCACCGTCAAATGCAACACCTAAATCAAGCTTATTCTCAACAACAAATTTCTGAAGATTTTCTGTATGAGTAGAACCGCAGTTATCATTGATATTGATACCGTCAGGCTTATCGGAAAGCATATAACATTCAGCTCCCAGTCTTGTGAACAGCTTTTCAGCAGTTACACTGGAGCTGCCGTTTGAACAGTCTATGGCAATTTTCATGCCGTCAAGTCTTGTAGGAACAGTTTCGATTATATATGAAATATAATCCTCAACTGCTGTTTCAGAACGTGTTACACTTCCCAGATCTGAACCTGTGGGCTGCGGATAGGGCTTGGAATTATCAAGAACAATGGATTCTATCTCTTCCTCAAGTGCATCAGGAAGCTTATAGCCTGTTGAAGAGAATATCTTTATTCCGTTGAATTCAAACGGATTATGAGAAGCTGAGATCATAAAACCTGCATCTGCATTGTATTTTCTTACAAGATATGCAACTGTAGGCGTGGGAACTGCTCCCAGAAGGATTACATCTGCACCTACAGAACAAAGACCTGCTGTAAGTGCGCCCTCCAGCATATCTGAGGAAAGCCTTGTATCCTTACCAATCAGGATCTTAGGGTGACGACCGCTGTTCTGATCAGTAAGCACCATAGCAGCTGCTCTGCCTATATTTACCGCTAGCTCAACAGAAAGCTCAGAATTGGCAACTCCGCGAGCGCCGTCTGTACCAAATAATCTGCCCATAAGTAAATTCTCCTTTTTAATTTTTTGCCGGCTATAAAATACCATTTCCTGTACTGTCCGTCATTATTTCCTGATATCTGAATTAACTGCAAAGCTGCAGTATCACAAACCGTCAGGCATTTTCCGCCGGCTGTATATTAACGGTTTCAGTTATGGAAACGATGAACTGTTTTAAAATATTATACCTGCAAATAATCCTTGTTTCCGCATTTTCATACATTATCTTTCATATGCTGCAGACCGCAAAGATATGCTGTTCCGGAAGCATTATCAGCAGAATATGCAGGCTCAGCAAAATATGCTTCATATTTTTCAGAAAGACTGTCTCGGATAAGTCTGTCAGACATTACTCCTCCTGCAAACAAAACAGGCATACTGCCCTGCTCCTTAAGTAACGCGTCACACATTCCCTCAAGGGTTTTCTGTACATACGCAAGACAGAGAGCCGCTGTATATTCCTTTGAAGCTCCGTGCTCATATTCTCTGCGGCAGATATTTTCAACTCCTGACAGGCAGCAGTCTGCACCTTTCAGAGTTGGCCTTACTCCCTTTATCTTTTCACTGTTTTCTGCGGCAAGCTTCTCAAGCTCTGCACCGCAGGGAAACGACAGTCCCAGCATAACTCCTACACGGTCGATAAGCTGACCTGCATTCAGATCAAGGGTCTTTGCAGCAAGTCGGGATATGAAAATCTTTTCGCTGTCAGGTATTACTATAACTGCCTCAGTGGTTCCTCCAGATATATGAAAGGCAAGAAACCTTTCGTTAAGAAGTCTGGTCTGACCTGAGCTAAATATTGCAGCAGCAATATGGCCGCTCTGGTGCGAAAATGTATAAAGCGGAATCCCGGCACTCTGCGACAGTACTTTTGCAGCCATCATTCCCACCGTAAAGCAGGGCATATATGAGCCATCCACATCTCTCGGACGTGAGGAAACTCCGACTGCACAAAGCTTGCCGATGAACTGAGAAAACAGTTTTTCTGTAACCTCCCCCAGCTGCTGCACATGATGGAAAACAGCATCGCTCTGGCGAAGACCGCATTCTCCCTGTTTTACAGGAAGCAGCTTTTTTTCCATAAGCATTTTACCGCTGCTGCTGTCGTATATCGAAGCAGAGGTGGTATAGTTGCTTGTATCAATACCAAGATAATACGGCATCATTCATCACCGCTTTTTCCAATCTGTTTTGCTACTGAGCCAAGCACACCGTTTACAAAGGCACCGTCTGCAGGTGTGGCATATTCCTTTGCAATTTCGACAGCCTCGTTTATTGAAACACTGACAGGCAGCTTGTCAACATAAAGCATTTCATAAACAGCTACCCTCATTATTGTCAGGGAAACCCTTGATACCCTTCTGAGCTTCCAACCCTTAAGATTTGCTTCGATAAGCTTATCAATTTCTTCCCTGTTCTCCTCAACACCCCTGATAAGGGTTCTTGTATATTCGCCTACCTTGGCATCTCTGGCATCCTTTGCATCCTCAATGATAAGCTCCATATCATCCTTCTGGAAAAGCTGCTCAAAAAGCAGAAAAAATGCCTGCACTCTTTCTTCGTGTCGTCCTGATCTTTTATTCTTAGCATTATCGCTCATAGAAATTTTCCTTTCAGGTCATTAACCGTTGTATTTCACCTTATGGAATACCTTTTTGCCCTTCTTGATGACAATAAATCCTTCGCCAAAATCATCTGAGCTGATTTCAGCCTTCACATCAGTGATCTTTGTATCATTTACTGAAATTCCGCCCTGCTGGATAAGTCTTCTTGCTTCTGCCTTTGAAGGAACAAGCTTCACAAGGAAAAGCAAATCAATAAGCCCGATTCTGCCATCTGTCATATCATCAGCACTGATATCGCTTGAAGGCATATTATCTGTATCTGATTTTGATGAAAACAGTGCTCTTGCACCTTCCAGCGCCTTCTGAGCCTCTTCATCGCCGTGAACAAGCTTTGTAAGCTCGAATGCAAGGATTTCCTTTGCCTTATTAAGCTGGCTGCCTTCCCATGATTCCATTGCTTCGATCTCCTCGATCGGTACAAAGGTAAGCATCTTAAGGCATTTGATAACATCGCTGTCGGAAACATTTCTCCAGTACTGGAAGAAATCAAAAGGACTTGTCTTTTCGGGGTCAAGCCAGACTGCTCCCTTTTCTGTTTTACCCATCTTCTTGCCTTCTGAATTGAGGAGAAGATTAATTGTCATTGCATGTGAGTCTTTTCCAAGCTTACGTCTGATAAGCTCTGTACCCCCCAGCATATTGCTCCACTGGTCATCTCCGCCAAACTGAAGATTGCAGCCGTAACGCTGGTACAATGAGTAGAAGTCATAGCTCTGCATTATCATATAGTTGAATTCAAGAAAGCTAAGACCCCTTTCCATTCTCTGCTTATAACACTCTGCTGTAAGCATTCTGTTAACACTGAAGCAAGCACCTACCTCACGCAGGAGTTCTACATAATTAAGATCAAGCAGCCAGTCCGCATTATTTACAAGCATTGCCTTATCGTCTGAAAAATCAATAAATCTGCTCATCTGCTTTTTGAAACACTGACAATTATGCTCGATATCCTCTTTGGTAAGCATCTTTCTCATGTCTGTTTTACCTGACGGATCACCTATCATTCCTGTGCCGCCTCCAAGAAGTGCTATAGGCTTATTGCCTGCCATCTGAAGTCTTTTCATAAGGCTAAGCGCCATGAAATGACCAACATGAAGGCTGTCTGCTGTAGGATCGAAGCCTATATAAAATACCGCCTTGCCTGAATTAACAAGCTCTCTGATCTGCTCTTCATCAGTTGTCTGAGCAATAAGACCTCTTCTCTGTAAATCCTCGTATACTCCCATTTTTTCTCGTCCTTTCCATATCAAGGGGTACAAAAAAAATGCCCCCCGTATTATATAATACCAGAGGGCGATATAAAACCGCTGTACCACCTCAATTTACTGCAGTCTCACAACAGCAGCCTCACGGGTACATATCATACCCTTGCATTTTAACGTATGCAAAACGGACAAGGCTACTGATATTTCACCCGTCAGCTCCAAGATGTATTTCTGCCGGAAGTCGACGGATATTTACACCAGCCATATCCTCTCTTTGCACTACTTTCCAACATACTTCTTCTTTTCTCAGCTATTAATATTAGTATACCTGTTTTTCCCCCTTTTGTCAACATAAAAATCCTCCCTCGCCGGCTCGCAGGGTGGGGTTGAAAAATAATTATTGATGGTGTATTATATATGTATAATGCGTTAGCTGTGCGTTCTGATATTTTTTATGCAGAATAACCGATTATAGTAAGCAAAGGAATGATTTTTCCCGTGCTTATTATAATCGGCTGGAAATAAAATGCAAGGGGAATCTGAAATGGACAATAAACTAATTCAGAAGGCTGATGCCGAACTGATTTATTTCGGGGTTTACAATACCCGTGCAGAGCTTGCTGATGCAGGAGATGTGCTCTGCTCTGTAAGACAGAAATTTTTTGAAAGCGGTAAACGACAGAAAAATCGCAGCACTTTTAATATTACAGGAGAAATTATCCGGGCGTCCTATACTATGGAATCGGGCAGACCTGTAAAATGGAAAAAGCTTATTGGCAGCAGGCTCGCAGAACGTGTTACCATTAAAGACAAATGCTATTGCATAGAAAGCCTTGATGCCGAAAGACGATGCTTTAAACGTGCTTATTTTGATCTTAATCATAACTGGATATATACAGACTATTTTCTTACCGAAGGCTCCGGCTCACCCGATTGTACCTTTGCTCCCTATACCGACGGCGGCAGACCTGCAATTATCCTGAAAACCGGAACCGACAAATTTGAAACACTCTATCCCTTTGAATATTCCCTTGATAGGGAGCTTACTGAAAAGCTTAATGCTGCTGCAGGAGAACCTCGTGTCCTTTGCAAAACAAGCAGCGGAACCTTTTATTTCTGCACAAAAATTGAAGCTCAGGACAGAGAAAGAGCACTGGACAGGCTGCTCACAGAAAAGGATAAGGATGATGCTCTGAATGATGACGAGCTTATAGAGCCCGGCTTTGAGATTGCAGCAGCTGCTCTTGAGTATAACAACGAAGAAATACCTGCCGATTGTGCTGATTTTTCTGAGAACAATTCAACTCTGGACAGTCAGGAATATACATCATCAACCACCGACAGCACAAGGCAGGATACAGAAACTGAAACTTCTGAAGCCATTCCGGAAAATGAAGATATCACAGACAATGAATTAAAGGAAGCAGCTGCCGTTAAAGAGGATACAACCGAAGAACAGGTACAGCCGATTATTACTGAAACCGACGGGAAGGCTGAATCAAAATATGATGTTCACGATGAATCTGACAATATTGGCATACAGGATTTTGAATTTACTGAGGACAGGCTTTTTGAGGAGAGTACTACTTCTCAGGAAGCAGCTGTAAGCACAAAGCAGGGAGAGCTTTGTGCCTTTTCCGGACAGTGCCCCTTTGAAAATGCTGATAAGCTTATTATTGAATCGGGCGGCAGACAGTATTTCTATTTTGGCGGTACAAACGGAGATAAGCGTCACGGCAGCGGCAGAACTATTATGTTTGACGGAAAAACTGCTTATGAAGGCAGCTACAAGGACGATAAGCGTGACGGCTTCGGAACATATTATTTTAAATCAGGAAAGCTATGCTATGCAGGCAGCTGGTCCGATAATAAGCGTGAGGGACTTGGTGCTGCTTTCTCCTCTAATGACGGCAGTATCTTCGTGGGCAAGTGGCACGAAAATGAACCAGCATCAGTTGGAGCAAGCTTTGACCGTGAGGGCAGGCTTATCTATGTAGGCAAAACTAACGAAGGCAGACGCAGCGGTACGGGAATCACCTATTCGGAAGAAAGCGACACATTCTTTGTAGGCAAATATGCAGATGGTGAATTCCTTGGCTGCGGTACGCAGTTTGACAGCAGCGGTAATATGCTTTACTCCGGCGGCTTTAATGACGGTATGAGAAACGGCCAGGGCGTATGCTACAACAATGACGGCTCTGTTAAGTACAAGGGACTCTGGAAAAATAATCTGTACCATGGTGAAGGTGTGCTTTATCTTTCTGACGGATGCATACTCAAAGGTAAATTCCGCAAGGGAAAAGCGGACGGAAACTGCACTCTTTATGATCCGTCAGGTCATATCATATATACAGGCGGTTATTCTGATGACCTGTACAACGGTGCCGGAAGACTTTATTCGGATGACGGCAGCTATGCTGAGGGACGCTTTGCTGATGGTGAACCAACGGGAGTATTTAATGAATATTCACAGCAGGGTCAGCTGCTTTACTGCGGTGAATGGACAGATATGCAGAGAAACGGCAAGGGCGTTGAATACAGAAACGGTGAAAAGGTCTATGAGGGCAATTTCAGCGGCGGAAACAAAAACGGAAAGGGCAAGCTTTATGAAAACGGTGAGCTTGTATATATCGGTGAATTTATAAACGGCAGAGTAAGCGGCTTCGGAACAGAACTTGAGGGTGACGATACTGTTTATTGCGGAATGTGGGATAACGGCAGCTACAACGGCTGCGGCATCCTTTATGAAAACGGTCAGCCGTTATTTGTGGGAAGCTTCAGAAACGGCATAAAGGACGGAAGAATTAATCAAATCTCAGGAGAACATATCATAAGAAAATGCATTTATGAAAATGACAAGCTTACTTATATGTGCGAATACGGCGAGGACGGATCTCTCAGATACTACGGAAACGTCAGCGACGGAAAACGCAGCGGTATGGGATGCAGCTTCAATTCAGCCTGTGAAAAGGAATTTGAAGGTATTTTCCGTAACGGCAAGCCTGAAAAGGCTATGAGTGTTCTTTATAAGGAGCTTGAAGAACTACCTGAATGTGAGCAGCTTAAGGGCACCGATTATGAAAAGTATTCAGATGCGCCTGAGTACGCTGTAGAGCTTTCATTTGGCGGCGGAATATATACCGGTCAGGTTCGCGGCGGAATACCTGAGGGCAGGGGTACTGTGATGTATTTTGACCACCGATTTACAGGAATGTTTATTAACGGTGAACCTTGCGGAAACGGTGTTATCTATATGCGTGACGGAAGCGAAATAATGGGTGATTTTTCTCCTGCTCCTACGCCTTCCTGTGAAACTCTTGTTTTTACTAATTATACTTATTACAGAAAAAACTGAGTAATAACCGTCAATCATCTTTTTATGATATCATGCCCCTTCAAGACGTCTTTTCAGGGCCATAAGAAGCTTCTTTTCCCTTCTTGATACCTGCACCTGAGTCATTCCAAGCACTGAAGCTGTACGACTCTGGGTCAGGCGGCGGAAATATCTCAGCTCCAGCAGCAGCCTGTCCTGTCTGTCAAGACGTTCAAGCTCACTGCGCAGTGACATTAGTTCTATTATCCCCGTATCATGTGATGGTACGGGGATATCTGTTTGTATCTCGCCCTCTTGTGTGGTTGCGGTCAGCGACAAGGGTATTGTAGATGCATTTATCGCCTCTATGACTGATTCCTTTGTGCTGTCTGTAAGCTCTGCAAGCTTTGAAATAGTCGGCTCTGTTCCGTTTTTTCTGATGTAGCTTTCTCTTTCCCTTCCTATTTTAAGAGCCAGCTCCTTGATACTTCTGGATACCTTCACTGCACCGCCGTCACGAAACAGCCTTTTTATTTCTCCTAGTATTACCGGTACTGCATATGTCGAAAACTTATTGCCAAGCCCCGGGTCAAATCTTTCCGCTGCCTTTATCAGTCCTACACAGCCTGCCTGGTACAAGTCATCATATTCTATTCCTCTGCCTCTGAATTTCGCAGCGCAGGAATGTACAAGTCCGAGATTATCATTTACCCTCGGGTCACGGCTACACATTTGCACACCTCAGACTCAGCCTCTTTCGCAGAGTCACTGTAGTACCCTTTCCTACTGTTGAACGAACGCTTACACTGTCGCAGAAGCTCTGCATTACTGCAAAGCCAAGTCCTGCCCTCTCCTGCTCCCTTGTCGTAGTAAAAAGCGGTTCCATCGCCTTTTTGATATCTTCTATTCCGCAGCCCCTGTCGGCTATTTTTATGATAACCGTATTATCCGGTAGGATACGAACGTTTATGCGTATCATACCTACTGTATCTGTATATGCATGGACTACACAATTAGTAACAGCTTCCGAAACGGCTGTTTTAATATCGCTTATCTCTGATACTGTGGGGTCAAGCTGAGCTACAAATAATGCCACTGCCCCTCTTGCAAAGGCTTCATTTGAGGACCTGCTCTCAAAGTTCATTGTCATTTCATTCAGTACCTTCATTGGTTTTCCCCCTCTAAAACATCAAGAGCATTAAGCCCCGAAAGCTCCATTATCCGCCTGAGTCCTTCGGGAACATCTGTGACCTTAAGACTTCCTCCGTAAAGCTGCATGATACGGTATCTCCCCATTATCAGCCCTATTCCTGAACTGTCCATAAAGCCTACATCAGCAAAATTAAGCTTCAGCACACCAGGCTGTTTTTCATGCACAAGACCGTCTGCTGCTTCCCTTATCTCCCTTGCGCAGTGGTGGTCAATATCTCCGCTGAGAAAGATGGTCAGTTCATTTCCACGGCTCATCGTTTTCATATTATCAGCTCCGTTCTATGCTTTGCCCGCAGCGTTTCGGGAAAGGGTAAAACTGCAGGCTGCATATTAATAATAAGACAAAAACAGCAAAAAAAATGCCGCAACAAGGCGGCTGAAAAAAATAGGCTGTAATATTATGAAAAAAGAAAGTCTCATTAAATTGCTTCTTCTGACTTTAAAATGAAATGAATTTCATATAGAAAAGCCCCTGACCGCACTCTGCAAAGTGTGACCAGGGGCTTTTCCACAGGCATAATTATCAGATTTTAACATATTATCCAAATAACAGGGAAATACCGGTAATCAAGGCTGCACTGGCTATGTGCCCCTCTGGAAAAAAGCGTCCCTTTATCTGGTTAATGAAAAAAACAGTTCTGCCGCCTCATAGCATTACATTTTTTCAGTATTTCTGGTATTATTTATTTTCGGATTCAGCCGGCGGTCTGGGGCAGCTTTTTTATCCTGAACATTTTCCTCAGAAAAAAACTCCAGAATTTCGGGTTGTCAACTACTACAAATTTCATAAACAGCCTCCTAACAGCATTGTCTGCCGCTGCGGGATGCTACAAAAGCAACTACCACAAGTAGTACAGCCGCTATTACAGCTATCCAGCACTGCGGAAGTATTACACCGGCAAGCAATCCGAGTCCGAAGGACAAAGCCCCTTTGCCGACAGTAAACAGTTTCATATCTGCAAACCTCCGTCCATTTCTTCCTGCTTGCGCCTACATTACCATAGTATACATCCGGGAAAAAAATGTGACAGCTGAAGTCTTAAGAATAAATTACAGCTTCTTCCAGTCGGGAATATCCTTTACTTCATTATACATGCTTACATAGCTTTTATGTCTGGAGGGACATATCTTTCCGTCTTTTACCGCTTCAAGAACGGCACAACCCTTTTCACACACGTGGGAACAGCCTGTAAACTGACAGTTAGCTCTGAATTCGTCAAAATCCGGAAAACACTCTGCAAGATCGTCTTTGCGAATGATCTCGTATCTCTCTATATCAACAGTGGAAAAACCGGGGGTATCTGCAACATAACCGCCTGCAACCTTATACAATTCACTGTGACGGGTAGTATGTCTTCCTCTTCCCAGTTTTTTGCTGATATCTCCGGTTTCGATATCAAGTCCGGGAATGAGACTGTTGAGCAATGTGGATTTTCCTACGCCTGTATTTCCTGTGAAGGCTGAAATATTGTTCTTGAGAAGTGACAAAAGCTCTTCCCTGTTGCCCTGATCCTCAATGCTGAATTCCAGAGCACGGAAACCCGATTTTCTGTAGATCTCCGTAAACTCAGATGCAGAGCAGATATCCGTCTTTGTAAATATCATTACCGGCTCTATGCCTTTACTTACTGCAACTGCACATATCTTGTCAATTATCAGCATATTAGGTGACGGCTGGGACGCTGAGGAAACTATAAACAAACGGTCAAGATTCGCAAGCGGCGGACGAACAAGATAATTTTTCCTCGGAAGAATTTCCTCCACCTGTGCCTTATCCTCAGATAATACGGATATCTCCGCCATGTCGCCCACTGACGGGCTTATTCCTCTTTTTCGGAATGCTCCTCTTGCTTTGCATTCATATACAGCGTCAGCGGCTTCAACATAATAGAAGCCGCTGATTGCTTTAATAATAAGTCCTGTTATTCTGTCCATTTTTCACCTGTTCATCAGATAGGTGTTGAGGAATGGGGAACTGCACTGAGCTTGGATACAGCCTCATCTTCAAGAGCCTTAGCTTCATCGATACTTGATGCTGCCTTGATTCTGTCAGTGTACTCAGATACAATTGCCTGTCCTGCCTCATAAGCCTCATCAGTGTAGTAATATCTTGTGAACTGAAAATCCACATTATTCACTGATTTCTCAATCTGCTCTTCAAGTGTGGGTGCCTCTGAAGAAGGCTCAGAACCATCGGAACTGGACTCTCCGCTTTCTTCACCGCTGACTTCCTCTGGTTTCTCGACCTTCGGAACATAATCATTGTTTATATAAGTCTGGGTTACCTGACGCGTCTTGAAGTTAAAGTTGAACTCCTGATATCTTGCACCGTCAATCTGAACAATTACAGTCTTCTGGAAGTTAACTGCACCGTTGGGAGCAACCTCAATCTGTCTTGTCATATTTTCAGACGGCGTGCCGATGAATTCGTCTATCTTTGTACCGTCAGCCAGTACTGTTACTCTTACCTCAGCATATTCCTTCTTCGGGAAGTTATTGAGAGTATATTTGATTGATGTAACAGCCTTACTTCCGTCACTTACCTGGATAGTAATGAGAGTGCCCTTTGTGAGTACATTTCCCGCAAGCGGGTCAGTAGCAACTACAAGACCTTCACTCTTTTCACTGGCAACAGTTGCCTTCTGGGTTGTAAAGCCCTGAGCTTCAAGGGAAGATTTTGCTGCATCGTAGGACATACCTACTACATCCGGAACTGATACCTTATCTGTAGCAGGACCGTCACTTACGAGAAGTGTGATTGTTGTTCCAATCTCAAGCTGCAGCCCCTCCTGAGGTGAGCAGTCGATAACATAGCCCTTCTGGACTTCTGTGCTGTTTATACGTGATACATTGTAATTGAAGTGCTTCTGCTCAAGCTTTGCAATAGCATCGTTCTCTGAATAATTCTTTACCTTCGGAACTTCTACTGTTGTGCTTGTACTGTTAATTACCAGCTTGATAGTAGCATTTTCCTTTACATCCTTTGAATGAGGAGAAGGATCCTGCTTAAGTACTACGTTAATCGGCTTATCTTCTTCATAATCGGCAGATATCTCGAAATTGAACTTATAGCTCTTATCAGCCTTGATCTCGTCGTACATCTTGCCTACAAAGTCAGGAACCTCAACATCCTTTGTTTCGTTTGCCTTCATGCTTGACGTTACCATCATATAAAGCATAAGTGCAATAGCACCTACAACAAGTATTGCAACAACACCTGTAATCCATTTTACGACAGTTCTGGGACGGTTTACTGCTGCCTCGTCCTCATAAACCTCGTATTCGTCCTCCTCATATACAGGCTCAGACGGCACTGTATTGAGCTTTGTTGTTCTGTCAACAAGCTTTGTGGGATTATCGTCAACAAAATAGCTGTATCTGAATTTTACAGAGGGATTTCTGCGGAACATCTCAATGGCTTCAAGCATTTCACCTGCACTTGCATAACGCTGTGAAGGATCCTTTCTCATAGCCTTGAGCGTGATTTCCTCGATACCCTCGGGAATCTTTTCATTGATCTCACGGAGCGGTGTAGGCTCTGCCTGCATCTGCATTATTGCCACAGAAACAGCACTGTCTGCCTCGAAAGGAAGCTTGCCTGTGAGCATCTCATACAGCATTACGCCTACGCTGTATATATCAGCCTTGCCGTCTGTATTATCGCCTCTTGCCTGCTCGGGCGCAATATAGTGAACAGAGCCGATAGCCTTATCGGTCATTGTGCGTGTTTCATTATTTGAAAATCTTGCAATACCAAAATCTGTTACCTTAATGGAACCATCCTGAAGAAGCATGATATTCTGGGGCTTCATATCCCTGTGAACTATCCCCTTCTCATGTGCATGCTGCAGTGCCTGAAGAATCTGGACTGTGAAATGCACTGCTTCCTTCCAAGGAATACTATGCTGATGTCCGATATACTCCTTCAGAGTGATACCGTCAATGTATTCCATAACGATATACTGTATCTTGTCTCCGAAGCTTACATCGTTGACCTTTACGATATTGGGGTGCGAAAGCACAGCTATAGCCTTGGATTCGTTCTTGAAACGTCTTATGAATTCACTGTTGCCGAGAAACTCGTCCTTAAGGATCTTTATGGCAACGGTAGTATCATCAACCGTATCATATGCCTTATAGACCATAGCCATTCCACCGACACCGATTAACTCCTGAATCTCATAACGTCCGTCAAGCCTTTTTCCGGTGTATTTGTCCATTAATATTTCTCCTTTCAGATTTAGCGGATTATTGTCTGCTGAAAGCAATATGCTACAGCATTTATGTTAAGCAAATAAGCGTTATTGTCTATCAAAACTTCATTCAACAGAAAGCTTTATTCTCCGTCAGAGGCTGAAATGACCGCAACAGTAATATTATCGCTGCCGCCAAGTTCCTTTGCCTTCTCTATGAGCTTATCAGTAAGCTCGCTGCAGTTATTATTTCTGATAAAATCAAGAAGACTGTCGTCAGTTATGTAATTAGACATACCGTCTGTGCAAAGTATTACCTTTGCGTCATCCTTGAATTCGACTATATTATAATCGGTCCTCAGTACAGGCTCAGTACCCAATGCCCTTGTGATAAGATTCCTGTTTGGGTGTATCCTTGCTTCCTCACGGGTTATCTGCCCTGCCTCCACAAGCTCCTGAACTATCGAGTGATCCGTTGTTATCTGTCTGATACTATCATTCGTGCACAGGTAGGCTCTGCTGTCTCCTGCATGAACAACATGAAGTCTGTCGTCCTTTGCGATCACAAGTACAACTGTAGTACCCATTCCCTCAAGTCCGGCAATATGTGTTGCCATTTCATAAACGGCATTATTTGCGTAATCTATCGCAAGCTTCATAAGAGCTTCTATCTCGCCTCTGTCCATTTCAGTGCGATATCCGCCCGTTATTGTCTCAGATATTGTTTCCGTAGCGACACGGCTTGCTGTGCTTCCTCCGTTTGCTCCGCCCATTCCGTCACAAACTATCGCATAGGCTGCCCCATCAGGGAAATATCCCGTCATACAGTAATCCTGGTTGGAATTTCTTCTCAGCCCGATATCACTTTGTGAAAACAATCTCATTACTTACATTCCCCCCTGCTGCTTTTTACAACGGAAGATCTAAGCTGACCACAGGAAGCATTTATATCACTGCCCAGGGTCCTTCTGACCGTTGCTGTTATACCTGACGAGGCAAGTATATCAATAAAGCTTTTCAGTCTGTCACTGCGACTCTTGCGGTAATCGCTGCCGCTGACGCTGTTGACGGGTATCAGATTGACGTGCGACAGTATACCCCTGATCCTGTGGGCAAGCTCCCGGGCACAGGCATCACTGTCATTTACCCCGTCTATCATGGCATATTCAAATGAAATCCTCCGGCCTGTTTTTTCAGCGTAGTATCTGCATGCTTTCAGAAGCTCATCAATCGGATATTTCTTATTTACCGGCATCGTAGCGCTTCTTATTTCGTCATTAGGTGCGTGAAGAGAAACCGAAAGGGTGAGCTGCAGCTTTTTATCTGCAAGCTCATATATCCTGGGTACTATTCCGCAGGTCGAAAGTGAAATATGCCTCATTCCTATATTAAGTCCGTGTTCCGAGCTTACCAGCTCAAGAAAACGAATTACATTGTCATAATTATCAAGCGGCTCTCCCATTCCCATCAGCACAATATTTGAAATCCTGAGATTATTATCCAGCTGCTCCGCCTGTATCTGAGAAAGTATCTCAGATGCAGTAAGATTCCGGCGGAATCCGCCCTTTCCTGTCGCACAGAAATCACAGCCCATCTTACAGCCTGCCTGTGTTGACACACAGCTGGTGTATCCGTGGTGATATTTCATCAGAACGGACTCGACTGTTTCTCCGTCAGCAAAGGAAAAAAGATACTTCACTGTACCATCATAAGCCGAAATCAATTTTTTTTCAATAGCTGCGTGAGATATATAGCAGTTTTCTACAAGTTTTTCTCTTAGCAATACAGGAATATTAGTCATTTCGTCGAAGGATTTTACACCTTGATGCAGCCATTTATATATCTGTCCGCTGCGGAAACGAGGTTGACCCATCTGTGAAAGCATAGCCTCCAGCTCCTGCTCATTCATGGATTTTATATCTGTTTTTTCTGCTGCAGCCATACATCTCACCTCCTTATTATTTCTTTATAACCGCTGATATGAAGAAACCGTCTGTACCGCTGATATGCGGAAACAGTGTAATTGAATTATCCGGTTCCTTAATTCCTCTCCTTATGCCATCAGGCAGTTTCAGAGAAAGGGGAGAAAAATCTTTGTTCTCATCAAGAAAACGGGAAATAACATCTCCGTTTTCAGCCGGATCGAGAGTACATGTGGAATAAACAAGCACCCCTCCGCTTTTCAGTTTTTCTGCACAGCTGCACAGAATCTTATACTGCAGCGGCGGCAGGCTCTCTGTACCAAGCTCATCCTTATATCTTAGCTCAGGCTTACGTCTGATTATTCCCAGGCCGGAGCAAGGTACATCACACAGGATCCTGTCAGCTTCCTGCAATCCTGAAAGGTCAGTTGAATCACCTGCATGGGTTTCAATAATATTAATACCAAGCCGTAAAGCTCCGCTATTAACAAGTGATAATCTGCTTTCATACAGGTCGCAGGAAATCAATCTGCCACTATTGTCCATAATTTCCGACAAGGTGAAAGCTTTACCCCCGGGAGCTGAGCATGCATCAATAACAGTTTCTCCCCTTTGTACGCCAAGCATTCCGCAGCACAGCTGACAGGCTGTATCCTGTACATGGAAAAGTCCCTGTTCATATTCTTCAAGCTCCCTGACAGAACCTGCACCGCTGAGTTCAATACAGTCGCTGACAATATCTGAAAGCTTTGTATCAATACCTTTTGCACTCAGTCGTTCTGAAAGCTCCTTTGTATTGGTGCGAAGAGTGTTTGTCCGGATAACCGTAGCAGGTTTTGAATCCAGTGATGAAAGTATGCCAAGGGTTATATCATCTCCGTATGCACTGCGCCATAATTTGATGATTTTCTCCGGACATGAATACTTAATTGACAGGTATTTATTCTTTCCTTTTCTTTTATCAGGAAGCTGTAAGTTTTCAAGCTTTACAGCACTGCGTAATACCGCATTAACAAAGCCAGAGCAACTGTTAAGCTTATTAGCTTTACAAAG
>ONDB01000122.1 GCA_900316485.1 uncultured Eubacteriales bacterium
CGCGTTGCGGCACCGGCGGCTCGCCGGCGCGTTACGGGTCCAGCGTCACGCTGGCAAATGAGGACTGGTTGACATTGAGGGGGAGATAATATATTATAGTATAGTAAAAATATATTTAAGAAGGTTTGTTTAAGAAGCGGTGATGTATTTGGAAGGAAAAAGACAAAAAAGAATAGCTGTTATCAATGATTTCTCAGGCTTTGGTCGGTGCTCACTTACAGTGTCGCTGCCTGTGATATCTGCTGCAGGAATACAATGCTGCGCTCTGCCTACAGCTGTGCTTTCCAATCATACAGGCTATGAGGATTATTTTTTTGACGATTACACCGATAAAATGAAATATTACTATTCCAAATGGGAAAAGCTTCACCTTGAATTTGACGGCATTTATACTGGCTTTCTGGGTTCGGAACGTCAGGTGGATATAGTATCCGATTTCATCTCCCGCTTTTGCAGGGATAATACAAAGGTAATAGTAGACCCGGTTATGGGTGATGACGGCAGAACATATGCAACCCTTACCCCCGGACTGTGCAAAAATATTTCAAGGCTTATCCGCCATTCAGATATTATTACGCCTAATCTTACAGAAGCCTGTATCCTTACAGGAACTCCCTACAGCGATAAGCTTTCTGACGACTCCTCTCTGCTCAGACTTGCAAAAGGTCTTGTTGACCTGGGCAGTAAAAAAATAGTAATAACCGGCATTGACCGGGGGAATAATATATGTAATTTCATTTATGAGGAAAACGGGAATTACAGAATCCTGGAAAATCCCCGGTCAGGCTCCCGCAGAGCAGGAACAGGCGATGTCTTTGCATCGGTAATAGCAGCAGATACCGTAAACGGTATACCCTTTGATCAGGCTGTAGAAAAAGCTGCCGACTTTGTTTCTAAGGCTATAACCGCCTCAGATGAAATGAATATCCCTGAACAGG
Source organism: uncultured Eubacteriales bacterium (assembly GCA_900316485.1). Classification (GTDB taxonomy): domain Bacteria; phylum Bacillota; class Clostridia; order Oscillospirales; family Acutalibacteraceae; genus UBA1213. The sequence continues at coordinate 939 of ONDB01000122.1, forward strand.
ACGGACTTTGCTTTGAATTGTTTCTCAGCCAGCTTGCACCTCAAAGCATACATAATTCATAATATCTGATGTAACGCTTTGGTCGAATTCAACATTATTTATGCCCTTTGAACCTTCAATACTGTAAAAATAAAAAAATATTTTTATTGTATTGTAAAATCATGTCGTTTTATGATATCATGTAATGAGGACAAGTCTGTGCGGTGTTTCCGGATATCGTTCAGCTCTGTTTTTTCCCTTTGTTATTTTACTGTTATGGTATCGCCGGCAATATCAGCGTTTCCATAAAAATTCCGGGAAGGATGCGGTATTTTTTATATGAGACCGAAATATATATTGAAACTTTCTGCTGCAGCAGCAGTGTGTACTGCACTGGCGGCAGGAGTATTTTCTTCTGCGGCTTTTGCCGAAGATTATTACGATCCTTACGACCAGCAATATACTGAATCACAAGATCAGACGGTTGAATATATTCCTCAGGAGGTTGCCCCTGATACAGTATACATTCCGCCGGAACAGACATCTTCAGATGGAAACGAGTATTTTGATTATTACCACAACGATAATGATGAGTATTACTATGATGATGTAGCTCAGGAAGAAGCTTCTCAGAACGAGGAAAGCGCTGAGGAAAGCTCAGATCTTTTCGATCCGGACGAGGTTTCTGTAGATACTCAGGAGCTTACATCAAAGGATTGGGAGAAAATAAAGGACGATCTGAACTCCCAGCAGGAACAGAGCGGAGAAAGCAGCTCTGCTGCAGTCAAACCCGGAACACAGACAAGCTCCGGACGCAGCGGCTCTGATTTCGGTACTCTTAAGGATAAATCAACCAAGGATGATGTAAATGATACATGGATATACCTGGCAATAGGTCTGCCGCTTGTTCTGGCAGGCGCAGGTATTATAACAATAGTTATTATCGTAAATACTAAAGCCAGGAAAAAAGAAAGCGCTCAGCAGACTATTGACGAGCACACAGCTTCCGATCCCCTTGCACTTGACAGTGAAAAGGTGATAAGCAAGCCAAAGCGCACAGCCTTCGGAGCAAAGCACGTTGCAGCCGGCAAAGCTCAGAACAAAGAGGGTCTGCAGAAGGATCTGGTAGATACACTGGACGACCCGAAAGACTTTGATAAATAAGCACAGACCGCTTTGTATTTAATGCAGCAACCCAAAAGCGGCTGTAAGGGGCTTTAAAATATCAGCCGCATATATAAACAGCATCCCCGGAAAGGGACGCTTAAATCTCGGTGCGGAAGCACCAAAAGAATCGGAGGATCAAGGATGGACAAGTCAGAACTCTTAGAACTGAAAAAAACAGCCTGTAAAGTAAGATCATGGACTGTAGAGGGCGTGTTCAACGCAAAATCAGGTCATCCGGGCGGATCTCTTTCCGCTGCGGATATTATTACCTACCTTTACTTCAGGGAAATGAAGGTGGATCCGAAAGATCCCAAAAATCCTGACAGAGACCGCTTTGTGCTTTCAAAGGGTCATTGCTGCCCTGCACTTTATGCAGCGCTTGCACTCAAGGGATTTTTCTCTACAGATGAGATCAAGGTGCTCAGACATATCGGCGCAATGCTTCAGGGTCACCCCGATATGAAAAACACCCCCGGCGTTGATATGAGCTCAGGTTCACTGGGACAGGGTATCTCTGCTGCCTGCGGTATGGCTCTTGCAGGAAAACTCAGCAGCAAGGATTACCGTGTATTCGCTATGCTGGGCGACGGTGAATGCGAAGAGGGTCAGGTCTGGGAGGCTGCTATGTTCGCTTCTCATTACAAGCTGGACAATCTTACAGTTTTTGTTGATTATAATGGTCTTCAGATAGACGGTACTGTAGAGGATGTTGCAGGACTCAGCGCTATTGATGAAAAGTTCAGCTCATTCGGCTTCGAGGTAATTACCATTGACGGACATGATTTCGATCAGATCGAAGCTGCTGTGAACAAGGCAAAGCAGACAAAGGACAAGCCCACAGTCATTATTGCAAAGACAGTAAAGGGCAAGGGCGTTTCATTTATGGAAAACAAGGTCGGCTGGCACGGAAAGGCTCCCAACGCCGATGAATACAAGATCGCTATGGACGAACTCAGCGCACAGCTTAAAGCATTGGAGGCATAAGAAATGGCAGAAAGTAAGAAAATAGCTACAAGAGAAAGCTTTGGCATGGCTCTCTGTGAGCTTGCAAAGGAACATGATGACATATTAGTACTTGACGCAGACCTTGCGGCTGCCACAAAGACAGAGATCTTCAAAAAGGCTTATCCCGATCGTTTCTTTGACTGCGGTATCGCAGAGGGCAATATGATCGGCGTTGCTGCAGGACTTGCTGCAGCAGGCAAAGTACCGTTTGCTGCTTCCTTTGCTATGTTCGCAACAGGCAGAGCTTACGAGCAGGTAAGAAATTCAGTCGGATATCCCCACCTCAATGTTAAAATAGCCGGCTCTCATGCTGGTATTTCCGTAGGTGAAGACGGTGCAACTCACCAGTGCTGCGAGGATCTTGCACTTATGAGAACTATCCCGGGAATGGTTGTTCTCAACCCAGCAGATCATTACGAAATGATGGCTGCTACAAAGGCTGCCTATGAATATCAGGGACCTGTTTACATCAGACTTGGCAGACTTGCTATTGAAAGCTTCAATGATCCCGATAATTACACATTCGAGATCGGCAAGGGCATTACCCTTGAGGAAGGCAGCGATGTTACAGTAATTGCTACCGGACTTGTTGTATATGAGGCTCTCAAGGCTGTAAGAGCTCTGAAAGAAAAGGGCATCAATGCCCGTCTTATCAATATGCACACAATAAAGCCTATTGACAAGGATATAATCATAAAGGCTGCAAATGAAACCGGCAGGATCATTACTGTTGAAGAGCACAATATCATCGGCGGTCTTGGCGAAGCTGTAGCAGCAGTAACAGCTGAAAACTGTCCTGTTCCTGTAAATCGCATCGGCGTTGAGGATATCTTCGGCCACAGCGGTCCGGCAGTCGGTCTTCTCAGCGAGTTCGGTCTTGATGCAGAAGGAATCGAAAAGAAGATCACAGAGATCATGAGCAAATAACGGAACTGCTTACTTATTTTATTACTGAAAACCCAATAATGCAAAAAGTCGATGAATTTTTGTTCATCGACTTTTTTATTTTAATTGTCAAGGAATCAGTCGTTCCGCTTTTTGTTTTGCTGCCTTGCGGCAGCAGGACTATTTCTTGATGGACCAGACACCCCTGCCGAGGGCTTTGCCCCATGGACCCCACCGCCTTTTGAAAAGGCGGGCGAAACTTTTGCGTTTTGGAGCGGCGAATCAGCTCACTACTACGGGTGCAGCGTCACGCTGCCTTTTGAAAAGGCGGGCGAAATCTTTATAGTTCGGAACCGTAGAATGGATTATTCCTTTGCTGCGGAACAGCCGTGATGAGGCTTTTTGTCTGTCGGATGATCCTTCGGGAAAAATTCGTTGGTGGGGAAATCTATGCTGCTGAAAAGCTCACAGGGATCCTCGGAGCTTGCAACACATTCCTTCCGGGGCATACAGAAATCATAGGCAGGAATAAGCATCTGTACATCTCGTTCAAGCTGTACTATTGTAAACATACCTATGGATACCAGTACATCCTTTTCTGATTCGTTCTGTACGAATTCTCCTCCATAGCGTCTTATTATGCTTTCCGGAATCCTGTAGGGGGTCATATGGCAGTGACCGCCGTGTTTTTCCAGTCTTGCTGAAAGAGCTACCGGCTCTGCCACCTGTACAACAGCCTTCGGACAGTTCTGTGACGGTGTTGAAAGTCCTTCGGGTGCTTCGGCACAATCTGATGTGTATACCTTGACACTGCCTTCGCTGCCGAAAAGTACAGCTCTTTTTGAAAATACTGCAAGTCCCTTAACGGGCATAGGCAATGCATTGGGCGTCATAAATGCATCAAGCCCCACATCAAAATAGAACGTCATGTCAACTGCATAAAAGCCGTTATGGAAAGGTACAGGCTGCAGACTTACCGCAACATTGCATACATTTACTGTGTTAAGTCTGACGCTGGTTGCCTTGTCAATAAGGCACTGACCCGGTTTTGTGAGCATTACAGGCAGATCCTCAAGACAATCCTTATCCGAGCAGGAATCATATATCCTGGGTGCATTTATGCACACTGCTTCTCTTACCCTGTCAAGACGGAGGTTCTCGCCTTCGTCGGGAGTAATGATATTATCGGGCATAATACAGATCCTCCTTTTTGTAAAGAACCACAGAACAGATGGGATGGGGAAGAATCTGCCCGTCCTTATATTCTGTGCGTCTATATTCCATATTATGCTCTGCAGAAAATTGGGTTACTTATTAAAAACATGGTCAAAATTAGTATAATAGCTGCCGGTTGCTGCATACATGAAATCAGCTATATAATACTCCTTCCCATCAGCACTGAAATAATACAGCACTATAGGGTCATTGGCAGAAGCAGGGCAATTTACGTCCGTATCATAATAGAATTTCATTACATCATCAGGAGTCAGCCCTGTGTCGGAAAGAACAGCATTTTCCTTGCGGATAAATTGGCTGCTGCCCTTTTTGTTTTTTGCAAGATTAATGATCATTTCATCCTTTTCCTGATCAGTGGTCTGCCACTTTCCGCTTTTTATACTACATCTTCCTAAATCTCTGCCGTTTTTATCCTCAGCACGGATATAGCCGATGCTGAATACTCCCTTTTTGTCATAATGCCTGAAAACAGAGGCAACACGTCTTGCTATTTCACTTGCATCAGAAATGCTTTTATCTCCGATCGTTACAATCATAACGCTGTCCGTTATGTAACCAGTATTAACAAGCTCTGCGTCATAATTATTTTTAATAAAGTCAAATTTATCCTCAGCATCTGTTAATATATATGAGATAAATACACTGTCGTAGTCATCATATGAGCTTTCTATCTTTCCGAAGCTTGAGCCGTCTATATTCATATCAGAAATACTGCTTGTCACCTTATAGCTGAAGCCGTATTGGCTGTCCTTCATGGTATATATAACCTTTGTGTCGCTGACATTTTCGGTGCTCATAAGCTCACAGTCGCCGTATTTCATCCGGGCATAATTTTTTGCCTGTTCCGACGTTTTCAGCTTTGCTGAGCACGAACACAGAATAAGCAGTGAAGCAGCGGCAAAGAGCGCAAGCAACAGACTGATGATTTTCTTTTTCATATAATCACCCCACAGTTTTTTCACGGTGCAAAAAAGGACCGACATAAGCCGGCCCTGAATGGTCATTATTTAGCGTAGTCGACAGCTCTGCTTTCACGAATAATATTTACCTTGATCTGACCCGGGTATTCAACCTCTTCTTCGATCTTTTTGCAGATATCTCTTGCAAGCAGTACCATCTCATCATCCTTTATCATTTCAGGCTTGACAATAATGCGTACTTCACGACCTGCCTGTATAGCAAAGCTTCTTTCTACTCCGTTGAAGGAAGACGCTACCTCCTCCAGCTTTTCAAGACGCTTTATGTAATTTTCAATATTTTCTCTTCTTGCTCCTGGTCTTGCGGCAGAGATAGCATCTGCTGCCTGTACAAGACAGGCTATAATAGTCTTTGCCTCAACATCGCCGTGGTGAGCATGGATAGCATGAACAACAAGCTCACTTTCCTTATATTTGCGGGCAACATCAACACCGATCTCAATATGCGAGCCTTCTATCTCGTGATCGAGAGCCTTGCCGATATCGTGGAGAAGTCCTGCCCTGCGGGCCATAGTAGGCTCAAGACCAAGCTCGGAAGCCATCATACCGCAGAGATAAGCAACCTCAAGAGAATGATCCAGAACATTCTGACCATAGCTTGTACGGAAATGAAGTCTTCCCAGAAGCTTGACAAGCTCGGGATGAATTCCGTTGACGCCTGCTTCAATAATAGCGCGTTCGCCTTCGGATCTTATCATAGCCTCTACCTCACGGCGGGCTTTTTCATACATTTCCTCTATTCTTGCCGGATGAATACGGCCGTCAGAGATAAGCTTTTCAAGCATTACTCTCGCAATCTCACGCTTTACAGGCTCAAAGCATGAAAGTGTGATTGCTTCCGGTGTATCATCAATTATCAGATCAACACCAGTGATGGTTTCTATAGCTCTGATGTTTCTGCCCTCGCGTCCGATTATACGGCCCTTCATTTCATCACTTGGCAGCGGAACTACCGATACTGTAGATTCGCTGACATGATCGGCAGCAACTCTCTGAATCGCAAGGGATATAATCTCTCTTGCCACCTTTTCGCTTTCGTCACGGGTTTTCTGTTCAAATTCCATAATCTTGACAGCTTTTTCATGGGTAAGCTCATTATCAAGATTATTGATAATATATGCCTTAGCCTGTTCTGCTGTAAGACCGGAGATCTTTTCAAGCATTTCAAATTCACTCTGCTTGATTTTCTCAGCCTCAGCAAGTCTGTTTTCAGCAGCTTTGTTTTTCTGGGAAATAGCCTCTTCCTTTTTTTCAAGGCTGTCGAGCTTCTTTTCAACAGTTTCTTCTTTCTGCTGTATGCGTCTTTCCTGACGCTGCATTTCTTTTCGTCTGTCGGAAATTTCCTTTTCGGCATTGGAAAGAAGTCTGTGTGCTTCGTCCTTACCGGCAATAAGAGCTTCTTTCTTTGAAGCCTCAGCCGATCTTTGTGCTTCTTCGACAATTCTTTTAGCTTCCTGCTCTGCAGAGCCTATTTTATCCTCGCCGATCTTCTTTCTGTACTGTACGCCTAAAATAAAAGCAATTATACCGACAACAACGGAAATGACAACAATAAGTATTATTGCCAGAACCGGTTCCATAAAACTGACACCTCCTGTTTCTGATCCTTAATTTACATGATGATCTTTAACTTCATCGTTGATTATCATCTCAAAGGTGCCGTTAATTGTCCCCGTCCTTAAAATGTATCCCTGCGGCACAATACCGCACAAATCTGCACGTTCCCACAGACGGGTTCATTATATTATATTTTCGGGTCAGGGCACAGTCTCATAGTCAGACAAACGCACATTACCGACCGGCATATGTCTGATGATGACACTATCCCCCTGTGTGCCGTCCGGAAACGGACAGCCGCGAAGATATCTGATAAAACAAAGCACAGCACCTGACCGGGCAGTGCACCGACACAAACCGCGGCAGACGCAAAAATTGCCGCAGCTACAGCCGAAAAAACGCACACGACCCCACAAAGACCTGCTGCATTGTAAAAGCCAAAGCACTGCAGCATTATCCCGGGCATCGCAGCGGGAGAAAAAATTATCAAATGTCGCTATAATAAGATAACAGCCGCCTTTTTCCAATTCTCCTGCCGTCCTTCGCGGTCATTAACGGAGCCAGTTTCCGGCTGTAAAAAAATATAATATATATTCAACGGCATAAACCTGAGTTGAAATATAGATAATTAGTACGACCCTATTAAGTCGATCCCACGTCTACTACATATTGTACAACGAATACCCCTCTCTTGTCAAGATTTTTCCACCAGTCAGCGTGACGCTGGCGACGGAGC
>ONDB01000123.1 GCA_900316485.1 uncultured Eubacteriales bacterium
GATTAATCAGCCGCCATTTACTCCCTCTCCGGGAAGTTCATTACCGTCGCCTCCTTTTTTAAGATTAGAAGTGGTAATAACATCCTCCTGCTCAAACCATACGGTTTTAAAATCCACACTTTCATATTCCTTCTTCATTTTACATACACTCCTAAATATAAAATATTATATTATTCTTAATTTTATAAATTCATTCATACAATCCATACAGCCCTGATTTACGCAAAGTACACAGATGCAAATTCAATATAAATGCACATTGATCTGATAAGGTCTTTTAACGCCTCTGTTCTTGTAGCAGTAGTCTGCCTTGAAAGAGCAAGTGAAGCATATGACAATACTCCGTAGTTTACCTCAGTACAATCAGTGGAGGTATTATCAGGATACAGCTTTATGCTCTTTACCTTATCCAGCTCAGAAGCACTTCCGGTTACTTCAAGATAATAATATGTGCCGTTTGATTCAAGCTTTAAATCCGAAACCGTATTATTTATCTTTACTACAATGTTGCCTGCATTTGTTACAACAGCAGAATCTACCGCGAAATACAATCTCAGTACTATTTCCGACTGTAGAGAAAGACTTGTGCCGCAGAATTCTATACCACTATTTGCTCTGTTTGTAAATGATGTACTGCCGCCTTTTATCAGATTATTGACATATTCAGAATTTACGCCGCTTATCCTGGAAGCAGCGTCATTTGACGACAGATAAGTCCTGGCAGCATCAAAAATCGAATACAGACCGGACTGATCACCATAATTGAAATACTGCTGTGCATACCTTCCATATGTAAGCATTGCATCGCAAAGCTTCACAAGTGAAACATCATAATCATTATAATTATTTACTACCTGATCCCCGTATTCTCTTACAGAATAAGTAAATTCCTTCAGAGCAGATTCCACACCGTCAGAATTATACAGCTTTCCGGTAATTTTATCATTCATTTCCTTTGCACACACATGGCACTGGAAACGATAGGCTGTTTTTTCTGTCTGGGTTTCCTTATCGGTATATTTATATTCTGCATCCTTCAGGGTAACCTTTTCCGTCTTTTCTGAACCGTCAGCAGCCTTTACTGTAAACAATACATATGCGGTATCTTTATAATTACTAAAATATTCATCGGTAAAGCCCATGTAGAAATTCACACCGATAGTGGTATCAAGGTTGAGAGAATGTCCGGTAACACCGCCTATTCCGTTATTGAATGCTGCCTTACAAACCTTACATACTCCGGATTCATCGTAATCATGGGCAGCCAGCGGCAGTACAAGAGCATCCACCTCGTCCTGCGTCAAAGCAACATAGCTGCTGTCCTCATATTTATAGCAGTTTCCGGCTTCGTCCTCATAGTGTTCAGCCATACCTTTTGCAATACATGTGGAGTTAACCTTATCCACCTTAAAAAAGGAATGAACAATTGTATAATTAACACCATCAATAGTAATTGTTTCATCGCCTGCGGGAGCAACTGTAAGAGGGTGAGTAGACCTTTTAGGATTGCTCACTTTAGCTTGATGATTGGTCTTATCAAGAACGATACTGCAGTAATTTCCGTTTTTGCTTTTGAAATCATCGCTGATATTTACACCATTCTGGATATAATAGGTTCCGGTATAATCGTTTCCCAGCGGCTGACCTTTAAGGGAAATGTTTTCAATATCTGTTCCGCCTATAACAGGAAGCTCACGGCTTTTGCTTTTCAGAACAACGGTCTTCTGAGGATGATTTCCGTCCGCAAAAAACGGAATTTCTGTACCGCCTGAACCAGTCATCTTCTGGAAAACTGACCCCTCATAAATATTCAGATTTGTAAAAGAAGCAGGAAGTGAATTTCCGAAAAGATTACCGAAATACTCAAGTTCCTCAGGCAAAGTCAGATAGTCAAGACCAGTGCAGAGTTCAAAAGCACCGGACTCTATGGTTTCTATGCTTGACGGAAGTTCTATACTCTTCAGATTAGCTTTTCCGAAGCTGCTGCCTATCACTGTAACAGTATAAGTAACCGATTCATATTTTACAGTTTCCGGAATTGTAATATCGGTTCCTGTTCCTGTGTAGTTTGTAACCTTAACCTTGTTTTCCCCCTGTCCTGAAATAACGACATAAGAAAAATCATTCACTACAAAGTTATTGTCCTCAGCTCTTGCAGTAATTGAGATTCCGGTATTTCCGCCTGCCATCGGAAGCAGAGCAAAACCGGAACTGAGCATAACAGCAGCCAGGGAGCCTGCAATAAGCTTTCTCATGGCTTTTGATTTCAAATACATATTGTTCCTCCTTTTCGTATCCTGTCGTTTATCAGGATACAGATAA
>ONDB01000141.1 GCA_900316485.1 uncultured Eubacteriales bacterium
ACCGCGGGCAGCCAGACAGTCAGGCGCATTAAGAGCGTAACGTAGTGAAGCGACACCATCGCGTTTAGGGTCCAGCGTCACGCTGGCGCGTTACGGCACCGGCGGCTCGCCGGCGCGTTAGGGATTGATTTGACGGAAAAACTATAGTATAATTATAATACTGCATCAAATAATATGCAGACTATTTTAATCATGGAAGGAAAAAGTAAAATGGATATAAGACAGGAATCTCTTAAAAAGCACTATGAATGGAACGGAAAAATCGAGGTAGTCTCCCGGGCACCTATTACAAACTCAGAGGAACTTTCACTGGCATATACCCCCGGCGTTGCTGAGCCTTGCCTTGAAATACAGAAGGACTATGATAAATCCTTTAAGCTCACCAGAAGAAATAACCTCGTTGCCGTTATTACTGACGGTACAGCAGTTCTCGGACTCGGTGATATCGGCCCCGAAGCAGGTATGCCTGTTATGGAAGGCAAATGCGCACTTTTTAAGGAATTCGGTGATGTGGATGCCTTTCCTCTTTGCATACGTTCAAAGGATGTTGACGAAATCGTTCGCACCATATATCTCATCTCCGGCAGCTTCGGCGGAATCAATCTGGAGGATATCGCTGCACCAAGATGCTTTGAAATAGAACGCAAGCTAAAGGAAATTTGTGATATTCCCGTTTTCCATGATGACCAGCACGGTACTGCAGTCGTTGTTGCAGCTGCCCTCGTAAATGCTCTTAAGGTTGTAGGAAAGAAAATTGACGAAATAAAGGTCGTTGTAAACGGCGCAGGTTCTGCAGGTATCGCAATTTCCAAGCTTATTATGAAAATGGGCGTAAAGAGCCTTACACTCTGTGACAGTGTAGGTATAATCTGTGAGGGAGACGAAAGACTCAACAGCGCAAAGGCTGAAATGGCAAAGGTTACAAACCGTGAAAAGCTCACAGGCAGCCTTGCTGATGCAATGAAGGGCGCAGATGTATTTATCGGTGTTTCAGCGCCTGGTATCGTAAGCGAAGATATGGTGCGCTCAATGAACAAGGACGCTATTGTTTTTGCAATGTCCAACCCCACTCCCGAGATCATGCCTGATCTTGCAAAGTCTGCAGGTGCAAGGGTTATCGGCACAGGCCGTTCAGATTTTCCCAACCAGATCAACAATGTACTTTGCTTCCCCGGTATTTTCAGAGGCGCACTTGACTGCAGAGCAAAGGAAATCAACGACGAAATGAAGGTTGCCGCTGCTTATGCTATTGCATCTATCGTGGACGAGAAGGAGCTTCGTGAAGAATATATCCTTCCCTATGCATTTGATAAGAGAATCGGTCAGACAGTTGCACAGGCTGTTATGGATGCTGCAAGAGAATCCGGCGCTGCAAGACAGTAATTAACTTACCGGGCAAAGCATTGCTGCTTCATAACAAGCATCAGCCCTATCAGTGTTTCCATGCCCGGTGCTGAAAAATCATGCATGACTATTCCTTTATTGACAGCTGATTAAAAAATGGCTGATGCATTAAATAATTAATCTTGTCTGATAATAACAAAAAAGTCGATGAATGTCTGGTTCATCGACTTTTTGTTTTTATTTCGCTTGTCAGGAAGTTGGTGGTTCCTCTTCCTGATCTGCTTTTTGTGCTGGTTTAAAACACAATCTTCATGAGCCAGTCACTTCCGGAATGGCAACATACTATATCAGTTTCCTTCTTTTTCATCCGCAAAATATATATTATACCATACCAGAAATACATAAATCGTCCATACCTTGCGGCTGTTGTCATCCTTACCGTTGAAATGATCATCAAGATAGGAAACAATAAGATCCGTATTGAAGAATTTTTTGGCTGTTTCTGATGTGAACATTTCCTTCACACGCTCATAATACTTTTCATCCTTGAGCCATACTCTTGTGGGTACCGGGAAGCCCAGCTTGGGTTTCTGTGCAGTTGCCTTGGGCAGATGACGCAGTGCTGCCTGACGCAGTGCATATTTTGTGGTACCGTGAGCAATCCTGTACTTGGTGGGTATCGTCCTTGCAACCTTCCAGACTTCCGTATCAAGGAACGGTACTCTCAGCTCAAGAGAATTTGCCATACTCATTCTGTCAGCCTTCAGCAGGATATCTCCTACCATCCAGAGGTTAATGTCAAGATACTGCATCTTTGTTTCATCGTCATAACCTCTTACTCTGTCATAGAACTTTTTGCAGAGCGACTGGGGACGGGTAACAATTGAGGGATCCCTGAGTATCTGCTTTTTCTCCTCATCGTCATACATGAATGCATTGCCGATGAATTTATCCTCTGTCTTTCTTGCACCTCTGAGCACATAGCCTCTGCCCTTGATATGGGGCCATTTTTTTGCGCTCCTTGCAAGCGAGTAGCGAAGCTTCTCAGGGAAAAGCTTCTGATATGCCTTGAAAACATGAGGCTCGTTGTAAATCGTATATCCGCCGAAAAGTTCGTCAGCGCCTTCTCCGGAAAGTACAACCTTCACATATTCGCTTGCCAGCTTTGAAACAAAATACAGAGCAATACATGACGGATCTGCAAGGGGCTGATCCATATGATACTGTACCTTAGGAACGGTTTCCCAGAATTCCTCGGAGCCGATAAGATGGGTATGATGTTCAACACCGATTTCCTTTGAAAGACCCTCCGCCCAGCTTATTTCATTGTATCTTTCACCGAAATCAAAGCCTACGGTAAAGGTTTTCTGATCTGCAAAATATGTTGAAACATAGCTGGAATCTACACCGCTGGAAAGAAAGCAGCCTACCTCAACATCACTGATCTTATGTGCATTCACAGAGTTTTCAAATACTGCCTCTATCTTGTCCACAGCCTCTTTTTCAGTAAGCTCTGTATCAGGCTCGAAGGTTGCTTCAAAATATCTTGTAGTCTTTACCTCGCCGTTGCGGAACCACATAAAATGTCCGGGCAGCAGACAGTAGATGCCCTCAAAAAACGTTTCGGGCGGAACAACATACTGGAAAGAAAGATAATTATCCAGAGCCTTGTAATTGAATTTCTTTTTATATTTCGGATGCTGCAGGATGCTTTTTATTTCCGATCCGTAAATAAGATCTCCGTCTATGAGCGCATAATGCATTGGCTTGATACCAAAGAAATCTCTGGCAATGAAAACAGAGCCGTCCTTTGTATTATATATAGCAAAGCCGAACATTCCTCTCAGACGGGAAAGAAGCTTTTCTCCCCATTCCTCAAAGCCGTGCACCAGTACCTCGGAATCGGCATTTGTATAGAATCTGTGTCCGCATTCCTTAAGCTGCTCACGAAGCTCCCTGTGGTTGTATATTTCACCGTTAAACATAAGCACCAGGCTTTTGTCCTCGTTATATATGGGCTGATGTCCGCCCTCCAGGTCAATAATGCTCAGACGGCGGAAACCCATTGATATTCTGCTGTCTTTA
>ONDB01000117.1 GCA_900316485.1 uncultured Eubacteriales bacterium
ACCAACCAATTACAGCAGCACCGCGGGCAGTAAAATAGTCAGGCCCATTAAGAGCGTAACGTAGTGAAGCGACACCATCGCGTTACGATACCGGCGGCTCGCCGGCGCGTTAAGGGTCCAGCGTCACGCTGGTTGAAAAATTATCATATATATGGTATAATTGGTGTAATAAGATAATGGGGTTTTGTATGATAAAATCATTATGATAAAGGAGGCACTAAATATGGCAAAAATTGATATCAAATGTTCCGACTGCGGCAAAAGGATACGTCTTGAAACTGAAGAAAATGAAAAACTCAGATATTGTCCCTTCTGCGCTGCGGCAATAAGAAATGAAGCCGAAGACAAGGCACAGGCTGAAAAGGACGCCGCTGCTGCCGCAGGACACAGGGAACCTCAGGAAAGAATAATGCGCAATGTGACGTTCTTCACAAAGGATAGACAACCCTGCTGTATGGGACGCATACCTTCCGATTACAGCCCTTTCGGCAGACTTGAGTCCTACATTGAAAATTCAGACAGCCCTATCGTTGTGTGGGCAGCTGCAAAAAATAATAACGGCAGAGAAATGTTCTGCCGTATACAGAAGAATTTTTATTATGAGAAAAACGGTATGGGCTGTTCAGAACCTTTCCTGCCATTTGATGAATATCTCGACAGCAATGCTGTAAACCTTCTGGAAACCGATAACATCCGTCTGGTGAAATCCTTTTCCCTGCCGAAAAAGGATGTGCAGGAAATGCGTGAGATCCTTTCAAGAGAAAGCCAGCAGCTGAAAGCACGCAGCCAGGGTGACCTTTTCCAGATAGTTATCCAGGGCATCTACGGCGGCGGCGGAGCTAAGCTTTACTGCGCTGAAAAAAACGGCAAAAAGACTTATCTTGTACTTAATGCGGTGATAATTGGCTATGAATTCGGAAATTACAGTCCTATGTCACGCCAGCTGATCGAAAGAAAAATGATGTCAAACCAGCGTGTCCAGATGATGGGCTTTAATGTGAATGTTCCCCTGACTCCGGCTGAAATGAATGCTCTTCTTCCGATAGATACCAATCCTGAAATTCCATTTTCTCAGCACCGTCTTGACGGACTGGACAATGCCTGCGTTAACTGGAGAATACATTCCTTTGCCGGCTTCCTCTCTCCTGAAATGCCCGGAAATCAGGATGTACAGGAATTCTTTGAATTCATAAACTCTCTGAGAGTGCATAAACAGATCGTTGAAAAAGTAAGCCAGTTCCAGCAGCAGTATCTTTCAAAGCAAATCGAAACACAGAATACTATCTACAATATCTCAAAGCAAATGCTTCACGACAGCCAGCAAAGCTGGGAAAGACAAAAACAGACCATGCAATCCCTTAATGATCACCGTAACAAGATAAGCGCTGAATTGCAGCAGTCTGCTAATGAAGATTTTGACAATCGCTCCAGACGTGAGCATGAATCTATAATGGGAGTAAATACCTTTGAGAAAAAGGACGGCACCAGGGTCGAATACTCCACAAGCTATGACAGAGTATTCCAGTCTGACAAGGACCCGGATGTTACTGTGGGGGTAAACGGCTTCATGGATGTTCCGCCTGACTGGACCGAGCTGGACAAGCTTAAATGAGCAGCGCATACATCTTGTATGTGATAAAAATTTATGTTATAATATTAAGATAATTTGTTGATAAAGAAGGAAATCCTATTGAAACAAAAAAAACTGATTGTTAACAGCACCCATTTGATAATGCTCAGCTTTATTCTGGCTGCTTTTGTCGGCAGTATCCTGCTGTCACTGCCTGTAAGCTCTGCAAGCGGTCAGTCTGTCCGGTATATTGATGCCCTGTTCACTGCTACCACCTCAATATGCGTAACCGGACTGGTGACTCTGCCAACCGTTTCCACCTGGAGCGTATTCGGGCAGATTGTCATTCTCCTGCTGATACAGATAGGCGGTCTCGGAATAATAACCATTATGTCCGCAATTCTTATAAGCTTTAATCGGCGGCTGGGACTGAAAAGCAGGATACTTATACATGATGCCTTCAATCTGAATTCCCTTTCCGGTATAGTGATTTTTCTGAAAAAGGTGGTTATAGGCACCTTTATCGTTGAGGGTATCGGGGCTTTGATGTATATGACTGTCTTTATTCCTCAGTACGGACTAAGAGGAATATGGATATCCGTGTTCAATTCCGTTTCGGCATTCTGCAACGCAGGTATTGATATTATGTCTGAAAACAGCCTGTGTGATTATGCTGTCAATCCCATGGTCAATCTTACCACAAGCATGCTTGTAATACTGGGCGGTATCGGCTATATAGTCTGGTGGGATGTAATAAGGGTGACCAGGAATATTCGCACCCAGAAGCTCAGATGCTTTTCATATCTGACTCTGCAGAGCAAAATTGCCCTTTCTTCAACAGCTATACTGCTGCTGGGAGGAGCACTGCTGTTTTTTATCTTTGAATATAATAATCCTCTTACGATAAAGGACCTCTCTCTTTTTGACAAGATACAGGTCTCATTCTTCCAGTCAGTGACCACAAGAACAGCCGGCTTTGCTTCTGTTCCTCAGCAGAATCTGACGAATGCTTCCTCGGTGGTTGCTCTGTTTCTTATGTTTATCGGCGGTTCACCTGTGGGAACAGCCGGCGGCGTAAAAACAGTTACCATGGCTGCCGTTCTGTTCGGAGCATTGGCTGCCATAAAAAACAAGGAAGATGTTTCTCTATTCAGCAGAAGAATATCAAAGCAGGCTATCAGCAAGGCTGCGTCTGTTATTACGGTTTCCTTTATGATAATGTTCATATCCACCGTTCTGCTTTCTGCTGTAACCGATGCCCAGATACTTGATGTTGCCTACGAAACAGTAAGCGCAACCGCTACTGTGGGACTTACAAGGGACCTGACTCCCTCACTGAACCTGTGGGGAAAGATAGTTATAATCGTTACCATGTACCTGGGAAGAGTCGGGCCTATATCCTTACTGGTGGCTTTCAATATCAAAAATGAAAAGAAGAATATAATAAAAGACCCGATAGAAAAAATCAATGTGGGATGACCATAAACGGGAGGAAAAGAAAAATGAGCTCAAAGAAAACATATGCTGTATTCGGGCTGGGAAGATACGGACGCTCTGTTGCAATGGAATTATGCAGCAACGGCGCTGAAGTTCTGGCTGTGGATATCAACGAAGAAAAGGTAAACAATTTTGCTTCAGTTATTCCTTACTGCAAATGCGCTGACGTAACTGACCCTGAAACTATTAGACATCTTGGTATTTCCAATATGGATGTTGTTGTCATTTCCATGGCTACCAACCTTGAAGCCAGCGTTATGGCTACCATGCTCTGCAAGGAAGCAGGAGTAAAGACTGTTATCGCTAAGTGCTCAAGCGAAATGAACTGTAAGATACTGGAGAAGGTAGGCGCAGACCGCGTTATATTTCCCGAAAGCGAATCAGGAATTCGTCTTGCCAAAAATCTCGTAAGCTCCGGCTTTGTTGATATTCTGGATATATCAAACGACGTTTCAATGGTAGAGCTGGAGGTAAGGCCGGAATGGGACAACAAAAACCTTCTGGAGCTTAACCTCAGAAAAAAATATTCTATAAATATAGTTGCTATAATCGAAAATGAAAAAGTTATTGTCAATATTGATCCTGAAAAACCCCTCAGAAAAAACATGAGCCTTATCGTTATAGCAGACACTGCAAAGCTGAAAAAGTTCAGATAATCGTTCCTGTCAGGAACAGGCTGGACGGAAGAGGCAAAATACCATAAAGCAGACCTGTTTTCAGACCCAAATCCGTATTTTTTTACACATCAGTATGATTAAATGACGATAAAGCATTATAATTATTTTTCTGTAGTGTATAATCGGGTTATATGACCAAAATTTTCAAGGAGGAAAAACGATGGTTGTCAAAAGTACAGCCAGAACAAGCGGTCTTATCATTAAAATAGTTTTTAAAATTGTATTTTTATGCTTATTCGGATTAAGTCTGCTATTGGGATTGTATCTGACAAATATCGTAAGAAATCTGCCGGATACGCAAAACTACAGCTTACAGTATATTGAAAAATGGACTGTTATTGACGAATCCGGAAAATCCTTTGAAACAGGAAGAACCTATGACGATGAAAGAGCATATACAGAAGATTTCATTACCGTTTCACATCTGCCAGACAAGCTATGGAACGACAGTATGCTTTGTTTCCTTAACAGAAGCAATGTGAAGGTTTACATAAACGGAGAACTGCGAAAGGAATTTGACCGTTACAAGGATACGGGAATTCCCGGAGGCTCGATGAAGGAATTCTATATTACGGTCCCTCTGGGCTTGTCTGACGCAGGAGCAGAGATAAAGATATACAGGCAAAAAACTGACTGGAATCCTTTTGTAGTGCCTGAAACATTCGTGTCGTCCTCTGAGGGTTTTTTTGATTATCTTTACGACAAGTACGGCATATCCTTCGGAATGTCGGCGGTGCTGTTTATAGCCTCACTGCTTGTTACAGTAATCGGAATAGCAATGCTCATATGGAAAAGACAGAATATAAATATGCTTTATGCGTCACTGGGTGTGCTTGATGTGGCCTGCTGGCTGATATCAGTTTCACAGCTGACGCCCTATGTCACCAGGATCTTTTTTGTTGACGGAATTATGGGCTTCATGTTCTGTATGATGATGCCGTTTGCTCTGCTGATATATCTTAATTCCCTGCAGAAGGGAAGATACCGGAAGCTTTACGCCTTTCTTTTTATTTTGTCACTTGTCAATATGATATTCTGGACAATAATGCATTTCACCGGAATTCAGTCCTTCCAGTCATCCCTTATCTATATTGATTCGGTGCTTGCCATAGTGGCGGTGATTGCTATGGCCACTCTGTTTATTGACGCTAAAAAAGGATATGTCAGGGAATATCCCTATGCTTTCCTTGGATTCCTGATATTTATTGTCATGTCCATAGCAGAAATCATTCTGCTGATATTCTTCCAGCTTAACAGCAATGAGATACCTATGCTGATAGGTCTGATGAGTCTGCTTGTACTTGTATTCATACAGCAGGTGGACGACCTGAGGAAGGTCAGGGACAAGCTGGAACTGGAAGTAAAGAACAATGCAGTAGAAAAAGAGCAGATGCTCATTCATATCGTTCAGACCCTTGCCGGAACCATTGACGCAAAGGACACATATACAAACGGCCATTCAAGCCGTGTTGCTGATTACTCCAGAGAAATCGCAGAACGTTTCGGCTATGAAGAGTCTCAGCTCAATGATATCTATATGATGGGACTTCTCCACGATATCGGAAAGATAGGAATTCCCGATGCTGTTATCAACAAGCCTGCAAGGCTTACAGACGAGGAATACGCGCTTATTAAAAAGCATCCTGTTATGGGTGCAAAGATTCTTGACAATATCAAAGAGAAAACCGACCTTTCCATGGGTGCAAGATGGCACCATGAAAAATACGGCGGTGGCGGATATCCCGACGGCATAGCCGGAGAGGAAATTCCAGAGCAGGCAAGGATTATTGCCGTAGCTAATGCCTATGATGCAATGACCAGCTACCGAAGTTACCGTGACCCGATGCCTCAAGAAACGCTCATTTTCATTGATGATACGCTGGGTATCATTTGTTTTTTATCACTAAAATCCCTTTTATCACAAGTATACACAGGTAAAATATTCCTGCATAGGGCTGTCTCGCCAGTGTAAAAAGCATTGTCCCCCATACTGACAATACAATACCAGCAACAATCAGACACTTATTCCAACGGGGCTTATCAAAATTGCTTATCACTACTCCGCAGAAACCGTTCAGCACAGTTAAGGCTGTTGCCGCAATAAACAGAATTTTCAGCCACAGGCTGATATCTGTCAAGGCGAAAAGGGAAACAGCTTCTGTTTCCGCCGCACTGCCGTTTCCGAAAACCGGAAGAAATAACAGCAGAAGCGTAAGGCAGTCCAGTATTCCGCAGATAAGGGAAGTATATTTTTTTTCTGGAATCCCTTATATCCTGCCGGGCAAGGTCTACTATTTCTTCTGTGCCTATCAGTTCATCTATAGTGACATGAAAATATTTTGCGATAGCCTTAAGAGAATCAATGCTGGGGTATCCCCTTCCTGATTCCCATTTTGATATTGCCGCGCGGGAAACATAAAGCTTTTCGGCAAGCTCCTCCTGAGTCAGTTTTTCATTTGTTCTCAGCTTCTGCAGTTTTTCACTGAACTCCATGTACATCCCCTCGTAATCATGTTAATTAAATCTTACATCTGTAACCTACGCCCATCATACCCGGAAATCCGGATTCTGTGGAATAAAGCGGTCATTTCTTTTTCAGAACCGTCAGCGCAGCGTAGTGCAGAATTTCAAACCTTTCCGGCGCCATATTTTCCAGCAGTTTTCTGTGCTCTGCATCCCATTTTGCAAGCTCATCCTCATTAAGCGATGCACCCACTCCCCGGCATGCCTTCATTCTTCCATGCCAGGATTTTCTTGTAAAGGGCACCTTTAGTTCATATTCCTCATGGTCCTCCATATCAAAGTAATTATATATGGTTTCAGGAATCCATATAGGATGTCTTGTTTCTCCGGCTCCTGACCATTGAGGGCTGTATTTAAGCGCAAGCTCCTCACTTTTTCCGGCTATAGGGTCTTCAAAGGGAAGCCACGCCATATACAGAACAAGAATTTTTCCGCCGGGTTTTAAAATCCGGTGAAGCTTGGGCACAAGCTTATCATGGTCAAAATACCAGAAGCACTGACAGGCAGTAATCACGTCAAAGGATTCATCGGGAAAGCAGATATCTTCGGCAGAAACTGTCTGGAACTCAATGTTCATATTCCCGGCATCAGCCAGCTTCACTGCCTGCTCCGTCTGCTCGGGAGAAATATCCGTTCCCGTCCAGTCTGCGCCGAATCTGTACATATTTCTTGGAAGAACGCCGGTACCCGTTCCCAGGTCAAGCACCTTCTGACCTTTTACACAAAGTCCCCTGTCTGTAATTTTTCTGTAAAACTCTTCCGGATAGATATCCCTGTATTTTGCATAATCCTCAGAAGTCTTTCCCCAGTCAAATGCTTTTCCGCAGTCTATCCTCTCATCACATATTTTCATAATAAAACTCCTCACGCAGCTATTTAATCAATTATATCACAAAATCATAAATAATTCCACCGCCCTCGCCGCCGCCAGCGTGACGCTGGACCCGTAACGCGCCGGCGAGCCGCCGGGGCCTTAACGCGATGGCATCGCTTCAATGCGTTACGCTCTTAATGCGCCTGACTATTTTACTGCCCGCGGTGCTGCTGTAATTGCTTGGTTTGCATTAATCTGAGTTTTTTCAGACTCGCTTATTTGTAAATAGTTATTCATCGTTATTATACTTGTATTTATTCTGAAAGAGTTTTATAATATTCTAAAATGCCCGGAAACATCTGATAATGGAGATGTTGTTATGAAATTTCTTTTTGCATCAGACTCCTTCAAAGGGAGTCTTTCCAGTGAACAGACAATTGAATTATTGACACAAGCTGCAGAAAAGGTCTTCCCCGGCTGCAGCTGCTGCGGAGTACCTGTTGCAGACGGCGGCGAGGGCACTGTGAACGCTGTCGTTTCTGCTTCCGGCGGAAAGATTGTCAGAGCAGAGGTGCATGATCCGCTGATGAACAAAATCAGTGCTTCTTACGGACTGTCTGACAATAACAAAGCAATAATTGAAATGGCGGCGGCTTCTGGACTTCCTCTTGTGCCGGAAAAGCTTAGAAATCCTTTGAATACCACCACCTTTGGCACCGGCGAGCTTATATTGAATGCGCTTGACAGAGGCTGCCGGGATATTTCTATTGCTATAGGCGGTTCAGCTACAAATGACGGCGGTATGGGCTGTATGAGGGCACTTGGAGT
Source organism: uncultured Eubacteriales bacterium (assembly GCA_900316485.1). GTDB lineage: Bacteria > Bacillota > Clostridia > Oscillospirales > Acutalibacteraceae > UBA1213. The sequence continues at coordinate 7,910 of ONDB01000117.1, forward strand.
GCGGTTTCTTTCGGCAGACGGCAGAGAGCTTTCGGGCTTCGGCCGTGAGCTTGCTGATGTATCTGTAATTGACACCAGGGGTCTTGACAAGCGGATTAATGAATGCAGCATTACTGTTATGTGTGATGTCAGAAACCCCCTCTGCGGCAAAACCGGAGCCGCTTACACCTTTGCAGGGCAAAAGGGTGCATCACCTGAAACAACAGAAATTCTTGAAAAGGGTATGTGCAGCTTTCGTGATGTGATACGTTCGCAGTTTGGCACAGACTGCGATATGATCGAAGGCGCAGGCGCTGCCGGAGGTCTTGGTGCAGCTCTTGAAGTATTTCTAGGCGGCAGGATGCAGTCGGGTATTGAAACTGTACTGCAGCTGATCGGATTCGATGAAAAGCTGAAAGGCACAGATCTGGTCATCACCGGCGAAGGCTGCACCGACAGCCAGAGCATATATGGAAAGGTAATGATGGGTGTAGGTTTACACGCTGAGAAAATGGGGGTTCCCTGCATCGGTCTGTCCGGTTCCCTTGGAGAAGGGGCAGAAAGCATTTTTGACTATGGCATCTTATCCCTGCAATGCATTGCTGACCGTCCCATGACGCTTGAATACGCTATGGAAAATGCCGGAAAGCTGTATTATGCTGCGGCAGTGAGAATGTTCCGGATGGTCAAGGCCGGGATAAGCATCAATAAACAGGTAGTTTCCAAAAGTTCCTGCAGGTTCACCGGCTTATAATGAGCCGGGCACATTTATCAGCAAAATCCTGTATCTGCCGGAAAACTAAAGCGATACCATCATCCTGAAACAAAAGCAAAGGATATGATGAGTAATAAGGAAGAAATAAGGTGAATCTGACACTTACCGGATTCAATACAAAAAACCACCCGCTGAACGGGTGGTTTTGATAATAATAAGGCATCAGCCATTATTTTCCTTCATGAGCGGCAGCTCATCCGATTCTTTATTAGATGACGGAGGACTCGTAGTAATAACATCCCCGGTTTCAAATCTGATAATCTCCAGTTCTGTACATTGATATGTTTCTTTATTATTCATTTAGTTCTCCCTCTTTTATTCAGCTTATCGCAAAAGTCAGGAAAGCTCTGCTCAGGCAGAATATTCTCTTATCTGTTTAATGGATAATTCCATTCTCACCCACAAACCGCAGTTTGCGGAGTCAAAGCAAAGCTTCAGAATCTGCATCCGGCTGGCTGTAAACTGGTTTAATTTTATTTAATCACCCCTGCAGACCAGCCTTTATCATCAGTTCATTATATTATATTATATTTTATTCATTTTTGCAATAGATGCAATAGTCTGTATTTTCATTGGACAAATATCCATACAGGATAAGGATTTTGAGCAGTCTTTTCCGAAATGTTCATTATACGCTTTCTTTATTTCTTTTCTTCTGGCATTATTTCTTGCTGTAACAAGATAACAGTCATTTGCAAATAATGCGCCGAAAAATGTTTTTCCGTTAACATAATTCGGACATACCTCCAGACATAATCCGCATTTAAGACATTTTGCCAGTGAATACTGATGCTCATTATCCTTGACACCGGACGGTATGAATTCACCGATAAAAATATCCGATTTCATCAGATTTTCATGAATTACAGATCTGTCAACGACAAGATCATGCACAACAGGAAATTTCTTCAGAGGCTGTATAATCAATTCACTGGACTCAAGATCTCTGAGAAATGTTTCACAGGCAAGCGAAGGCTCATCATTTATGACCATTGCACAACCGCCGCACATTCCCTGCAGGCATGAGCATTCCCAGCCTATTCTTGATGTTTTATTTCCGTTTATATCCGTAATATCATCATTATAGTTCAGATAATCAAGAATTCCGGCTACGGTATTATCCTGCGGACCATCGTAGGAAAATGTTTCCCAATACGGTTCTGTGTCCGGCGCTTGCTGGCGAAGTATCTTAACTTTCATATTCATGCTCCTTATCAAGTCTGAAACTGAAACTCCCGTTATTGTATGAAATGATGGAAGAATAACAAAGCTCATCCCTGCTTTCCGGATGATCGCTCCTGAAATGTGCCCCCCGGCTTTCCTTTCTGTTCACAGCACAGGTTATGATGGCTTTCGACAGCGTCAGAATTCCTGTCAGGCTGTAGTTGAAATACGGCAGAACACTGGCATCGTAATTTATCTTTTCTGCGACGGATAGATAATAATCAATATCTGCCAGACCTTCGCCCAGGGTTGCTTCATCACGAACTATTCCGAGCTTTGAGCACATTGTCCCGGCAAGCATATCCCTTATATACATTACAGGGAAATTGCTCTTGGTAGTCATTCTGCTTTTAAGGGCTGCGTTCTCTTTTTCTTCCGTTTCGGTGAAATTCTCGGCTTTGCCGGAGCTTTCTTTTCCGGCTATGTCTTCCGCAGCGACCCAGCCGCTGTAAATAGCCGCCAAAAGCGAATTGCCCCCGAGTCTGTTGGCGCCATGATACATAGAGGCGCATTCCCCCACCGCAAACAGGTTCTTTATATTTGTTTCGTGGTTCATATGTACTGCTATACCGCCCATAAAGAAATGAACGGATGGAGAAACAGGAATAGCCTCCGCAGAAATGTCTATGCCGCGGTATTTTTTACAGATATCCCTGACCTCCGGCAGTCTGCGGTCAATTTCCTTTTTTTCAAGAAATGAAATGTCAAGAAAAACCTCTTTTTTTGCCGCAGCTATCTCTCTTGATAGTACATCACGGGTCATAAGATTTCCCCGGCTTCCATATTTATCCTCGAGAAAATAAACACGTCTGCCGTTTTCGTTATAAAATAGTCTTCCGCCCTCTCCTCTTACTGCCTCAGAAATCAGCATTTTTTTCTGAGGTGTTTCTATAGTTGTGGGATGGTACTGTATAAATTCCAGATTTTTAAGCTCAACCCCCTGCATAAAAAGCTTTCCTGATACATATCCGTCACATTGAGTTGAACCTGTGGTTTTTCCGAAAACGGAATTCTGTCCCCCTGCGGCGATAACCACTGCATCTGCATATACGGCTTCAAGTCTTCCTGTACCTTCGCCAAACAGCAAAGCTCCGAAGCACCTTCCGTCATGTATAAGAGCACTGTGAAAATCGCTCCACAGGCGGCGTTTTATCAGTCCTTTGGCTTCATATCTTCTTGCCTCCATTATCAGTGCAGAAACTATCTGCTTGCCTGTAGAGGAGCCACAAAAGCAGGTACGTTTATGGGACTGTCCTCCGAAGGCTCTTCTTATGGGACGGCCTGAACTGTCAGTAGAAAAAACAGTCCCTATTCTTTCAAGATATTTTATTATTTCCTCTCCACGGCTGCAAAGACCAGATACCGATTTCTTTCCTCCCAGATAACTGCCCCCTTTAAGCGTATCCTCAATATGACATTCTACGCTGTCGCCGTTATCGCAGTCGGAAAGAACTGCATTTATCCCCCCCGCTGCCATAACTGACTGGGAACGCTCTGAAGGAAAAGGCGATATAAGCAGTGCATATACGCCGTTTTCCGCACATTTTATGGCACAGGACAGTCCGGAAATACCGCTTCCTATAATAAGTACTTTTTTCATAGTTACCCCCGGATATCAGAATTGCAAAAACATGGTCAGCTGACCTTTTATTATCGAAAAAGAAGCAGCTGCCAGCATTATAATACAAACAGCATATATTATTCTGTCCGTAATCGTCAAAGCTTTCGCTGAACATAATAGCCCCAGTGTAATCAGAGCTTTACTGAATGAAACAGCCCCATGAGATAATATCACCGCGTAGAAGATAATCTCAGACAGTATTAACAGAGCAAAAAATACATATTGTCCTGATGCCGATGTAATCTGAAGTAAACCGAATGTATTCAGATGCAAAATCAGCAAAGGAAAGATCAAAGCAGCAGTTATCCTTTGTATTATTGTGGAAATATTTTTTCTGGGATACATAGCTGTTTTTGTTCCGTCAGACAGCAAAAAAACCGAACACATACCTGTTATTGCATGAACACAGGTAAGCACCATAAACGGTATGGCAAACATCTTTGTCATTCCGGGATTGTAGTATAGTGTAAAATAGGCAAAGGCAGAGTATCCTATATGCAAAAGCATTGCTGCAAAGGACAGCAGTGACAGTACGGCATTACATTTTTTCAGTTTCATAATCAATCATCTCCGGTCAGCTTAATAATTCTATTTATGACATTATTTTATCATACCACGGGGAAAAAAGTCCATAGTAATAATATTAGTACGAGAAATATTGACATTCAGGGCAACTTCATTATTTCAGCATTTACATTTTAAAGCTCTCTGCCGGGGAGATATCTATCATCTTTCACTTTCTTATATACAGCAAAAGCTGTCCGGAACTATTATCAGCTTCAAATAATCCGGACAGCTTGTATTATTATTTTTTAACAGACTGAGCTTTGATTTCTTCAAAGTCTTCCGTAAGCGCAAAGAAGAACTTTCTCTGAACTTCGTTTCCGATAACAGTTACAGGCTTCAGCTGTGCTATTGAATTGCCTTTCATCAGCAGCATTTCCTTGTACAGAACATAGGTCTCCGGCTGGGAATATATAATCTTTACAGGCTTTATCAAGCCGTTTCTGACCTTCTCCCCATATGAAGGATTTGCCTGGGCAAGATATTTTTCCAGACAGCTGACTACCTTCTCTTCTGTCATATCCTGCGGTACACGGTCAATCTCCATAATGTACACATACTGAATATTATCCGTATCCGGATAGACAGAGCTGTCCACCAGCAAAAATCCACATTCTTTGGCAGTTTTTTCAGCAGCAGTTCTGAGAGCAAGCTCTGTAGTTTTTTCACCCATAAGGCTGACTGTCTTATCAATGCGGTACTGGAATTCTACCATGGGCGTTGCATTATGAAAACCTGTTACAAGAATAACATCTTTCATTCTGTATCTGTAGAAGCCTGAATGGTTGGAAATGATCAGCTCATACCTCTTGCCTACCTCAAGCTTATCCATAGTGACAGCTTCTGCACCTTCTTCATCAACCGGGATGAACTCAAAGAAAAGTGAATCAGGAATAAGTGAAGAACTGTGATCGGCCAGTGACACCGGTACTGTAAATATGCCCTCGGACGCAGAAATACCACGATAGAAAAAGGCTACATCTGTGCCAAGATAACGGGAACGTACTTCATCTGTATAGCGAGCAAAACCTGCAGAAGCTCCACCGCAAATATAATTAAGCTCAGGCCATACCTGCGGCATAAACGGTGTTTCAAAACCTTTTTCAAAAACTGCTCTTAGTTCTGCTGCCCTTTCCGGCATAGGCTTCAGTTTTGCGGTCAGTTCCTCCCGTACATCATCAGGGAGTTCTATTGAATCGTTTATTATGCCTTTTTCTATGTCATCAACCAGCATTCTCCAGTTTTTTTCTATATAACGGCAAAAATCCAGCAAAAATCCCGTAAAGGTGCAAAGAATATTATTGAGATACTTATCGCAAAGGGAGTATCTTGCATCAAGATAACGGTTGTCTGTACCTTTGACTGCAAACACAGCCTGGCTGGGTGTTGAGAAAAACAGATCCCATTTCTGCAAAAATGGTCTGACAGAAGCTTCAGAAATAGGTCCATAGGGTACTCCGTCCTGCAGTTTGACGATTCTGCCGCCGCAGCGGATCAGATTAACGCACCGTCCGCCATAGTATTTATCTCCGATATTACTGTATAGCAGTCCTCTCTGATATCCCAGACTGTAACGGTTAAATATGTCACGGGTTTTCTGTGTATACGGAATTTTCTTCGGTACTCCGACTGTACCGGAGGTTTTGTTATACCAGACCGGATCATTGCTGCAGATCAGGTTTCTTTCATTATTATCTGACATTCTGTCAATGTATTCTGCATAATCATCATACTCTGTGATAGGTACCTTTTTCTGGAATTCTTCAATGGATTTTATTTCACCAAAACCGTATTTTTTTCCATATTCGGTATCCTTGTTTTCTTGAAGAAGCTCCAAAAGAAGTTTTTTCTGTACCGCCATGGGATTCTTTGTCATCATGTCAAAAGCAGCAATTAACTATTTGCCATCTTCAATACCGGGTCTGCGAAATTCGTTCAGTTTTTCAAACATTACTTTTGTACCTCTTTTCTGTTGAATAATACCGTTATATTATAGCACAATTTATTACTGTTATTTATTGTCAGAATAAATGAAATTTTTTGATATTTTTTATTCAATACATAAATAAAACATTATTTTTTTATGCTTTTTTACTTTTTAAAGATTATATCCGATTTTAATACATAAGAAAAAAATGTTATCTTTGCAAAGTAAGGAAATATCTCATCAAAATAATACAATATACCTGATAATAACACAAAAAAAGCCGATGAATATTTTGGTTCATCGACTTTTTTTATTTGTCAAGGAGTCAGTCGTTCCGCCTTTTTGCTTTGCTGCCCTGGGACAGCAACACTATTTCTTCATAGTTAAATATGAAAACACCGGCACTGCCTTCATAACCAGCAGTACCGGTGTAATTATTATATTATTGCTTATCGATTCAGATTGTCCTTATCGAAGAAGCGGAAGCCGTTCAGCGCATTGATGAAATGTGTGACATACTTCTCATTGCTGAGATTCCAGAAAAATCCCATAATATCACTTATCCATATCCCTCAGAAACGGTTTTAAGCAGAAACGCACAGAAATTCAGATTATCACACGATCCTTGAGAGTAACTATTCTGCTGCTGTATGAAGCAGCTTCAGCCGAGTGAGTGACCTGGAGTATGGTGATACCTTTTTCTTTGTTGAGCCTTTTGAAAAGCTGCATGATCTCAGCGCCCGAAGCTGCATCAAGATTACCTGTCGGCTCATCTGCAAGAATTATTTCCGGT
>ONDB01000160.1 GCA_900316485.1 uncultured Eubacteriales bacterium
CCAAGCAATTACAGCAGCACCGCGGGCAGCCAGACAGTCAGGCGCAATTAGAGCGTAACGTAGTGAAGCGACACCATCGCGTTACGGCACCGGCGGCTCGCCGGGTGGCACGCTGGGTAGGAATTTTATAGTTGATATGGGGGAGAAAATGTGGTAAAATACACTGTAGGTATGTGTTTTTTGTGAGAAACACAGTTCATGATTTGTGGTATAATTCAGATTTATATCTGATATCCGGTCTGGTGGTGAAGGAATGTATATAAATGTTCTCGGCGCAGGACTTGCCGGCAGCGAGGCAGCATGGCAGATAGCGCAAAGAGGAATAGATGTCCGGCTGTATGAAATGAAGCCGGAGAAAAAGACTCCAGCACATTCAAGTGATAATTTCTGTGAGCTTATCTGCTCAAACTCGCTGAAGGCTGCAAGAATAGAAAGTGCATCAGGTCTGCTGAAAGAGGAAATGCGCAGGCTTGGTTCAATGCTGATGGAATGCGCTGATAAATGCGCAGTTCCTGCAGGAGGAGCTCTGGCAGTTGACAGGAATGAATTTTCATCAATGGTTACTCAAAGACTGAAGGCTCATCCGAAAATTGAGGTAATAGGCAAAGAAATAACCGATTTTCCTCAGGATGGCATAACCGTAGTTGCTACTGGTCCCCTTACAAGTGATGCTTTTGCAGACAAAATAATCAAGCGCTGCGGAGGAAGTCTGCATTTCTTTGATGCCGCCGCTCCTATAGTAACGGCTGAAAGCATAGATTATGAGCATACCTTTTCTGCTTCAAGATATGATAAGGGCGGAGATGATGCATATATCAACTGCCCTATGAATAAAGAGGAATATGAGGCCTTTCATGCGGCTCTTGTGAATGCTGAGCGGGCACCAAGACATGATGTTGACGTTATGAATCCCAAGGTTTACGAGGGCTGTATGCCGGTTGAAATACTTGCCGGCAGAGGACTTGATACTCTTCGCTTCGGGCCTATGAAGCCTGTTGGTCTGCGTGATCCCAGAACAGGTCACAGACCGTGGGCAGTTTTGCAGCTTCGTACTGAAAACAGCCAAAAGACACTGTTTAACCTTGTCGGATTTCAGACAAACCTCAGATTTCCGGAGCAGAAAAAAGTTTTCGGAATGATACCTGCTCTGAAAAATGCAGAATATGTCCGCTATGGCGTAATGCACAGGAATACCTTTCTTAATTCTCCCGGACTTCTCGGGGCTGATTACGCTATGCTGGATGATCCGGAGCTGTTTTTTGCAGGTCAGATGACCGGAGTTGAAGGTTATATGGAATCTGCAGGCTCAGGACTTCTTGCCGGAATAAATGCAGCAAGACGATTTAATGGTGAATCTTCTCTCATACTGCCCCGGGAAACTATGCTGGGCGCACTGGCAAATTATATTTCCTGCTCTGAATCAAAAGATTTCCAGCCTATGGGAGCTAATCTCGGTATTCTGCCGCCCCTGGAAGAGCATATCAGAGATAAGCGTGAACGTGCTGCTGCATATGCACAGAGAGCACTGAAGCTTCTCGGACAGTATATATAAATACCGTTGTTTATTAGCACTGCCTTATTCGGCAGCTGCGGGAGGAATAGTATGAAAGTAATAGTAGATGCATTCGGAGGAGATAATGCTCCCCTTGCAGTGATAAAGGGATGTATTATCTCAGCAGAGAAAAATCCTGATATAGATGTAGCCCTTGTGGGTAATAAGGAAAAGCTTGTAAAATTCGCAGAGGATAACAAGCTTGATATTTCCGGCTTTGAGTTTTTTGATGCACAAAGCGAGGTAACAATGGAGGACGACCCGGGGGTGGTTCTTAAAGAGAAAAAAGACAGCTCCATGGCAGTAGGACTCAAGCTTACTGCAGAAGGGAAGGGCGACGCCTTTGTCAGTGCCGGAAACAGCGGTGCGATAACCCTTGGAGCCACAATGATAGTAAAGCGCATAAAAGGAATAAAAAGACCGGCTTTTGCACCGATAATGCCTACATCCGGCGGTCCGTTCATGCTTATTGACGGAGGAGCAAATGTGGAGGTAAGAGCGGAAATGCTGAGACAGTTCGCAATTATGGGCAGCGTCTATATGGAGAAAATACTGGGTATAGAGAAACCTAAGGTAGCTCTTGCAAATGTAGGCACAGAAGACCATAAGGGAGATACACTCAGACATGAGGCTTTTGCACTGCTGAAGCAAACTGATATCAATTTCGTGGGCAATACGGAGGCAAGGGATATTCCTTCGGGAGTTGCTGATGTAATTGTTGCAGATGGTTTCACTGGCAATGTTATCGCAAAAATGTATGAGGGCGCTGCAAAGGAAATTGTAGGAATGTTCAAGGGTGTTTTCTACAAAAATTTAAAAACAAAGCTTGGCGCTCTTATGATGAAAAAGGAAATGGAAGAGCTGAAAAAATACTTTGATTACAACCGTTACGGCGGAGCTGTTGTAATGGGTGTGAATAAGCCTGTATTCAAGGCACACGGAAGCGCAAATGAGGTTGCAGTTTCAGCAGCAATAAAGGCGGCTGCTGATTATGCCGGAACCGGAGCAATTGATATCATAGCTGAAAAAATAGCTCAGATAAAGGCAGACTGAGAACTTGCGTATTCAGTATATCAGCTAAAATAATTTATGAGGGGTAGAAAATGAAAGAGCTTGAAAAAAGAATAGGCTACACTTATAAAAATATTTCGTATCTTGAAAATGCACTGACTCATTCATCCTATGCAAATGAGGTTCGTCATGGAGTAAAAAGCAATGAAAGACTGGAATTTCTCGGTGATGCAGTGCTAAGTATAGTTGTTTCGGATTATATATACCGAAATTGTCCGAAGCTTCCCGAAGGAGAGCTTTCAAAGCTGCGTGCATCCCTTGTGTGTGAAAAAAGTCTCTGCCGCTTTTCGGCGGCAATGGGTGTGGGGTCATATCTTCGTCTGTCAAGAGGAGAAAAGAATCTTCATGGTGACGAAAGACCTTCGATACTTGCGGATGCTTTTGAAGCAATAATAGCGTCAATTTACCTTGACGGCGGAATGGAGCAGGCAAAAAAGTTTATACTTCACTGGATAGAGCCTGAAATAAAGAATCCGAAGCCCCGGGCTTTCAAGGACTATAAGACCACTTTGCAGGAGATAATCCAGAAAAATCCCGAGGAAAAGCTTACATATGTTCTTGCAGGTGAAGAGGGTCCCGACCATGACAAGCATTTCTTTGTTGAGGTACACCTAAATAATAATGTTATCGGCAAGGGCGGCGGAAGAAGTAAAAAAGAAGCTGAACAGCAGGCAGCCCGTGAGGCTCTGAAGCTTATGGGGTACTGATAATATGGCAGAAAAAGAATCAACACTTTTCCGAGACAGAAAAAAAGCCCTGATTGCTGCCGGGGTATTCTACCTTGTACTGCTTGGAATATGGGCGGCGCTTGAAATATTTGCTATGCCGTTGATGCAGAAAAGTTTTTCAGACCGTATGCTTGAAATAATTAAAGAATTTGCGCTTAAGCTGCCGATATGGTTTTTTCCTGCTTTTATACTCAGCAGACGTTTTGACAGCGATATGTACGCAAATGAGAAAGAGATATTTTCGGTAAAAAAGAAGCATCTGCTTTATCTGCTGATAATCGTCCCTTTCCTGCTTTTTCATGCAGTGTCATCAATACGTACAAACGGAACCATAACCATAAACAGCAGCTTTTCTGCTCTTGATATTGTTATCGCATTATCTGTGGGACTTTGCGAGGAAATGGTTTTCAGAGGATTTTTGCTGAATACAACACTAAGGGAAAATAAAAACAATGCTGCAGCTATTATAATTAATGCAGTTTTGTTTGTGCTGATACATTTTCCGGTCTGGTACAGGACGGGCACACTTGTAAATAACCTGCAAAGCGGAGCCTTTATACAGGTATTGGTGCTCAGCATCATTTTCAGCTATGTATTCATGAAAACAAAAAGCATAGTGATGCCTGCTGCACTTCATATGTGCTGGGATGTGCTGTGCTTCATGCAGTAAATTGTTTTTTCCTGACTGCGCCGCTTAAACGGTGTATTCAGGAGAAAACAAAAAGGGAGGCGGTCAGCATCAGACATTCAAATATTGCAATATTTGTACCCCATAACGGCTGTCCGCACCAGTGTTCCTTCTGCAACCAGAAGGAAATAACAGGACAAAGCTTACAGCCTCATGCAGAGGATGTAAGGTCGGCGGTTGAAACCGCAAGAAAAAGCCTTGGGGAAAAAACCAGAAATGCTGAGATAGCTTTTTTCGGCGGCAGCTTTACGGCTATTGACAGGGAATATATGCTTGAACTTCTGGACGCTGCGTCAGAGTTTGTAAAAAGCGGAGAATTCGGAGGTATCAGGCTTTCCACCAGACCGGATGCCATAAGCCGTGAAATACTTGATATTCTCAGAAGTGCCGGTGTCACCTCAATAGAGCTTGGGGCGCAGAGTATGGATGAGCAGGTACTTCTTATGAATGAAAGGGGACATACTGCACAGGATGTACGCACAGCGTCAGGACTTATACATGAATACGGCTTTTCTCTGGGTCTGCAGATGATGACAGGGCTATATGGCAGTTCCGCTGAAAAGGACAGATATACTGCCGCCATGCTTGCAGAGCTTAAGCCGGATACCATGCGTATATATCCCACGGTTGTTATGAAGGGAACAAGGCTTTATGAGCTTTACAAGTCGGGACAGTATCTTCCGCCGGATGCAGAACAGTCGGTGCCCCTTTGCGCGGAGCTTCTGAGTTTTTTTGAAAGCAAAGGAATAAATGTAATCAGACTTGGTCTGCACGACAGCGGAAGTCTTAGGGAGAGCATGGCAGCAGGCGCTTTTTATCCCAGCTTTCGTGAGCTTTGCGAAAGCAGGATAATGCTTGAAAATGCCCTGAAGATAATAAGCACGCAGGGGATTTCACCCGGGAAAATAATAGTATGCATAAACCCTAAAAGTATATCAAGATTTACAGGGCAGAAAAAATCAAATATAATAAAGCTTGGCAAAATGGGCTATGAAATAAAAATATATACAGATGATTCACTTGAAAAATATGAAGTGGTTATCGATAATACAGCGGAACTTAATTATAAAAGAAACGATGTGATATATTGAAATTAAAGTCATTGGAGGTACAGGGCTTCAAGACCTTCCCTGATAAAACAAAACTGAGTTTTACTGAGGGAATAACAGCAGTCGTGGGACCAAACGGCAGCGGAAAAAGCAATATCAGCGATGCCATAAGATGGGTTCTGGGAGAGCAGTCTGCAAAGGCACTTAGATGCTCAAAGATGGAGGACGTTATTTTCAACGGTACCCAGCAGCGTAAAAAAACAGGCTACGCCCAGGTAACTCTTTCCTTTGAGAACAAGGACAGGACTCTGCAGTTTGACGGCGACGAGGTTGCAATAACGAGAAGGTATTACCGTTCAGGAAACAGTGAATATCTTATCAACAATACAGCTGTAAGACTTCAGGATATACATGAGCTGTTCATGGATACAGGCCTGGGACGTGACGGTTATTCTATGATTGGTCAGGGTAAGATTGACAGTATTGTCGCAACAAAGGGTGAGGACAGACGTGAGATATTTGAGGAAGCAGCAGGAATATCGAAATTCAGATATAAAAAGGCCGATGCTGAAAGAAGACTGGACAGAACAGAGAATAATCTGGTAAGACTGAGAGATAACCTGAGTCTTCTTGAGGGAAGAGTCGAGCCGCTGAGGATACAGTCAGAAAAGGCAAAGGCATATCTGGAATATGCGGGAGAGAAAAAAGGACTTGAAATTGCATTGTGGCTGAAAACCCTTGATAAATCCGCAGCAGCGGTGAGAGAGCAGGAGGATAAGCTGTCAATAGCTGATGCACAGTATAAGGATACCCTTGCAGCTCTGGAGTCGATACAGAATGAGGGCGAGGAAATATATCTTAAGCAGAACAGCTTCAATATTAAAATTGAGGAGCTGAGAGCAGAAATTACTGCAAATGACGAGCAGATATCCGAAAAGCGCTCACGCTCTGCTGTGCTGAAAAGCGATATCCGCCATAACGAGGAAACTGCCGAAAGAATAAGAGCAGATGTGCGTATGCATACCGATTCCGGAAGACAGCTGGAAAAGGAAATTGAAAAAAAGAGGGCAGAGACAGATGAGCTTGAAAAGCTCAGAAAAAATCAGTCTGAGCAGCAGGATAAGTATACCGATGAGCTTTTAAGACTTCGCAGCGGTGAAAACGTATCCGAGGGAAGGCTTGCCGATGTAAACAAGGCTCTTGCAGATCTGAGCACAAAAGCAAGCGAAGCAAAAATCAGGTATATGACCTCAGGCAGCACAATAAACGAAATAACCGAACGTATGGAGGTTGTGGAAAATACCATTAAAGCAAGACGTTCACAGCTTGAAACCCTTGAGGGCATTATCAGTGATTATAAGTCCATGACAGCCGACTGCGACAATAACGAGAACCGGCTTGCTGAGCTGCAGGAAAAAACCAAGGAAAAGATTGAAGCACAAAAGGAAAAATGCCGGAAATATACAGAAAAAATAAACAGCTTGAAAATTGAAGCAAGACAGCTTGAGAGCAAAGCTTCAATGCTTGAGGATCTGGAAAGAAATCTTGAGGGTTTTGCTCAGAGCGTAAAGCACGTTATGAAGGAAGTAAAAAACGGCAGGCTTGAGGGAATACACGGGCCTGTGTCGAGAGTTATAAAGGCTCCTTCACAGTACAGTACAGCGATTGAGATTGCACTGGGTGCTGCAATGCAGAATATTGTAACATCAGATGATGATACTGCAAAAAAGGCTATTGCTTTCCTGAAAAGGACAAACGGCGGACGGGCTACCTTTCTTCCTATGTCAACTATCAAGGGCAAGACGCTGAATGAAACCGGTCTTGAACAGTGTGACGGCTTTGTTGGAATAGCTGCTGAGCTTTGCTCCTGTGATGACTGCTACCGGGGTATTCTTATGAATCTTCTCGGAAGGATAGTTATTGCCGGGGATCTTGACAGGGCTGTGCTGATTGCGAAGAAGTATTCATACCGTTTCAAGGTTGTTACTCTTGACGGTCAGGTTGTTAATGCCGGAGGTTCCCTGACAGGTGGTTCTATGGCCAGGACAGCCGGACTTCTCGGCAGAGCAGACGAAATAGAAAGCCTGAAGAAGAAGGCTCAGGAAATAATGCAGCGTGCTGCAAACGGTGAGGAGCTTCTTGAAAAACAGCAGCAGGAGCTTGCTGAAGCTGAAAAGGAAATGGAAGCTGTTTCCGAGGATATCAGTACAGCAAGAGCTGATAAGATTAAGCTTGAAGCTGAAATCAGAAGCCGTACAACTGAACATGAAAATACAAAGAATTCACTTGAAGAGATAATCAAGGAGCGTGAAGCATCAGTCAGAAAGCTTGATGAGCTGACCAGTCAGATGGAATCTTCACGGGCAGAGCTTGACGGCTACCGGAAGAGTATCTCAGAAAATGAGCAGAAGGCAAGGGAGCTTACGGGTTCCAAGGATGAAATAGTTAAAAAGCGTGAGCAGCTCAGTGAAAAACTGCAGGAGATCAGGCTTAAGCTTCTCAATACCGAAAAGGATATTACCGTTGTAAACGGAGAAATAGAAAATGCAAAGCTTAGCCTTGAAAATACAGCTGAGAGGATAAAGCTGGGAAATACTGAGGCTGAAGGTCTTACAGCGAAGAACAAGGAGCTTGAGATTTCCTGCATGGAGCTTGAAAAAGAAGCTGTACTGCTTGCAGATACCTCTGAAAAGCTGAGGGCAGAGATAGAAAAAATACGTGCTGAAAAACTGAGTCTTGATAAGAGAAGCACAGAGCTTCGCAGCGAGGAAAGAGATAAGACCAGCGAGCGTGAAAGAATCAGCGGAGAGCTTGCAAGGCTTGAAGAACGCAGGATCAACCTGCAGAAGCAATATGATGATATCACTGCAAAGCTGTGGGAGGAATACGAGCTTACAAAGCGTGAGGCTGAAAAATGTGCTGTTCCTATCGAGGATCAGGGAAAAGCCCAGAGAAGGCTTTCTGAGCTTAAGCAGAAAATAAAGGCTCTCGGCAGCGTAAATGTCGGAGCTATAGAAGAATATAAAGAAGTCAGCGCAGAATATGAATTCATGAGCGTGCAGATCGGAGATGTGGAAAAATCAAAGTCAGAGCTTATCAAGCTTATTACGGAGCTTACAAAGCAGATGAGAGAGATTTTTATAGACCGCTTCAATCTTATCAATCAGAATTTTTCAAGGACTTTTGTTGAGCTGTTCGGGGGCGGAAAGGCGTCTTTGTCCCTTTCTGACCCGGAAAATGTGCTGACTACCGGCGTTGATATTACAGTAGAGCCTCCGGGAAAGATAGTATCTCATATAGAGCTGCTGTCAGGCGGAGAAAAAGCTCTTGTTGCAATTGCACTGTATTTTGCAATAATGAAGGTAAGACCTGCTCCCTTCTGTGTAATGGATGAGATAGAGGCGGCGCTTGATGATGTAAATGTCTATCGTTTTGCTGAATATCTCAGAAGGATGAACGATAAAACCCAGTTTATCTGTATTACACACAGAAGAGGAACAATGGAGGAAGCAGATGTGCTATATGGTGTAACCATGCAGGACAGGGGCATATCAAAGCTGCTGGAGCTGAATGTCAGCGAAGTTGAGCAGAAGCTTGGCATGAAAGCGTAATATATATTCCGGGGCATTGTTCCCCGGGTAGGAGGAATGTTTGTGGGATTATTTGAAAAAATCAGAGACGGACTCAAAAAGACAAGAGATGCACTTTTCGGCAGGATAGACAAGCTGCTGAAATCCTTTACAAAGATAGATGATGAGCTTTTCGAGGAGCTGGAAGAACTTCTTGTTATGGGCGATGTGGGAATGTACACCGCTGAGAAAATATGTGACGAGCTTAAAAAGAGAGTCAAGGAAGAGGGAATAACCGACCCCTCCGAAATAAGAAGACTCCTTGAAGAAGTTGTTACAGGCATGCTGTCAGGAGGACAGGAGCTTGATATCAGCACAAAGCCCTCAGTCATTCTTGTTATCGGCGTAAACGGAGTTGGTAAGACAACTACAATAGGAAAGCTTGCTGCAAAATTCGTAAAGGACGGAAACAAGGTAACACTTGCGGCAGCAGATACCTTCCGTGCTGCTGCTATTGATCAGTTGGAAATCTGGGCTGAACGTGCAGGTGCAGATATTATCAAGCAGAACGAAGGCTCTGACCCGGCGGCTGTTGTATTCGATGCTATTTCCTCAGCCAAGGCAAGGGGCAGCGATATCATTATAGCTGATACGGCGGGAAGACTTCACAATAAGAAAAATCTTATGGGTGAGCTTGCAAAGATAAACCGTATTATCGACAGAGAACTTCCCGATTCTGCAAAAGAGGTTCTTCTTGTGCTTGATGCTACAACAGGTCAGAATGCAGTAAACCAGACAAAGGAATTCAGAGAGGCGGCAGGTATTACAGGTATAGTTCTTACCAAACTTGACGGTACCGCAAAGGGCGGTGTTGTGCTTGCAATTAAGGAAGAACTTGATGTTCCGGTAAAATTCATCGGAGTAGGCGAGCAGGTGGATGACCTTCAGCCGTTTGTTCCGGAGGAATTTGCAAGGGCACTGTTTGCAGATGAAAGCTCAGTTGCTGAGCCTGCTCCGGCTGAGAACAAACCGGATGATGAAACTGAACAGCCTGAAAAGACTGAAGAATTCAGACCGGCTACTGCTGATATCTGGGAGCAGATAGATGCCGAAGCCGAGGCAGAAAGACAGCAGCTTGAACAGGATGAAGAAGCAAAAAAGCGTCTTGAAGCAGAGCAGCAGGCAAAGGAGGCTGCAGAAGCTGAAAGGCTGCAAAAGCGTGAAGAAAGAAAAAGCCGTGCCAAAAAGCGTAATTGGAGTACATCAGCTGCTGAAAATACTCCTGCTGCAGAGGACGATGACTGGCTGAAATCCTGGAGAGAAGGCGCAGACAGCCAGTAACTTCACAGGCTGTGGCACAGCACAGACAAAAGGGGAAAAGGTTTAAGGGAAGGACGATATATATGAATTTTGTAATTGCATCAAATAATCAGAAAAAAGCAGCAGAGCTTGAAAGAATACTGCAGCCGCTTGGCGTCAGCGTGAAAACTGCAGCAGAGATTGGAGTTTCACTTGACGATGTTGAGGAAACCGGTATGACATTCAAGGAGAATGCAGAGCTTAAGGCTGTTGCAGCGCTTGAAAAAACAGGTCTTCCGTCAATTGCAGATGATTCCGGACTTATGGTGGATGCCCTGGGGGGCAGACCTGGAGTATATTCCGCAAGGTATGCTGATACAGATGAGGATAAGATAAATAAGCTCATAGGTGAGCTTGCAGATTCCGGCAGCCAGAACAGGGCAGCGCATTTTGCCTGTGTAATCTGCTGTGCATTTCCAGACGGCAGAAAATTATTTGCCTATGGTCAGTGTGACGGAAATATTGGTTTTGCACCCAGAGGAAGCAACGGCTTCGGTTATGACCCCATATTTTTTGTAGAGGGCAATAAAACCTTTGCTGAGCTTACTGATACGCAGAAGGATGCGATGAGCCACCGCGGAAAGGCGCTCAGAGAACTGAGTGAGCTTCTCAGAAAAGAGCTTTGATTTACCGGAAAAACTGAAAGGGAAGGGTTATAATATGCTTACAAGTAAACAAAGAGCGTTCCTTCGCTCACTTGCAACAGATATAGATACCATTGTTCATGTCGGCAAAGGCGGTATGAGCGAACAGATAATCAAACAGGCTGATGATGCAATGACAGCCAGAGAACTGATAAAAGGCAGAGTGCTTGAAACTGCTGATATCAGCCCCAGAGAGGCTGCAGAGCATATTGCAGCAGCAACCGGCTGCGATGTTGTGCAGGTCATCGGCTCAAAATTTGTGCTTTTCAGGAGAAATCCGGAATCGCCGAAGATAGAACTGCCAAAGGCAAAAAGAGGTGCAGCAAAAAGATAAACCGTTACTGCACCGCTTCAGGATAAGGAGGTCAGATTATGAAAATCGGAATGTTCGGAGGAAGCTTCAATCCTATACATAACGGACATATTGAGCTTGCAAAGGCAATGTATAAAGAACTGAAACTGGATAAGCTGCTTATTATGCCGTCGTATATTCCTCCCCATAAGTTTGTAGACAGCGCAGCCTTTCCGGACCAGCGTTTTGAAATGTGCTGTCTTGCCGCAAAGGATATAGACGGCTTCGAGGTCAGTAATATTGAGATAAAAAGACAGGGAGCAAGCTATACCTATCTGACACTCAAGGAACTTAAGGCTATTTATCCTGAGGACGAGCTGTATCTTCTCATGGGCGCAGATATGTTCATGACTCTGCAGGACTGGAAAAAGCCAGAGGTGATATTCAGGCTGGCGGAAGTCTGCTGTGTGCCGAGAAATGATGATGATATCACGAAATTATCAGCACAGGCAGAAAAACTGAATAAAATGGGTGCCAAGACCCGTGTGCTTGACGCGGGAGTAATGACCGTATCATCAACCGAAATAAGGAGAAAGGTCAGAAACGGAGAGGATATTTCCGGTCTGGTTGCAGCTTCTGTAGAAAAATATATAAAGGAGCATTATCTTTACAGACGATAACTGACGGATACGGAACCATGGAGCCTGTGAAACGGCAGACGGAAATAATTGAATGAATCTGAAACTGTGAGGAAAGAGAAAATGGGATTACTGACACCAACCGTTGCATTAAAAAATGTTACAGATATAACTCCCGAGCTTCTTAAAGAGCTTGGTGTAGACGCAATGCTTCTTGATGTTGACAACACCCTTGCGCCTCCTACAGAGAAGGTGCCCTATGAAGGGGTTCAGGAATGGATAGATAAAATAAAAGAAAGCGGAGTATCGGTCGTTATATGCTCAAATAATTTCCGCAAAAGGATAGAACCTTTTGCCGATTCTGTGGGACTTGATTGTGTGGCAATGAGTATGAAGCCCTTTCCCTTCGGATTCAATAAAGCTAAAGATAAACTGCACGAAAAGCCCAGGTCAGTTGTGGTAGTAGGTGATCAGATCTATACTGATGTTCTGGGAGCCAATCTTGCAGGCATGAGATCCATACTGCTTCAGCCCCGCTCATATGAGCCGGGTATCACAATAATTATCCGCCGTGCTCTTGAAAAAGGCATAAGAAAGAAACTGTATAAGGAAGGAGCCAGCCATGTCGATATCAGATCCAAAGACGATTGATGCTATGACCGTTCATGATGGTCAGCTTGTTATGCTTATCAGCGATCATCTGCGCTGGGATGTTCATCAGACAGCACATCTGAAGATGCTTCAGGATAAGCTGAATACATATATCAGGTATATTGATGCCGGAGAGTATAAAAGCAAATATCCGAATGTAAGCTCTTTTATTATTGATGTAGTGTTTCTGCATCCCTATGATGTGGGCTTTATCAGAATGATAGGTCTTGTAAAGCCGGAGCTTGATAAGAGAAATATTACTATCAAATACAGGATACACAGCGAAAGCTGATACAGAAAGGAAGCATCCGCATGAAAAAGATACTGTTTTTACTTGGTCCTAACCTTAACATGGTAGGTATAAGAGATGTGGGCACCTACGGAACAGAAAATGCACAAAGTATTAATGAGCAGGTGCAGAAATGGGCTTCGGAGCTTGGTGTTGAGCTTGAAATATACCAGTCAAATCACGAGGGAGATCTGATCGACAAGATTCACAGCGCATACGGTGAAAAGGACGGCATAATGATAAATGCAGGAGCGCTTACTCATTACAGCTATGCACTTATGGATGCAATATCCTCAGTACATATCCCTACAATTGAAACACATATGTCCAATATCGGTGCAAGGGAGGAATTCAGACGCAAATCTGTAATTTCCCCGGTATGTATAGGCACAATCGCCGGTTTCGGCAAAGACAGCTACTATCTGGGTCTTAAGGCTTTGCTTATGCATCTCGGGTGATACTGCCCTGCCGGACTGATGCATGATTATTAGTTTTGTCCGGCGATAATGATGTCGATAATCAGAAATGAATCTGACTGTAAAAAGGTTTTGTAATAGTCCGTATATGGGCTTTGCAGAGCCTTTTTTCGTGCAGAATGCCTGTGATGATAAAAAATACTTGAAACACTGTCAAGATATTGTTATAATATAAGGGTATTACTGTGCGGAAATGTTTTCTTTCGTGCATAATGGATAATAACGCCCGGAGATGATAGTATGACATATAAGGAATATGAAGAAATCATAGAAAAAAGAATGACGTCAGCACGTTTCCGACATTCTAAAAATGTAGCAAAGGAAGCTGTGCGTCTTGCAAAAAAATACGGAGCTGATGTTGAAAAGGCAGAGATAGCTGGAATACTTCACGATGCCACCAAGGAGTCCTCAGATGAGGAACAGCTGGAGCTTATCGAAAGGGCAGGTATTGAGCTTACACCCCTTGAACGCAGTACCCGTAAGCTATGGCATGCAATTTCCGGTGCAGCTTTTGTACAGGTGGAGCTTGGCATCACCGATCCCGATATAATAAATGCCATAAGATATCATACTACAGGCAGAGCGGGAATGAGCCTGCTTGAAAAGGTGATCTTTATTGCTGATTTTACTTCCGCAGAAAGAGATTATGACGGAGTAGACAAGATGCGTAAGGTTGCTGATAAGAACCTTGAAGATGCAGTGCTTGAGGGTATGTCATTTACCATATCGGATCTTGCACAAAGAAAGCTCACTATTGCACCTGATACATTCATGGGCTACAATGAAGTTTCCTTTATTGCGGCTGCAAAGGAAAAAAAGAAGAAATGACGTCATACGTTTTTTGTAATTCAGATCAATTCACAGGAGGAAATTATATATGACATCACTTGAAACGGCAAAGCTTGCCGCAAAGGCGCTTGACAGTAAAAAAGGTCTGGATATCAAGATTATCAGGATCGAAGATATTTCCAGCATCGCAGATTATTTTGTTATTGCGACAGGTACATCCAATACCCATGTAAAGGCACTGGCAGATGAGGTTGAATATCAGCTTGATCAGGCAGGTCTGAGCGCAAGCGGTGTTGAGGGTCAGAGAAATGATACATGGATACTCATTGACTATATAGATGTAGTTGTTCATGTTTTTTCAGAGGAAGCAAGGGATTACTATAATCTTGAAAGACTCTGGGAGGACGGAGAAATAGTCGAAGGCTGAAAACAGCAAAATCATGCCGCCGGATCATAATTATATCCGGTATAAAAAGGAGAGAATAAAGAAAATGGCAGAAAAGTACGATCATAAGTCGGTTGAACCGAAATGGCAGAAGGCATGGGAACAGGCAGGTATTTTCCATGCAGAAAACAACAGCACAAAACCTAAGTATTATACACTTATAGAATTCCCTTATCCTTCCGGACAGGGGCTTCATGTAGGACATCCCCGCTCATATACTGCACTGGATATTGTATCAAGAAAACGCAGAATGCAGGGATATAATGTGCTCTATCCTATCGGCTGGGATGCATTCGGACTTCCGACGGAAAATTTTGCAATAAAGAATCATGTTCATCCCAAGGATGTTACAAAGAAAAATGTAGCACGCTTCAAAAGCCAGCTTCAGGCTCTTGGTATTTCCTTCGACTGGAGCAGAGAAATAAATACGACAGATCCGTCATATTATAAATGGACTCAGTGGATATTCCTTCAGCTGTTTAAAAACGGACTGGCTTATAAGAAGGAAATGGCTGTTAACTGGTGTACCTCATGTAAATGCGTTCTCGCAAACGAGGAGGTTGTTAACGGAGCCTGCGAGCGCTGCGGCAGTGAAGTGGTAAGAAAGGTAAAGTCACAGTGGATGCTTAAGATTACTGCATATGCTGAAAGACTTATCAATGATCTTGACCTTGTTAACTATCCTGACAGAGTTAAGGCTCAGCAGAAAAACTGGATCGGCAGATCAACCGGCGCAGAGGTGGATTTTACAACCACAACAGGCGATACCCTTACAGTTTATACTACTCGTCCTGATACGCTTTTTGGTGCTACATACATGGTAATTTCACCTGAGCACCCCATCATTGAAAAGCTTTCTTCAGTAATCGGAAATATGGATGAGATCAGAAAATATCAGGAGGCGGCTGCCAGAAAGTCAGATTTCGAGCGTACTGAGGTTGCAAAGGATAAAACAGGCGTAAGAATTGACGGCGTTGAAGCAATTAATCCTGTAAACGGCAGACAGATTCCTATATTCATCTCCGACTATGTACTTGTTTCCTATGGTACAGGTGCTATCATGGCTGTTCCGGCACATGATACCCGTGACCACGATTTTGCAGTAAAATTCGGACTTCCGATAATCGAGGTAGTCAAGGGCGGCGAAGATGTACAGAAGGAAGCCTTCACAGATTGCGCAACAGGTATAATGACAAACTCAGATTATCTTGACGGTCTGAGTGTTGACGACGCAAAGAAAAAGATCATCGAAAAGCTTGAGGAAAGCGGCAAGGGTCATGCAAAGGTTAACTATAAGCTTCGTGACTGGGTATTTTCACGTCAGCGCTACTGGGGTGAGCCTATTCCGATAGTTCACTGTCCCTGCTGCGGAGCTGTTCCGCTGGACGAAAGCCAGCTTCCGCTGGAACTGCCTGAGGTGGAATCCTATGAGCCTACAGATACAGGTGAATCACCCCTTGCAAAGATGACAGACTGGGTAAATACCAAGTGTCCGAAATGCGGCAAGGATGCAAAGAGAGAAACAGATACTATGCCTCAGTGGGCTGGTTCATCATGGTATTTCCTCAGATATATGGATCCTCATAATAACGAAGCTCTTGCATCCAAGGAAGCGCTTGATTACTGGACTCCCGTTGACTGGTATAACGGCGGTATGGAGCATACAACACTTCACCTGCTCTACAGCCGTTTCTGGCATAAATTCCTCTATGATATCGGTGTGGTTCCTACACCGGAGCCCTATGCAAAGCGTACAAGCCACGGTATGATCCTGGGAGAAAACGGCGAGAAGATGAGCAAGTCAAGAGGAAATGTTGTTAATCCTGATGATATAGTAAATGAATACGGTGCAGATACAATGCGTCTGTTTGAGATGTTCATCGGTGACTTTGAAAACGCAGCTCCGTGGAGTTCAAGCAGTATCAGAGGCTGCCGCAGACTTGCAGAGCGTTTCTATAACCTTATGAATATCATGACAGAGGAAGACAGCGTTCGTCCCCAGCTTGAAAGCTCAGTGCATAAGACCATCAAAAAGGTTGGCGACGATATTGAGATACTCAAGTTCAATACAGCTATTGCAGCTCTTATGTCACTTATCAATGACATTACTGCTACAGGCAGCGTAACAAAGGGCGAACTTAGAATCTTTACTATCCTTATGTCACCCTTCGCACCGCATATTGCCGAGGAAGTATGGTCACAGGCTGCTCTGGGAGAGGGTTTTGTATCAATTGCAAAATGGCCTGAATATGACGAAAGCAAATGCGTTGAATCTACAATAGAAATCGTTGTACAGGTCAACGGCAAGGTAAGGGATAAGATCAGTGTAGCCGCTGATATTGATCAGGCAGGAGCACTTTCTCAGGCGAAAGCAAGCGAAAAGGTACAGTCATTTATTGAGGGCAATAATATTGTCAAAGAAATCTATGTAAAGGGAAAGCTGGTTAATATAGTAGCAAAGTAATAATTAATCTGCTGACAATGCATAGGCTTTAAAACTAAAAGTAAAAAAGTCGATGAATCAAAATTCATCGGCTTTTTTTGCGCGTTGTTATCATGTAATATGTATTATTATAATGCTGCAGCCACTTTTTGTTCTGCTGATAAATAAAAATAACCGCCGGTTCCGGGGAACAAGCGGTTATTATGTAATCTGATAGACATATAACGCCTCAGACGGCAGATTATCTGTCGAAATCCTTTCCTAAGATGTCGGAAAGGTTGTTCTTTATAGATTTTGCAACATCGGGCTTGTTCATTGAATAAACATGAACATTTGTTATTCCGTTTGCATAGAGATCTATGATCTGGGATGTAGCATATGCTATTCCAGCCTGCTTCATTGAAGCCGGATCCTTTCCGAAATAATCTACAATGCTCTTGAATCTCTGGGGCATAAACGATCCGGAAAGCTTTATAGCACGTTCAACCTGTATTGCATTGGTGATAGGCATGATGCCGGGGATAACGGGAACAGTTACACCTGCTTCTCTTAGCTTGTACATGAAATTGAAGAAAAGATTATTGTCGAATACCATCTGAGTGGTAAGGAAATCTGCACCAGCATCTACCTTTTCCTTAAGATGAAGGATGTCCTC